>CADCTP010000342.1:0-2497 GCA_902805565.1 uncultured Mycobacteriales bacterium
AGGCCATCACCCGCGCCATGGCCGACCAGGCCCGCACCATCCGCATCCCGGTGCACATGGTCGAGGTCATCAACAAGCTCGGCCGCATCCAGCGCGAGCTGCTCCAGGACCTGGGCCGCGAGCCCACCCCGGAGGAGCTGGCCAAGGAGATGGACATCACCCCGGAGAAGGTGCTGGAGATCCAGCAGTACGCCCGGGAGCCGATCTCGCTGGACCAGACCATCGGCGACGAGGGCGACTCGCAGCTCGGTGACTTCATCGAGGACTCCGAGGCGGTCGTCGCGGTCGACGCGGTGTCCTTCACGCTGCTGCAGGACCAGCTCCAGTCGGTGCTGCAGACGCTGTCCGAGCGGGAGGCCGGCGTGGTCCGGCTGCGGTTCGGCCTCACCGACGGCCAGCCGCGCACGCTGGACGAGATCGGCCAGGTCTACGGGGTGACCCGGGAGCGGATCCGGCAGATCGAGTCCAAGACGATGTCCAAGCTGCGCCACCCGAGCCGGTCCCAGGTGCTGCGCGACTACCTGGACTGACCCGATCGACCTGGCGAAGGCCCCGCACCCCCTCCGGTGCGGGGCCTTTCCCGTGCTGCGCGGGGTGCGCGCCGCAGGGTGACCGGCCCACCGGCGTTGCTGCGAACGCGCCGACAGTCGGTCACTGTGCGTCGGTCATCCGGCACTTCCGGCTTGTCCGGGAAGGGATCCGATGCGCCGGATGGGTGTTCGTGGCGTGGCGACGGGCGGTTTCCCTCCGGGGGCTGAGACACTTCTCTCCTGTTCGCGACCGGCTGAACTGGGAACGTGGCCGGATCCCGGGTAGTTGCACCCACGTGACCGACAACTCGAAGGGAACGCCGTGACGCCGACTCTGACGCCCACGACATCCCCTGCGCCGCCGTCCGCGGGCGACCGGTGCGACCGCTGCGGAGCCCAGGCCAAGATCCGGATGGTGCTGCCGGGTGGCGGCGACCTGGTCTTCTGTGGCCACCACGCCCGTGAGTACGAAACGAAGATCCGCGAGGTCGCGGCCGAGGTCGTGAAGTCCGAGGACGCCTGACCCGTCAACCCACCAGATAACGAGGCCGCCCAGCTGTCCTGGGCGGCCTCGTCACGTCCGGGGCACCGGCCGGCCGACCGACCGGCGCACGGGCACGACCGGGGCCGCCGGGGCCGGACCCGCCCGGGTCCTACCAGCCCAGCGGGGCCGGGGCCGGCAGGCCGCGGGCCTCCGCGTACTGCCGGAGCTGCTCGTCGAAGGACGGGCTGGACCAGAGGTGGAAGGTCTCCCCGGTCTCCTTGACCACCACGATCGGCCCGTCCCCGGGCGGCGCCACGTCCGCCGGGTCGCCGGTCTCGAACCAGCGGGCCGTGTTCCACGCCCAGACCCAGCCCCAGCCGACGTCGGCCACGTCCGCGTCGTCGACCAGCCGCAGCGGGTTGGTCTCCGAGGACATCGTGTCCAGCTCGGCCTGGGCGGCCGCACGGGCCTGCACCAGCTGCATCTCGCCCCTCACTTCGTGCGCAGGAACTCCAGGCCGCCGGAGTAGTTCTCCAGGTAGGCGAGCTTCCCGGTCTGCCCGTCGAGGAAGAAGACCCGCCCGTTGCGGTTCACGACATTGAACACGTGGCCGGCGACCGGCATCCCGCCGGGACCGGTGCGCATCCCGTGCACGATCCCGCGCGCGCCGTCGCCGGCGTGCTGCAGCTCGGTGTAGATGTCGCCGTAGCCGGTCGTCTGCCGGAACGAGTTCGGCGTGCCGACCGCGTCGGCCATCTGCTGCTTCCAGGCCGGGCTGGCGAAGATGTCGTGCTGGCCGAAGACGCGCTCGACCGCGCCGGTGGAGGTGCCGGCGAGCTGGTTGTCGACCGCCACCACGCAGCTCTGGCAGTTGTTGCGGAAGCCGGCTCCGCCGGCGTGCGGGAAGCCGTCGGTCAGCGGCGTACGGCGGAACAGCGGGTTGGTCTCGGCCAGCTCCGGGAACAGCCGCCGGACCACCGAGTTGCCCGCGTTGCCGCTGTGCACCGCGGTGGACCCCATGCCGCTGACCGGGTTGCCGCGCAGCACGTCGTCGATCCCGCCGGCCGCCCCGCGGCCGGACCGGGCCCGGCTGACCAGGTCGCCGGCCGCGTCCAGGGCCCGGGCCGCCCCCGGCGCGCGGCGCACCAGCGACGCCACCCGGCCCCACGGCATGAAGGTCAGCGCGGCGTCGATCCCGATCGAGGCCCAGGACCCCTTGCCGGTGGCCAGCTTGACCGCCACGTCGATGGCCAGGGCGATCCCGCCGGCCGCCAGCGCGAACGGCACGAGGAACTGCAGGCCCGGCACCAGCGACAGCACGCCGAGTACGGCTGAGACGCCCTTCAGGACGGTGGAGATGGTGGTCAGGACCTCGGCGTTGTCGGCGATCCAGCCCTTGACCGAGCTCCAGGCCCTCGACAGCCACCCCGGCTCCTTGTACGGCGCGTCGGCGACCCCACGGATCTCCCGGGCCGCCGCACCC
>CADCTP010000342.1:2507-13242 GCA_902805565.1 uncultured Mycobacteriales bacterium
GCGCGGTGGCCCGAGCGCGGGCGGAGTCGTACCGCGACCGCAACGACGCGAACTCCGCACTACCCGCCGGCGCCCTCAGCCCGGCCAGCCTGTTCACCTCCGCCACCGCCACGGCCTCCCGCTGACGCAGCACAGCCGCCCGGGACTCCAACTCCACCGCCCGACGCTGCCGCGCCGTCAGGGCCTGCCCGTAGTCGGTCAGCGCGCGGGCGGCGGTCCGGTGCGAGTGGGCGGCGAGGTCCAGGTCCCGGGGCAGGTCCTTCAACTGCCCCCGGAACGCATCGGCCGCCGCACCGGTCCAGCCCGAGGAATTCAGCCGGGACACGTTCGCGGCCGCGTCGCCGAGGACCCGGCCGGCACCCTGCACGCCGCCGGCCGCGCTCGCCAGCGAACCCGGATCGCCGGGTGCCGGATCGAAGCCCAGCGCGGGGAACTCCCGTGTCGTCACCGCTCACCTCCGCCTCGACCCGGGACCCTAGCGCAATTACTCCGGTTTGTCCGACATGTCCCTCGGGTGGCGGGAGCCCGTAACACTGGGGGAACATTCGACGGGCAAGGTAGAGGAACCGAGCGCGTCCGACAGGGCGCCCGCCGTGAGGGGAGAGCCCGATGACTCCGACCCTGATCCCGGACACCGTCGCCGCCATCCTGACCGCCGCCGACCGTTGCGACCGCTGCGGGGCCCGCGCCACCGCCCGCGTCACCCTGTCCGGCGGGGGTGAGCTGTTCTTCTGCGGCCACCACACCCGCCGGTACGACGAAGCGTTACGCGCCGTCGACGCCGAGGTCGTCAACTCCGCCTAGCCCGTCCGCCGGAGCCCCGGCCCGATCCCGATCGGGCCGGGGCTCCGCACACCCGGCCCGCACACCCCCTGGCCCGCGCGACCCGGTCGTCAGGCGGTCGGGACGAAGCCGATCGTGCCGGTCGGCGGGCCGGGCGGCGGCAGCACGGCGCCGTCGGCGTCGAGGAACTCCAGGCTGTCGGCGACCCGGCCGATCAGCTCGGCGAAGTCGGCGGAGCCCGCGACGTCCGGGGTGGACGCGGTGAGCACGGCCAGCCACCCCGCGGCCGGCGCCGGGGCCGGCACCAGGTGCTGCACCATCGCCACCTCCTGCCGCCGCGAGGTCAGCGGCACCGGGACGGCCTGCCGGTTGCGCACCCGCACGGTCTCGCCGTACGGGTGGCGGACCCGGGTGACCTCGCGCAGCGCGGGGTCCTCCCCCGGCGCCGGGTCGTCGTCGCGGAAGAAGGTCTCCAGCCCGTCGAGGTCGATCCCGCCGGCGAACCGCTTCCAGGCCAGCGTCAGGCTGGCCCCGATCATCTCCCCCGGCGACCGCCCGGCCGCGGCCAGGAACGCGGCGAGGAACACGCCCGCGTCCCGGTGCTCGGCCACCACCCGCTGCAGGACCTGCCGGGCCCGGGCCCGCTGCCGCGCCGCCCCGGGCACGTTCGCCGACCGCTCGTCCAGCAGCCGCTCGATCGAGGCGTCCGAGGTCGCCGGGTCGAGGTCGAGCGAGGTGAACTCGTCCGGCACGTCCAGCCGGAAGCCGATCGACGGTCGCGGCGCCGCCGGGTCGACCCCGACGACCTGCTCCGGAGCGGTCACGAGCGGCCCGCGGCCGCGTCGGCGACCGCGGTGTCGACCTGCTCGTAGCCGTCCGCGGCGGCGGTGACCTTCTCCGCCACGACCTGGGCGGTCTCACCGATCTTCTTCAGCGAGTACTCCCACTTGTCGGTGAAGTGGTGCACCGCGGCGGTCAGCTCGCCGTCGCCGGTCTGCCCGTCGCCGAGGCCGGACATCCCGTCCTGCGCGGTCGAGACCCGCTCGCCGATCGAGGTGAGCTGACCGGACAGCGCCCGCAGCGTGCCGACCTCGACCGAGAACCCGTCACCCATGAAATCACCCGAATCCGGTCAATAGCGGCGTACCGGTCGCCGATGTTATAACGTTGCCGGCCGCGGGTCCACGGCCCGCCGCGACCGTACCGGGGAGGCATCGCGTGGCCATCCGTGAGTTCCCGGCCCTGGGCTTCGACCCGGCGCCCGGGGACGCCGGGGCGCTGGGATCGGCGGCCGAGGCCGTGACCGGCGCCGGCCGGGTCTTCGGGTCGGCCGCGGCGAGCGTGTCCCGGCTGAATTCCTCGGGCTGGACCGGTGAGGCGGCCGATGCGTTCCGGGGGCAGCTCAAGGACCTGCCCCGGGACCTCGATGTCGCCGCGAGCTCGCACCGGAGCGCCGCGCGGACCCTGTCGGCGTACGCGACCGACCTCCTCGGCCGCCGGCGTCGGGCGGTGGAGTTGGAGGCCCGGGCGGCTGTGCTGCGTCAGCGGGAGGCCGTGGCGGTGGCGGAGGTCAACCGGCTGGCCGGGCTGAGGGCGCCGGCGGGCAGTGCGGAGTTCGCGTCGTTGCGGTCGCGGTACGACTCCGCCCGCGCTCGGGCCACCGCGCTCGGTTCGGAGTTGCAGGAGGTGCTGGCCGAGGCCCGCCGGTTGCACGGGGAGCACCGTTCGGCGGCGGGTGCGGCGGCCCGGGAGATCCGTGGGGTCGCCGACGCGCCGTACAAGGAGCCGGGGTGGCTGTCGAGGGCCTGGAGCTCGGTCAAGGGCTGGATCGCCGACAACGCCGACGTCCTCACCACCATCTCCACCGTCCTGAAGGGCGTCTCAGCCGTACTCGGCGTGCTGTCCTTCGTGCCCGGGCTGCAGTTCCTGGCCCCGTTCGCGATGGGCGCCGGCGTGGCCGCCCTGCTCATCGACGGCGCGCTCTGCCTGGCCGGCGAGGGCGACTGGAAGTCCTTGGCCCTCGACGCCGCCCTCACGATCCTGCCGGCGGGCCCCGTGATGCGGGCGATCAAGCAGGTCCCGGGCGTCGCGCCGGCCCTCAAGGCCGTCAACCGGGCGATCCCCGACGCGGTCAAGGGCAGGCTGTTCCGGGCGGTCGGGAACCTGCCCGAAGGCGTCTCCCGCGGCCGGCTCGACGACGCCGCGCGACGGATCCGGAGCGAGGTCGGCGACCTCGGCGACGACATCGTCGTACAGGGCAGCCGGGCCGGGCACTCGGCCCGGCCCACCTCCGACATCGACTTCGGGGTCCGGGTCGATCCGGACCGGTTCGAGGAGATGGTCCGGCAGCGGTTCGGCAACCCCAACCCCGGCAGCGCCAAGGAGCGGACGATGCTGCACGCGCTGGAGACCGGCAAGATCCAGGCGGGTGAGGCCGGGCTGCGCGGCCTGCGCCGGGGGCTGGAGGGCGACCTCGGCAGGGAGGTCGACCTGTCGATCATCCGGCGCGGCGGTCCCTTCGACAACGAACCCTGGCTGCCGGTTCAATGACCGCCGTGTCCGACCGCTACCAGGAGTGCTTCCTGCACGTCGACGCCGCCGACCCGGCCGCCGTGCTCGCCGCCCTCGCCGCCCGGTTCGCCGTCACCCCGGACCGCCGGTCGCTGGCCCTACCCGGCATCGAGCTGGACGTCCTCGGCAAGGACGACACCACGGCCGCCGACTTCCTCGGCTGGCCCACCAAGGTGGACGTGTACGCGGCCGGCGCGACCGATGGCGAGGTCGTCGCGTTCGTGGCCGACCTGATGGCCTTCCTCCGTGCCTCGGGGCACCGCGTCGTCGCGGCCTGCGACTTCGAGGACCAGCTCCCGCAGACCGACCTGGCCTGACCGGTGCCGCCGCGCGCCCGGCCGGGACGGCGTGCCTGGCCTGCCATCTGGGCGTGCTGACCGGCCTGCCGACACTCGGGGTGGGGAAGACCCCGCTGGTCGGCTCCTGGGCCGAACCAGGGCCGCGCAGGGGCGACCGGTCACCGCTGCTCGACGGCGAGGAGGTCGGCCGGGTGCTGCGGACCCGGGACGGGGTCCGGCCGGTGTTCGTCTCGGTCGGTTCGGGGATCGACCTGGACACCGCGACCGGGCACGTGCTGGCCCTCAGCCCCCGCCACCGGCTGCCGGAGACGACCCGGGCCGCCGACCACCTGGCCCGGCGAGCCCTCCGCGCGGGCTGAGCCCCCGGCCGGGACCGCGGGTCACCAGGACTGGAGCGTCGCGATCCGCTGCTCGAGCTGCTCGACCGAGGCGACCGCGGTCGGCGGGCCGCCGCACTGCCGGCGCAGCTCGTTGTGGATGGTGCCGTGCGCCCGGCCGGTGCGGTGGTGGTGCGCGGCGACCAGCGCGTTCAGCTGCTTGCGCAGGGCGGCGCGGCGCTCGTGGGCGGCGACCGGGGCCGCCGCGGGCACCGGGACGACCACCGCCGCCGGCGCGGACCGCTGCGCGGCGACCTGCTTGGCCTGCCGGGCCCGCAGCAGCGTCGCGACCTGGTCCGGCTCCAGCAGCCCGGGCAGGCCGAGGTAGTCCTCCTCCTCGGCGGTGCCCGGCGTCGCCCCGGTGCCGAACGACGCCCCGTCGAAGATGACCTGGTCCAGGTGCGCGGACGCGCCGAGGGCGGTGAACGCCTTGTCGTCGTCGCCCAGCTCATCCTTCGAGCGCTGCGCGGCGGCCAGCAGGTCGTCGTCCCACTTGCCCTCCTCGTCCTCGGCCGACTTCTTCCGGCCGAGGACGTGGTCGCGGACGGCCTCCAGCTCGCCGGCCAGCCGCAGCAGCGGCGGGACCGAGGGCAGGAACACCGACGCGGTCTCCCCCGGCCGCCGGGCCCGGACGAACCGGCCGATGGCCTGGGCGAAGTACAGCGGGGTGGAGGCCGAGGTCGCGTACACCCCGACGGCGAGCCGGGGCACGTCGACGCCCTCGCTCACCATCCGGACCGCGACCATCCACCGGTCGTCGGACGCCCCGAACCTCGCGATCCGGCCGCTCGAGCCGGGGTCGTCGGAGAGCACCAGCGCCGGCTCGGTGCCGGTGATGTCCCGCAGCCGGCGCGCGTACGCCCGGGCCGAGTTCTGGTCGGAGGCGATCACCAGCCCGCCGGCGTCCGGCATCGACGCCCGGACCTGGGTCAGCCGCTGGTTGGCCGCGGTGAGGACCGCCGGCATCCAGTCGCCGTTGGGGTCCAGCGCGGTCCGCCAGGCCCGGGAGACGTGCTCGGCGGTGCCGGGCTCGCCGAGCCGGGCCGACAGCTCCTCGCCGGCCCGGGTGCGCCACCGGGCCTCGCCCGAGTACGCCAGGAAGATCACCGGGCGGACCACGCCGTCCCGCAGCGCCTCGCCGTACCCGTAGGAGTGGTCGGCGGCCGAGCGCAGCGCCCCGTCCGGCTCGTGCTCGTACCGGACGAACGGGATCGGGTTCTCGTCCGACCGGAACGGCGTCCCGGTCAGCGCCAGCCGCCGGACGGCCGGCCCGAACGCCTCCCGCACCGCGTCGCCCCAGGACAGCGCGTCGCCGGCGTGGTGCACCTCGTCCAGCACGACCAGCGTGCGGCGGTTGGCCGTGCGCGCCCGGTGCAGCGCCGGGGCCGCCGCCACCTGCGCGTACGTCACCACCGCGCCACGGAAGTCGCGCGCGGTCGCCCCGTCGGCGTTGCGGAAGGTGGGGTCCAGCGGGATGCCGTTGGCCGCCGCGGCCAGCGCCCACTGGTTCTTCAGGTGCTCGGTCGGGGTGACCACGGTGACCGCCGCGATGGTCCGGTCGGACAGCAGCTCGGCGGCGACCCGGAGCGCGAAGGTGGTCTTGCCGGCGCCCGGGGTCGCCACGGCGAGGAAGTCGCTCGGCCTGCGCACCAGGTACGTCGACAGCGCGCGCCGCTGCCACGTGCGCAGCGACGGCAGGGCGGTCCCGGTCTGAGCGGCGGCGGTCACGATCCCCCTCGGCCGTGCGGCGGACAGCGAGCACCCCCGGCCGGGGATCCCCGCCGAGGGCTCCGCCACCCTACCCGGCGGCCGTACCGGCGGCCGCCCGTCGGCGCGCCGGGCGGGGCCGGCGTGTCCGGTGCGGTCCGGAAGGGCACACTTCCGGTGATGACCGCGACCCGTGACCCGGTGCTGCGGCGCGGGCGTCTGCGTGCTGCCGCCATGCGCCGCGCCGTGCGCAACGGCTCGACGCAGCCGCGGCGCGCGGCCGAGGCGGTCCGGGAGGTGGCCCGACCGGTGACCCGCCAACGATACGTCACGGTGTTGCGGCAGAGCCTGGCCAAGGCGTGGGACGACCGGATCCTCGGGTTGTCGGCCGAGGCGGCGTTCTGGCAGCTGCTGTCCCTGCCGCCGCTGTTCCTGGCCCTGCTGGGCAGCATCGGCTTCCTGTCCGGCATGCTCGGCGCCGAGACGGTCAACCAGATCGAGGCGCAGCTGCTGGACGCGTTCAGCCGGGCGTTCACGCCCAGCGTGGTCGACGAGGTCATCGCCCCGACGGTGGACCAGGTGCTGCGCGACGGCCGCGCCGAGGTGGTCAGCGTCGGCTTCCTGCTGGGCCTGTGGGCCGGCTCGTCGGCGACCGCGACGTTCGTCAACACGGTCACGATCGCGTACGGCATGCGGGAGATGCGCGGCGCCGTCCGCAGCCGGCTGCTGGCGCTGTGGCTCTACCTGCTCACCGTGGTGATCGGCGTGGTGCTGCTGCCGATCATGGTGCTCGGGCCGGGCCGGCTGGTGAGCTTCTTCCCGGAGTCGGTCCGCGAGGACGTGGAGATGGTGGTCCAGACGGTCTACTGGCCGACCGTCGCCTTCCTGCTGCTGCTGGGCCTGGTCGGCTTCTACCACCTGGCCCCGCCGCGGCGGCTGCCGTGGCTGCGCGGCTTCCCGGGGGCGATCCTGGCCGGGCTGGTGTTCGTGGGCGGCAGCTTCGCGCTGCGGACGTACATCGGCTTCGTGGTCGACCAGGGCTTCACCTACGGCGCGCTGGCCGCCCCGATCGGCGCCCTGCTGTTCTTCTACGTCCTGGCGCTCGCGGTGCTGCTCGGGGCGGCGCTCGACGCGGCGATCGAGCAGACCTGGCCGACCGTGCGCCGCCGGGACCGCCGCGCCGTGGCAGCCGCCGCGTCGGCCGAGCAGGCCCGGGCGGACGGGGTCGCCGAGCACGGCGCGTCCCGCTGGGTCGCGCCGCCGCCCGGGGACTAGCGGCGCCCGGGGACTAGCGGTCCGGGTCGCCGTCGCCGTCGTCGCCGGGCGGCAGCTGCTCCCAGATCTCCTTGCACTCCGGGCAGACCGGGTATTTCTTCGGGTCCCGGGACGGGGTCCAGATCTTGCCGCACAGCGCCCGGACCGGGGTGCCGTTGACCAGCGCCTCCATGAGCTTGTTCTTCGGCACGTAGTGCGAGAACCGCTCGGAGTCGCCCGGCTCGGGCCGGAGGTCGAGGTCGGGCCGGACGTCGGTGCGCTCCTCGACGGCCGTGCCGGGCCCCGGATTCTGCGGCGTGGTCATCCCACGATGGTGCCATCCCGCCCCTGCCGGAGGCGCGCCGGCCAGAGTTTTTTGCCGGGTCCACACCAACGGGTCTGGACAGTTCGCCCCTTGCACCGGCATGCTCGCTCAGCGTGACGGTCGAGCACCTGCGCCCACGCGACGTCCGTACCATCCCGGAGCAGGCTGTGCCACGGAGGTGGTTGGTCGAGGACGTCGTCGACGTCACCATCGACGGCGACGGCCTGTGGGACCCCGAGGAGGGCGTGCCGGTGCCGGCCGTCGTCCTCCGACTGCCGGTGTACGTGGCCCGGCACCTGGCCTGCGTCCTCGACGACTGGTCGACGATCGGCCGGTTGCTGGAGTCGGCGCGCGGCACCGACGAACGGGACCTGGCCGGGGTGCTCTACGAGGCGGCCCGGGCCGCGGAGGCGTTGCGCGCCGACGCGTCCTGACCGCCCGACCCCCGGGGGTGCGGGCGACGGCGGCGGTCCGGGGACCGCCGCCCTACGGGGGCGCTCAGCCGCTGGCCGCGCGCTCCCCCAGCGGATGGCTCGCCCTGGGGGGCTCGCGGCGCTCGGCCCCGGGCTGTCCCAGGTTGGCCGAGTCGGCGCGGTCGAACTCGTCGAAGAGGTCCGACAGGCTCATGCCGAGGGCATCGGCGAGCTTGAACACCCGGTCGAGGGACGGCGAGTACGCCGCATTCTCCACCCGGTTGATCGACTGCCGGTCGCAGCCCGCCTTTTCGGCGAGCTTCTCCTGGGACAGGCCGAGCGACTTGCGCTTCGCGCGGACGACCGCGCCGAACGAAAGGCGTCGCCTCTGGACGGAAGGATTCGGAGATGGCGGCACGGGGTGAGTTTCATCAGAGGATTAGGTCGAGTCTGTATCAGGGCTGCAGCACAGTGCAACAATCTCGTGCCCTGAGGGCTCTTCTCTGGTGTCAGGAATTACCCACGGCGGACATTTCCGATCAAGGCTTGTGCAATGCGCCCTAACCTTCGATGACGCGCCGATCGCCCGGTGCTGACGTGATCGCGCGGGCCGGATCGGGGTGACCGCCGTACCGGTTGACCTTCTCGGCCTTCTTCGGCGGCCGGTCGTTCGCGATGAGGACGGCCATCCACGGCAGCACGGCGGCACCGGCGATGAAGATCGCCAGCAGCCACCAGGTCTGGTAGAACACGGCCGCGAGGACCAGCGAGGCGGCCCGGGTGCTCATCATGATCATGTACTTCCGGCGGCGGGCGCGGAACTGGTCGTCCAGGCTGAGCGCGGCCTCGGTGATGAGCACCGGCTCGTCTGCCCGGTCCCTGATGGAACTCACTACGGAAACGCCTCCCCGGACTCCGCCGAGGTCAGGCGGGGCCACTCCCCATGGTCCCACCGCGCCCGGACCGCCGCACCCCACAGTGTCCCGATTCACCCGCCCGCACGGCCGGGGCCGGTGCTGGTCCGCCGGCCGGGCGGCGGCCGGGACATCGGCCGTACGGCCGACCCAGGACCCGGCCGGGCGGCTCAGCTCCCGATCCGGCGGCGGTCGACCGCCGCTCGTACGCCCGGACCCGGCCGGGCAGCCGGCGTCCAGCCCTACGCGATGGCGGAGTCGGGCAGGCGTGCCAGGACCGCGTCCGCGGTCTCCTCCGGCGTCTGGCGGGACGTGTCCAGCCACAGTCCCAGCCGGGGTGTCCCGTCCCGCAACGCCGCGTCGAGTCCGGCCGGCGTCCATCCGTCGCCGTAGCCGGTCTTGGCCCGGCCGGCCTCGCGCCGGGCGACCACGTCCGGATCCGGGGCGAGCACGACCAGGTGGAGCGGCCGCACCCGGATCAGGTCGACCAGGAAGGGCACGGCGGGGCCCAGCGCGACGTCCTGGAGCACGACGGTGAAACCGGCCCGGAAGTACGTCTCCGCGGCCTGCGCCGCCAGGCGGTACCGCAGCTCCAACTGCCGGGTCGCCTCCGCGCTCGGCACCGGGGTGATCGGCGCCCGCCCGGACACGATCATCCGCCGGAACACGTCGCCGCGCAGGTGCACGGCGCGGTCCGACCGCCGGGCGAGCACCTCCGCCACCGTCGACTTCCCGGCCGCCATGATCCCGGTGACGACGATGACCCGGCTCACGGCCGCGTCACCGAGCACGCCGTCGCCACCAGGACCCGACACTCCCCGGAACCACGGATCAGTCCTTGGCCTTGGCGGCGGCCTTGAGCTGCTTCTTGTACTCGCGCACCTTGCCCAGCGACTCGGCGTCCCGGATGTCGGCCACCGACCTGTAGGTGTCGGCCGGGCCGAACTCCCCCGCCGCCTCCCGCCAGCCCGGCACGTCCACGCCGTACTGCTTGCCCAGCAGCGCCAGGAAGATCTGCGCCTTCTGCTTCCCGAACCCCGGCAGCCCGGACAGCCGCTTCAGCAGGTCCCTGCCGTCCGCGGCCTGCGTCCAGACCCGGGACACGTCCCCGTCGTACTGCTCCACCACCAGCTGACACATCGCCTGAACCCGCTTGGCCATCGACCCCGGGAACCGGTGCAACGCCGGCGGCGTCGAGAAGACCGCCACCAACTCGTCCTCAGCCATCCCGGCCAGCTCCGCCGCGTCCGGGACGTGCCCGAGCCGCTCGGTCAGCACGTACGGCGAGGAGAACGCCTTCTCCAACGGGATCTGCTGATCGCAACACCCTCATGGACGATGGATCACGTCGCTCGACGGATCGGCAGTGGCCGGACCCGGAGGTGCCGCGGTGTCAGCGTCACCACGGCGCCGGCTGTGAGGTCATCAGCGACCGCGTCGAGATTGGCGAGCAACAACGCGACCAATCCGTCGGCCTTGCGGTCCTGGAGCTGCCGGAACAGCACGAACGACGGATCGGCGGCCCCTTGCTGCGCCAGCAGGGTGCCGAAGTCCGAGTCGTTGGAGATGATCACCCGCTGGTGCTCACGAGCCCAGTCCATGATCACGGAATCGTCCGCGGACAGCAGGCCGACCTCGGCCACGTGCACCGCGTCGTGCCCACCGTCGCGCAGGTAGCCGGCGACCTTCGGAGAAAGGTTCGCGTCGACGACGAACCTCACGCCGGCTGCGCCAGCGGGAGCTCACGCTCGGAGACCGCGGCCGCGGCATACTCCAGCGCGGCGAACACGTCCTCACGCTCCAGGTACGGGAAGTCGGCCAGCACATCCTCGACCGACTGCCCGGCCGCCAACTGCCCCAGCACCGCGCTCACGGTGACCCGCATCCCTCGGATGCACGGCAAGCCGCCCATCTGGGCCGGGTTCACGGTGATGCGCTCGTACGCCACGCCTGGAGGTTACCGCCCGACCGTGCTCCGGATCAGTCCTTGGCCTTGGCGGCGGCCTTGAGCTGCTTCTTGTACTCGCGCACCTTGCCCAGCGACTCGGCGTCCCGGATGTCGGCCACCGACTTGTAAATGTCGGCCGGGCCG
>CADCTP010000343.1 GCA_902805565.1 uncultured Mycobacteriales bacterium
GCGCCGTGCGGCCCGCACAGCGGGTTGTCCACGTCGGTCGCGGCGACCAGCCGGGCGCCGCGCAGCTGCGGCATGCCGTCCAGCCGGTCCAGCGCGGCCAGCGCCAGGCCGCCGTACGGCAGCGCGGCGCCGCCGAGGTCGCGCGGCACCACCCCGAGCGCGGCCAGCATGCCGGCGCCGGCGTCGTTCGTGGCCGACCCGCCGAGCCCGAGCACGACCGTGCCGGCGCCGCCCTCGACCGCCGCCGCGACCAGCGCCCCGAGCCCGTACGAGGTGGTGACCAGCGGGTCCCGCTCGGCCGGGTGGAGCAGGTGCAGGCCGATGGCCTGCGCGGACTCGACGTACGCGGTGTCGCCGGCGAGCAGGACCGCGCCGAGGGCCGGCCGGCCCAGCGGGTCGGTCGTCGGCACCGGGACCGTGCGGCCGGGCAGCACCGTGCCGAGCACGTCGACGAAGCCGGGGCCGCCGTCGGACAGCGGCAGCGCCAGCACCTCGTCGCCGGGCGCGGCCCGCAGCCAGCCGGCCCGCACCGCCGCCGCGGCCTCGACCGCCGTCAGCGTCCCGCCGAAGGAGTCCGGCGCCACCACCACCCGCACCGGGGCAGTGTCGCAGGCGCCGGGAATCGGGCCGACCCGGTCGTGTTGGGGAGGATGGACAGGGAGGATGACGCCATGACCTCGGTTGAGGACCTCGATCTGCCCGCCGGTGTGAGCCCGACACCGCTGGCGCTGCTGCTGCTCGGGCGGGGGTCCGACCCGGACTCCGAGCGGGGGGTGGACTGTCCGGGCGGCCTGCCGGACGCGTCCGACCCGTCCCTGGTGGAGCGGGCCCGGGCCGCGCGGGCCGCGCTCGGCGACCGGGCGTTCGTGCTGGGGCACCACTACCAGCGGGCCGAGGTCATCGAGTTCGCCGACGTGACCGGCGACTCGTTCAAGCTGGCCCAGCAGGCGGCGGCCCGGCCGGACGCGGAGTTCATCGTGTTCTGCGGCGTGCACTTCATGGCCGAGAGCGCGGACATCCTCACCTCCGACCGCCAGCAGGTCGTGCTGCCGGACCTGGCCGCGGGCTGCTCGATGGCCGACATGGCGACGTTCGACCAGGTCGAGGACGCCTGGGACGTGCTGGCCGACGCGGGCGTGGCGGACGTCACGGTGCCGGTGACGTACATGAACTCCTCGGCGGCCATCAAGGGCTTCACCGGCCGGCACGGCGGCACCGTCTGCACCTCCTCGAACGCGCGGCGCGCGCTGGAGTGGGCGTACGGCGACCGCGGCGCGGAGAAGGTCCTCTTCCTGCCCGACCAGCACCTGGGCCGCAACACCGCGGTGCTGGAGATGGGCATGTCGCTGGCGGACTGCGTGCTGTTCGACCCGCACAAGCCGGGCGGCGGGGTGACCCCGGAGGCGCTGCGGAAGGCCCGGATGATCCTGTGGCGGGGGCAC
The DNA here is from genome assembly GCA_902805565.1 of uncultured Mycobacteriales bacterium. Lineage (GTDB taxonomy): Bacteria > Actinomycetota > Actinomycetes > Mycobacteriales > CADCTP01 > CADCTP01. Next base: position 1,443 of record CADCTP010000343.1, read on the forward strand.
TGCTCGGTGCACGGCCGGTTCCGGCTGGACGCGGTGGCGGACGTGCGGGCCCGGATCCCGGGCGTGCAGGTGATCGTGCACCCGGAGTGCCGGCACGAGGTGGTCACCGCGGCCGACCAGGTCGGCTCGACCGAATACATCATCCGCGCGGTCGAGGCCGCCCCGCCGGGCACCGCGTTCGCGGTCGGCACCGAGCTCAACCTGGTGCAGCGGCTGGCGAAGCGGCACCCGGACAAGCAGGTCGTGTTCCTGGAGAAGACCGTCTGCTACTGCTCGACGATGAACCGCATCGACCTGCCGCACCTGGTCATGACGCTGGAGTCGCTGGCCGCCGGGCAGGTGGTGAACCGGATCACCGTCGAGCCGGAGACGGCGCGGTACGCCCGCGCCGCCCTCGACCAGATGCTGGCCCTGCCGTGATCGGCCGGCGCTGACCGCGGTTCCGGCGGGCGGCGGGCAGCGCGGCGCCGTCCCGCCCGCCGGGGCGGTCGCCGCCGGCCCGGACGGCGGCCGGGGGGACACCGGCCGGCCTCCTCGTCGGATCGGTCACCGGGACGTCCGGGACCGGCCGCCTTGGGGTTGCGCGCGCGCACTGCACTAGGCTTGCCGGGGTGAGGTTGCTGCGCCGCCGGAACGACGCCCCGGCCGAGGTCGAGGAGATCGAGCCGGTGCCCGCGGTGGACGGCACCGACCCCCGCCGGCCCACCGGCAAGGGCCGGCCGACGCCGCGCCGCCGGGAGGCCCAGAAGCGCCGCACCGGTCCGGTCGCCCCGCCGCCGAAGACCCGCCGCGAGGCGTACCGGCGGATGCGGGAGCAGGGCGCGGAGCGCCGGGCCGAGATGCGCGCCGGGATGATGAACGGCGACGAGCGCTACCTGATGCCCCGCGACCGCGGCCCGGAGCGCAAGCTGGTCCGGGACATCGTGGACTCGCGGCGCAACGCCGGCGTGCTGTTCCTGTTCACCGCGGTGATCTACTTCATCGGCCTGCTGATCCCGAGCGTGCAGGTCAAGGCGGCGATCACCAGCCTGTGGCTGACCGTGCTGCTGCTGCTGGTCGTCGACTCGATCGTGCTCGGCTTCCGGATCCGCAAGCTGGTCCGGCAGCGGTTCCCGGACACCGAGGTGCGGATGCGCTCGCTGGTGTTCTACGGCGTTACCCGGGCCACGATGATCCGCCGCTGGCGGGCGCCGAAGCCCGCCGTGGCCGTCGGCCAGCCGATCTGACCTCGATCGGCGGCCCGGGCGCGTCCGGCCTAGGCTCGCCGGGTGGAATTCCGTCGACTGGGCCGCAGCGGCCTCACCGTCAGCGAGATCGCGTACGGCAACTGGATCACCCACGGCAGCCAGGTCGAGGAGGACGCCGCGCACGCCTGCGTGCGGGCCGCGCTCGACGGTGGGATCACCACCTTCGACACCGCGGACGTGTACGCCGGCACCCGCGCCGAGTCGGTCCTCGGCCGGGCGCTGCAGGGCGTGCGCCGGGAGAGCTACGAGCTGCTGACCAAGGCGTACTGGCCGACCGGGCCCGGGCCGAACGACCGCGGCCTCGGCCGCAAGCACCTCATCGAGAGCTGCCACGCCTCCCTGCGCCGGCTCGGCACCGACCACCTCGACGTCTACCAGGCCCACCGGTACGACAGCACGACCCCGCTGGAGGAGACCATGTCGGCGTACGCCGACCTGGTCCGACAGGGCAAGGTCCTCTACCTCGGCGTCTCGGAGTGGCGGGCCGAGGAGATCACCGCGGCCGCCGCGCTGGCCCGGGAACTGCGCGTGCAGCTGGTGTCCAACCAGCCGCAGTACTCGATGCTGTGGCGGGTCATCGAGGCCGAGGTCGTGCCGGCCTGCGAGCGCGAGGGGCTCGGGCAGATCGTCTGGTCCCCGATCGGGCAGGGCGTGCTGACCGGGAAGTACAAGCCGGGCGAGGCGCCGCCGGCCGGGTCGCGGGCGACCGACCAGACCGGTGGGCAGTTCGTGAAGCGGATGCTGACCGACGAGGTGCTGACCCGGGTGCAGCGGCTCCGGCCGGTGGCCGAGGACTGCGGGCTGTCGATGGCGCAGCTGGCGATCGCCTGGGTGCTGCAGAACCCGAACGTGTCGGCCGCGATCATCGGGGCCAGCCGGCCCGAGCAGGTCACCGAGAACGTCAAGGCGGCCGGGGTGCGGCTGGACGACGGCGTGCTCGCCCGCATCGACGAGATCCTCGGCGACGTCGCCGAGCGCGACCCGGGCAAGACGGCCCGCGGCTGATCCGCCGGCGCGGGTCCCCGGCCCGGGAGCTCCCGGGCCGGGGTCAGGCCTCGGCGGGGGTGAGCGGCATCGTGTACTCGACGCGGTCGTCCTCGACCAGGACGACCTGGGCCACGCCGGCCGCCAGCAGGTCGCGCCAGGTCTCCCCCAGCCACGACTCGGCGTCGCCCTTGGCCGTGAACGTCTCGTCGTCGGCGGGCGGCGGCACCGGCCGGCCGTCCGCGTCCTGGTAGCGCCAGCTCCACGTCACCAGCGCAGGTTACCGGGCCCGGCCCGGGCGCACCGACGCCCGGCGGCGCCGCGGGGACCGCCTGGGCGGTCCGGTAGCCTGCCCGGCCGGCACCGACGGAGGGACCCCGTGACCGCACCGCTCGACCTCGACGCGCTGTCCACGCTGGTCGAGCCGCTGGACGACGGCGCCGGCGCGGCCGCCCGGGAGCGGCTGGCCGCGCTGGCCGGCCCGCCGGGCGCGCTCGGGCGGCTCGACGACCTGGTCTGCTGGCTGGCCGCCGTGCAGGGCGCCGACCCGCCGCGGGACCCGGTGCGGGCCCGGGTGGTCGTGTTCGCCGGCGACCACGGCGTCGCGGCGGCCGGCGTGTCCGCGTACCCGCCGGGGTCGACGGTGCGGATGGTGGACCTGCTGCGCGCCGGCGGCGCGGTGACCGGCGCGCTGGCCCGCGCCGCGGACGCCCCGGTGCGGCTGGTCGACCTGGCCGTGGACGCGGACACCCCGGCCGACGTGGCGACGC
>CADCTP010000344.1 GCA_902805565.1 uncultured Mycobacteriales bacterium
GAACGGAGCGGGGCGGGGTCCGCGCGAGCGCGCCGGTCACGACGCGGCCGCCCGCAGCAGCCGCGGTACGCCGGCCCGGGCCGGGCCGAGCAGGCCACGCCGGCGCAGCTCGGGCAGCACGCCCTCACCGACCCGGTACGCCTCCTCCAGGTGCGGCTGGCCGGACAGGATGACGTGCTCCATGCCGGCCGCGGCGTACTCGGCGATCAGGTCGGCGACCTCGGCGTGGCTGCCGACCAGCGCCGTCCCCGCGCCCGGCCGGACCAGCCCGTACCCGGCCCAGAGGCCGGGATACACCTCCAGCCGCCCCCGGTCCCCGCCGTGCAGCGCGGCCATCCGGCGTTGCCCCTCGGACTCGCCGCCGGCGAACCGGGCCTGGGCCGCGGCGATGGCGGCCGGGTCCATCGCGGCGAGCAGCCGGTCCGCCTCCGCCCACGCCTCGGCGGAGGTGTCCCGGGCGATGACGTGCAGCCGGATGCCGAAGCGCAGCTCCCGGCCCTGCTCGGCGGCCAGCGCCCGGACCCCGGCGACCCGCTCGGCGACCGCGGGCGGCGGCTCGCCCCAGGACAGGTAGACGTCGGCCTGCCGGGCGGCGACCCGCTGGCCGGCCGGCGACGCGCCGCCGAAGAACACGGTCGGCAGCGGGTCCGGCGGGCGCAGCACGGTGGCTCCGCGCACCTGGTAGTGCCGCCCGTCGAAGTCCAGCGGCTCGCCGGACCAGGCGCCGCGGACGACGTGCAGGAACTCCTCGGTCCGCGCGTACCGCTGGTCGTGGTCGAGGAAGTCGCCGTAGCGGCGCTGCTCGTCCGGGTCGCTGCCGGTCACGATGTTCAGCAGCAGCCGGCCGCCGGACAGCCGCTGGTACGTCGCGGCCATCTGCGCCGCCAGCGTCGGGGACAGGAACCCGGGCCGGAACGCGACCAGGAACTTCAGCCGGGTGGTCTCCCGGGTCAGCGCGGCGGTGATCAGCCAGGCGTCCTCGCAGACCAGGCCGGCCGGGGTCAGCACGGCCTCGAAGCCGGCCTGCTCGGCCGCCCGCGCGACCTGGGCCAGGTAGTCGATGTCGGGGTCGCGGCCGGTGCCGCCGCCGCTGCGGGTGCCGTCGGCGAGCATGCCGACCACCTCGCGGCTGTCTCCGGACGTGGGCAGGAACCAGTGGACGTGCAGGGACACGAGGACTCCGGGAGGTCGGCTGACGGGGGCGGCGTCAGCCGGGACAGAGCGCGCTCGCGCACCGGCGCAGGTCGACGTGGGGACGTCCCACCAGCGCCACGCCCGATGCCATGGCTTCACAGAACACGGGCGCCCGAACCGTGTCAACCGTCGCTCGGATCGCCGGGACGGCCGGTGCGGGCGGGGCCGGGGCGTCGCGCCCGGGGATCGTCGGGACCGGCTCGCTCACCGTCCGCCAGGATGACCCGGCCCCGACCACCCGGCAGGTGCAGTGACGGGACAGCGCGGATTGGTTACCGTGCAGTCTCGTACATCGCGATCAGCGAGGGTTGCGGCGACCCGAGCTCCGTCCGGAGGAGCACGGATCAATGCGCAGGACTCTGCTCACCCTGGCCGTGGCGGTCGCCGCGGCCGCCGTGTCACTGACCGTCGCACCGTCCCCGGCGCAGGCCGCCGCGGGGTTCTCGGTGTCCGGCGGCCGGCTGGTCGACGCCAACGGCAGCACGTTCGTGCTGCGCGGGGCCAGCCACCCGCACGCCTGGTACCCCAGCCGGACCGGGGCGTTCGCCGACATCAAGGCGGCCGGCGCCAACTCGGTGCGGGTCGTGCTCAGCGGCGGCCGGTGGACCGCGAACACCGCCGCCGACGTCGCCGACGTGATCGCGCGCTGCAAGGCCAACCGGCTGATCTGCGTGCTGGAGAACCACGACACCACCGGCTACGGCGAGCAGTCCGGGGCCACGACCCTGGACGCCGCCGCCGACTACTGGATCGGCCTGCGCGGCGTGCTCGCCGGCCAGGAGCCGTACGTGATCGTCAACATCGGCAACGAGCCGTACGGCAACAACCCCGTCACCCCGAGCTGGACCACCGCCACCTCGAACGCGATCGCCAAGCTGCGGGCGGCCGGCCTGCGCCACACGCTCCTGGTGGACGCGCCGAACTGGGGCCAGGACTGGCGGTTCGAGATGCGGGACAACGCGCCCGCGGTCTTCGCCGCCGACCCGGACCGCAACACGGTCTTCTCGATCCACATGTACGGCGTGTTCGACACCGCGGCCGAGGTGACCGACTACCTGGGCCGGTTCCGGACCGCGGGGCTGCCGGTCGTGGTCGGCGAGTTCGGCTTCGACCACTCCGACGGCAACCCGGACGAGAACACGATCATGTCGTACGCGCAGGCGAACGGCATCGGCTGGCTGGCCTGGTCGTGGAGCGGCAACGGCGGCGGGGTGGAGTACCTGGACATGGTCACCGGGTTCGACCCGGCCCGGCCCACCGCCTGGGGCCAGCGGGTCATCGACGGCCCGAACGGCCTGCGGGCGACCGCGCGGGAGGCGTCGGTGTACGGCACCGGACCCGGCCCGTCGCCGACCGCCCCGTCGCCGACGGTCTCGCCGACCCCGACCCCGCCGCCGTCGGGGGCGTGCGGCGCGGCGTACCGGGTGGTCAACCAGTGGCAGGGCGGCTTCCAGGCCGAGGTCACCGTGACCGCGGGCAGCGCCGCGCTGGCGGGCTGGACGGTGGGCTGGGCGCTGCCGGCCGGCCAGGGCGTCGCCTCCTGGTGGAACGCCACGCTGACCACGGCCGCCGGCCGGGTCACCGCCCGCAACGTCGACCACAACGGCCGGCTCGCCGCCGGCGCCCGCACCACCTTCGGCTTCATCGGCTCCGGTCCCGCCGCCGGCACCCCCGCGCTGACCTGCGCCGCCGGCTGACCGCACGGCGGGGCCGGCCGGGCGGGACACCCGCCCGGCCGGCCCCGTCAGCTCGCGCGGCGCTCCCGGTGCCCGACCAGGGACCGCCGCAGCGCGCCCACGTCGACCCGCCACCGGTCGAGCAGCCGCACGGCGAGGAAGGACGGGTCAGGTCAGGCGGCCGACCGCGGTGCACAGGCGCCCGTGCACGGCCAGCTCCTCCTCGACCGGCGCCAGCACCCGGGTCTCGGCGACCTCCTCGACCCGCGCGCGCACCCGGCGGCGGGCGGTCCGGGCCCGGCGCCGGCCACCGATCGCGGCCAGCCGGCGGGCCAGCAATGCCAGCAGCAGGCCGGCCAGCAGGCCGCCGACCAGCAGCAGGGTCGGCAGCGGGAGCACCCCGACGTCGGCGGTCGGCGGCTCCGGGAGCCGGAACCACTCCAGCGCGAACAACGCCGCCAGCCACACCAGTCCGGCGATCGCCGCGACCGCCAGCACCGCCTGTAGGAAGCCGACCGGCAGCCACCACCGCGGCCGCCGGTCCACCCCGAGGTCGGTCCCCGCGACCGCACGGTCCAGCAGGTCGGGCAGCTCCGCGGTGGACTCGGTCGCGGCCTGCCGGACCACCCGCGGCCACGGCTCCGGCAGCCCCTCGGTGGCCCGGTCGGTCAGCGTCCGCAGCGCCGTGTCCACCCGGGCCCGCTGCACCGCCGACGGGCCGGGCAGGCCCGTGCGGACCAGCTCGTTCGGGATCGGCGGGAGCTTGCGCAACGGGTCCGGGCGGAGCCGGCGCAGCCAGCGGGTGAACGGCCAGCCGGTCGCCGTGGCGGCCCGGGCCCGGTGCCCGCGGTCGACCGCGGCGGCGATCGTCGCGGCGCCGGCCGCGGCGGTGAGCGCGTCGACCAGCGTGGCCCGGTCCTCCTTGCGGACGCCGGAGCGGCCGTCGGCCGGGCACGCCGGCGCCAGCGCCAGGGCGGTCCGGCCCAGGTCGGCCTCCAGCCGCCGCACCGACGCCTGCCGGGCGTCGGCCCGGGCGGCCAGCGCGGCCCGCAGGTCGTCCAGCCCCAGCCCGGTCAGCGCGGACACCGCCAGCACCGGCACGTCGGTCAGGCCGTCCGCGGCCAGCAGCCGGCGCAGGTCGGCCAGGCAGGCGTCCCGGGACGCCGGGTCGAGCCGGTCGGCCTGGTTGAGCACGACCAGCATCACCTCGCCGTGCCCGGCCAGCGGCCTGAGGTAGCGGTCGTGCAGCGCGGCGTCGGCGTACTTCTGCGGGTCCAGCACCCAGACCAGCAGGTCGACCAGCTCCACCAGCCGGTCCACCTCCAGCCGGTGCGCCTCCCGCACGGAGTCGAAGTCCGGCAGGTCCAGCAGCACCAGCCCGTCCCCGGCGTACGGCGACCGCGGGCCGGCGGCGTGCCGGCGCGGCACCTGGAGCCAGTCCAGCAGCTCGCCGGCGCCGTCCGCGCCCCAGATCACCGCCGTGGTCGACGACGTCGTCGGCCGGCGCACCCCCGCCGCCGAGACCTGCTCCCCGGCCAGCGCGTTGACCAGCGAGGAC
>CADCTP010000345.1 GCA_902805565.1 uncultured Mycobacteriales bacterium
GGCCCCGCACGTGGACTGGTCACTGACCGCGGTGCTACGCGGTGACGGGTCGGAGTTGGCCCGGGTGGATGTGGTGCAGCCGGTGTTGTGGGCGGTGATGGTGTCCCTGGCCGCGGTCTGGGCCTCTCACGGCGTCGTCCCGGCCGCGGTCGTCGGGCACTCGCAGGGTGAGATCGCCGCCGCCTGCGTGGCGGGTGCCCTGTCGTTGGAGGACGGCGCGAAAGTTGTGGCGCTGCGGTCGCGGGCGCTGCGGCGGCTGGCCGGGCACGGGGCGATGGCGTCCCTCGCCATCAGCGAGGAACAGGCCCGGGAGCTGATCGCCGGCCGCGACGGCGTCGTCGTCGCCGCGGTCAACGGACCGTCGTCCACCGTGGTCTCCGGCCCGCCGGGGGCGGTGGCGGAGGTCGTGGCGGCCGTGGCGGCCACCGGTGCCCGCGCCCGGCTCATCGACGTCGACTACGCCTCCCACGGACCCCAGATCGACCAGCTCACCGACGAGCTCACCCGGGTCCTCGACGGCATCGCGCCGGCCGGCACCGAGACCGCGTTCTACTCGACCGTCTCGGCCGGACCGGTCGACCCGGCCGGCCTGGACACGGCGTACTGGGTGCGCAACCTGCGGCAGCCGGTCCGGTTCGCCGAGACGGTCGAGGCGTTGCTGGCCGACGGTCACCGGGTGTTCGTGGAGGCGAGCCCGCACCCGGTGCTGACGGTCGGTCTGCAGGAGACGTTCGAGCGGGCCGGGGTGGACGCGGTGACCGTGCCGACGCTGCGCCGGGACGAGGGCGGCCTGGTCCAGGTCGCCCGGGCGCTCGGGCAGGCGTACGTGGCGGGGGTCGCGGTGGACTGGGCCCCGTGGCTGGCCGGCGGGCGGCTGGTCGACCTGCCGACGTACGCGTTCCAGCGGCAGCGGTTCTGGCTGCCGGTCGCCGCGTCCGCCGGCGGGCCGGCGCGGCCGGGGCTGCTGCCGGTCGTCGTGCCGCTCGCGGCCGGTGGCGTGCTGCTGACCGGACGGCTGTCGGCCGGCGGTTGGGTGGGCGAGCACGCGGTCTCCGGCAGCACCCTGGTGGCCGGCGCGGTGCTGGTGGACTGGGCGGCGCGGGCCGCCGACGAGGTCGGCTGCGCCGGGGTCGAGGAGCTGACCCTGCAGGCGCCGCTGCTGCTGTCCGGCACCCGCACCGTGCAGGTGGTCGTCGGTGCGGCCAGCCCGGACGGCCGCCGCGACCTGGCCGTGTACTCGCGCCTCGACCGGGACGAGGTCGGCGAGTGGGTCGGCCACGCCACCGGGACCCTCGGGCCGGTCGCGGACGAGCCGGCCGGCTGGTCCGGCGCCTGGCCGCCGCCGGGCGCCCGGCCGGTCGACCTGACCGGCTTCTACGACACCGCGGCCGCGGCCGGGTACGACTACGGGCCGGCGTTCCGGGGCCTGCGGGCGGTGTGGCGGGACGGCGGTGACCTGCTGGCCGAGGTGACCCTGCCCGAGGCGGCCGGGACGGTCGACGGGTTCGGCGTCCACCCGGCGCTGCTCGACGCCGCGCTGCACCCGCTGCTGCTCGACCGGCCGGACGGGCCGGTGGCGCTGCCGTTCGCCTGGACCGGTGTCCGGGTGCACGCGACCGGGGCCACGACCGTGCGGGTCCGGCTCAGCGCCGACGGCGACCGGATCCGGGTGGCCGTCGCCGACCCGGCCGGCGCCCCGGTGCTCGACGTCGCGTCCCTGGTCACCCGGCCGGCCGACCCCGACCAGCTCCGGTCCCGGGTGGACGGCCTGTTCACGCTGGACTGGCGGCCGGTGCCGGCGACCGCCGACGCCGCCGGGCCGTGGGTGACCGAGCCGGCCGAGCTGACCGGCCCGGTGCCGGCGCGGGTGTTCCACCGCGCCGCGGATCCCGCGCGGGTGCTCGGGGTCGTCCAGGACTGGCTGGCCGGGGACCGGTTCGCCGGCTCCACCCTGGTCGTGGTCACCTCCGGCGCCGTCGCCACCGAGGACCCCGACCCCGACGGCGCCGCCGTGTGGGGGCTGGTCCGCTGCGCCCAGCTGGAGCACCCGGACCGGTTCGCGCTCCTGGACCTGGACGGCGACCTGCCGGCCGCGCTGGCCGACGAGCCCGAGCAGGCCGTGCGGGTCGGTCGCGTGCTGGTCCCGGAGCTGGTCCGGGCCGGCCGACCGGCCGGGGAGCCGGTCGCCCTGGACGCGGACGGCACCGTGCTGATCACCGGCGGCACCGGCACGCTGGGCGGCCTGGTCGCCGAGCACCTCGTCCGGGAGTGGGGCGCCCGGCACCTGGTGCTCGCCGGCCGGCGCGGGCCGGACGCGCCGGGCGTCACCGAGCTGCTCGCCCGGCTCGCCGACCTGGGCGCCGAGGCCCGGGCCGTCGCGGTGGACGTCAGCGACGCCGACAGCACCCGCCGGCTGATCGACGGCCTGGACCGCCCGCTGACCGGCCTCGTGCACGCCGCCGGCGTGCTCGACGACGCCACGGTCGCCGCCCAGACGCCGGCCGGGCTGGCCCGGGTCTGGGCGGCCAAGGCCACCGCGGCGGCGAACCTGGACCGGGCGACCCGGGACCGGCCGCCGGCGCTGTTCGCCGTGTTCTCCTCGGCGGCCGCGGCCCTCGGCAGCCCGGGGCAGGCCAACTACGCGGCGGCCAACGCGTACTGCGACGCGCTCGTCCAGCGCCGCCGCGCGGCCGGGCTGCCCGGCGTGTCGATCGGCTGGGGGCTGTGGGCGGCCACCAGCGCGCTGACCGGTCAGCTGGCGGCGACCGACCGGGCCCGGATGGGCCGGGCCGGCCTGCGGGCCCTGGACACCGAGCGGGGCCTGGCCCTGTTCGACGCCGCCACCCGGGACGGCCGCGGCTGGCTGCTCGCCGCCGACCTGCGGCCCGAGGCCCGGGTACGGCGGCGCGCCGCCACCGAGGGCCCCCGCGACGGCGCGCTGGCCCAGCGGCTGGCCGGCCTGGACCCCGACGCGCGCCGGGAGGCCGTCACCGAGGTCGTCCGGGAGTGCGTGGCCGCCGTGCTCGGGCACCGCTCGCCCGACCAGGTGCCGGCCGGGTCGGCCTTCAAGGACCTGGGGTTCGACTCGCTGACGGCGGTGGAGCTGCGCAACCGGTTGTCGGTGGTGAGCGGGCTGCGGCTGCCGGCGACGATGGTGTTCGACCACCCGACGCCGCGGGCGCTCGCCGCGTACCTGGACGGGCACCTGTCCGGAGCGGTCGCGCCGACCGCCGGCGTGGCCGCTCCGGCGGCCACCGCGGAGCCGATCGCCATCGTGGCGATGGCCTGCCGCTACCCGGGCGGGATCGCCTCGCCGGAGGACCTGTGGCGGCTCGTCGCGGACGGGGGTGACGCGATCGGGGAGTTCCCGGCCGACCGGGGCTGGGACCTGGACGGGCTGTTCCACCCGGATCCCGACCATGCCGGGACGACCTACTCGCGCGCCGGCGGGTTCCTGCCGGACGCCGCGGCGTTCGACGCGGGGTTCTTCGGGATCAGCCCGCGGGAGGCGCTGGCGATGGACCCGCAGCAGCGGCTGCTGCTGGAGTCCTCCTGGGAGCTGCTGGAGCGGGCCGGCATCGACCCCGGCTCACTGCGCGGGACGGCCACCGGCGTGTACGCGGGCGTGATGTACCACGACTACGCCACCGGCATGTCCGGCGCCGACCCCGGCCTGGACGGGTACGCGTACCTGGCCGGCTCCGGCAGCGTCGTGTCCGGACGGGTGGCGTACCAGCTCGGACTGGAGGGGCCGGCGGTCACGGTCGACACCGCCTGCTCGTCGTCGCTGGTGGCGGTGCACCTGGCGGCGCAGGCGCTGCGGGCCGGCGAGTGCTCGCTGGCGGTGGCCGGCGGGGTCACGGTGATGGCCGACCCGCGGGTGTTCGTCGGGTTCGCCCGGCAGCGCGGCCTCGCCCCGGACGGGCGCTGCAAGGCGTTCGCGTCCGCCGCCGACGGCACCGGGTTCTCCGAGGGCGTCGGCCTGGTCCTGCTGGAGCGGCTGTCCGACGCCCGCCGGCACGGGCACCAGGTCCTCGCGGTGGTACGCGGTTCCGCGGTCAACCAGGACGGCGCGTCGAACGGTCTCACCGCGCCGAACGGCCCGTCCCAGGAGCGGGTGATCCGGGCTGCCCTGGCCGGCGCCGGACTGTCCCCGGCGGACGTGGACGCGGTCGAGGCGCACGGCACCGGGACCACCCTCGGCGACCCGATCGAGGCCCAGGCGGTCCTGGCCACGTACGGCCGGGGCCGGCCGGCGGACCGGCCGCTGCTGCTGGGGTCGGTGAAGTCGAACCTGGGCCACACCCAGGCCGCGGCCGGGGTGGCCGGGGTGATCAAGATGGTGCAGGCGATGCGGCACGGCGTCCTGCCCGCGACGCTGCACGTGGACGAGCCGACCCCGCACGTGGACTGGTCCGCCGGCGGC
>CADCTP010000346.1 GCA_902805565.1 uncultured Mycobacteriales bacterium
GACCGCCCGGCGCCGGGCCGGAGCTTCGTGCGCGGAGGCGCCTCGGCCACCGCTACCGACCCCCGGGCCGGCTGCTTCGCCGGCGCCGGCCGGGCCGGGGACGGGGACCGCCCCCCGATGAAGGACGCGCGGAGGATCAACCAGGTGCCGAGGGCGAGCAGCACCACGCCGACCATCACCACCGCGATCGCGAGCGGCCGCATGTCGCTCACGCCAGGGCGGCAGGGACGTCGCCGTCTCCCACCGGTCCACCTCCGCTCAGCAGAAACCCCGTATCAAGGAACGTACCCACGGGAGCCTGGTGTCCATCCCGGGCGCACAACAGCGACGGTGCCCGCGTCTGATCGAGACCGGGCACCGCGTCATGATCAGCGTACGGGGTGCCGTCCGGGCGACGCGGGGCCATGCCCGTCAGTCCGACGGCGGGTCGACCTCGTCGGGATCCAGCCCGAGCAGGTTCGCCACCTGCTCCACGACGACGTCGTGGACGAGGTCGGCGAGCTCGGTCCGGTCCAGTGCCCGCAGCTCCAGCGGTCGCCGGTAGACGACGATCCGCGGCGGCGTCGGCCGCCCCGCCGGGTCGGCCCCGGCGGGCAGCAGCCGGGCCAGCGGCACCGCGCCGTCCTCGATCACGTCGGTGCCCCAGACCAGGGCCTCGGGCGGCCCGTCCGGCACCGCCGGCACGTCCTCCACCGCGAACTCGACCGACTCCAGCTTGGCGGCCCACCGGCCCTCCAGGTGCTCGACCGCATCCAGCACCATGTCGTCGAACTGCTCGGCCCGGCTCCGGGACAGCGGCACCCCGACCGGGACCAGCGGCCCGCGCAGGCCCCGGCCGCGGCGGTCCCGGCGGACGCCCGGACGGGTCCCGCTACGGGCCGGCGCGAGCCGGTCGGACGGCGGCGGGGTCATGCCCGGAGGATACGCTGCGCGACACGCCCGGCGGGAGAAACGAACCCGACCGGGCGAATCCGGCACGACACGGCTCCCCAGCAGGCGAAGGTGCCGGCCAACCGGCCTGTACGGGTTTATGGTGCCGCCGTGGGCGGGATGTCGGCGCAGGAGGTGCGGTAGCCATGGTGAGGCACGTGCGCCGCTGCTCCCGGACCGCCTGCCAGGAGGGTGCCGTCGCCACCCTGACCTACGTCTACTCCGACTCCACCGCCGTCGTGGGCCCGCTCGCCACCTACGCCGAGCCCCACTCGTACGACCTCTGCGAGGAGCACGCCCGCCGGCTCACCGTGCCGAAGGGCTGGGAGGTCGTCCGGCACGAGGGGGAGTACAGCCTCCCGATGCCGAGCAGCGACGACCTGGAGGCGCTGGCCGACGCCGTCCGCGAGGCCGCCCGGCCCGAGCGCCGCACCCTCGCCGTGGACGCCGGCGGCAGCCCCGCCGGGCAGCGCACCGACCCCGGGACCGGCCGCCGCGGCCACCTGCGGGTCATCCCCAGCCCCCCATAGCCACCCGCCGCCGCCGTGCGGAATCGACCGGGGTGAGGGCGGGGCAAGATGGTCGCAGGATTGTGAACCGTCGAGGCCCCTGCTCCCGATGAAGGTGTCGTGCCCACCGCTCACCCACACCACGCCGACGAGGTGTTGCTCGCTGCCGTCGGTGCCGGTGACCGGGCGGCGTTCGAGGTGTTCTACCGGCGGCATGCCGGCTGGCTGCTCATCCGGCTGGACTACCGGACGCCTGAGGACGTCCTGGTGGACGACGTCGTGCAGGAGACGTTCCTCTCGGTGTGGCGGGGAGCTGCCCGTTACCGGTCGACGGGTGACGGTGACGTGACCGGGTGGCTGTGGCGGATCGCGTCGCGGCGGCTGACCGACGCGTTGCGCCAGCGCAGCTCCCGCGCCCGGCTCGGTGAGTTGCTGCGGGGTCGACCGCCAGGGGTCGAGCCGTCGGCGGAGGACCGCGCGCTCGGCGGTCTCGAGCACGGTGACCTCGCCGCCGCTGTCGCCGCCCTGACACCGGACCTGCAGGCCGTCCTGCGGGTCACGGTGCTGGACGGGCTGACGACGCAGGAAGCCGCGTCGGTGCTCGGCATCCCGCCGGGCACGGTCAAGACCCGTTCGATGCGGGCCCGGGCGGCGCTGCGGCGCGAACTGCGGGTGGGGGGCGGGCTGTGACCGGGCCGGAGCGCCGGCTGGACGCCCTGTGGGAGCGGGTGGACTCCGAGATCGACGGTGCGCCGCGGGGGCTGCCGGAGCGGCTCCTCGTCCGGCTCGGGATCCCGGACCACCTCGCGCGGCTCCTCTCGGTGACGCCGTCGCTGCGGCTGTCCTGGTTGTCGGCCGTCGCCGTGGTGCTGCTGGCCGCGGCCTGGACCGCCCGCTTCCAGGACGTGGCGGCCGCCCCGCTGATCCTGCTCATCCTGGCGCCGCTGGTGCCCGTGGCCGGCGTCGCGGTGGCGTACGGACCGGGCGTCGATCCCGCGTACGAGGTGACCGTGGTCGCGCCGCTGAGCGGGCTGCGGTTGACGCTGCTGCGAACGGCGGCGGTGCTGGCCAGCGCCGTACCGATCTCCGTCGCGGCCGCTCTGGTCGCCGGGGACACGGCCACCCGCGCCGCGGGCTGGCTGCTTCCGTCGCTGGCGCTGACCGTGCTGGTGCTGTGCCTCCAACTGCGCCTGGGACCGGTGGCGGCCCCCACGCTCGTCGCCGGCGGGTGGGTCGGCCTGGTCGCGGGGGCGGAGATGTTGCCGGGCGGCGGCACGCCGGCCGCGGGACAGCTCGGGTGCCTGCTCGCCGCCGTGCTGACGAGCGGCTGGCTGTGGGTCGGCCGGGACCGGTTCGAGGTCGGCCATGGGTATTCGAGGAGCGCGTCGTGACCGACTCCACCGTCCGCCTCACCGACGTGATCGTCGATTACGGCCGGCACCGGGCGCTGGACGGCGTCTCGCTCGCTTTCGGCACGGGGGTGACCGGCCTGCTGGGGCCCAACGGCGCCGGCAAGACCACGCTGCTGCGGGTGGTGGCCACCGCGCTCGAGCCCAGCGCCGGTGCGGTGGACGTCCTCGGGCTCGACCCGCGTGCCCCGGCCGGTCGGCTCTCGGTGCGCCGCCGGCTGGGCTACGTGCCGCAGGAGCCGGGGTTCCACCCCGGGTTCACCGCCTTCCAGTTCCTCGACTACGTCGCGATCCTCAAGGAGTTGACCGACCGGCGCCGCCGGCACCAGGAGGTCCGCCGGGTGCTGGACGCGGTGGACCTGATGGACGTGCGAGGGAAGCGGATCAAGTCCCTCTCCGGTGGGATGCGGCGCCGGGTGGCGGTCGGCGCCGCCCTGCTCGGCGACCCGGACCTCCTGGTCATGGACGAGCCGACGGCCGGACTGGACCCGGAGCAGCGGCTGCGGTTCCGTGAGTTCCTGGGCGAGCTCGGCGAGCGGCACACCGTGCTGCTGTCCACCCACCAGACCGAGGACGTCATGTCGCTGTGCCGGCGCGTGGTGGTGCTGCACGGCGGCCGGGTGCGCTTCGAGGGCGATCCCGCCGGACTCGCCGCGGTCGCCGCCGGCAACGTGTGGAGCAGTCCGGAGAAGCCGCCGGCGGCCCTGGTGAGCTGGCGCACCGGCTCGGGCGGGTTCCGCAACGTCGGACGCCCACCCGACGGCGCCGCGGTGCTGGAGCCCTCCCTGGAGGACGGTTACATGCTGCTGCTCGGCGGTCCCGACGCCGACGGGCGGTCGCGGTGACGCGCACGGCCCGGGCCGTCGTACCCGCGCGGGCGACCGTGTCGCTGGCCCGGATCGAGGCCGGCCGGCTGCTGCGGCACCCGCTCGTCGTCCTGGCGGCCGCCTTCGCCGTCGCGGTCTGGGTGGGCGAGTACGTCTCCGGGGCGGCGGTGAGCGAGTACCCGATCCTGTCGGTGGCGGACCGCGGCACCCAGTACGCGCTGCTGCCGCTGGCCGCGGCGACCCTGCTGGCGGGGAACGCCGCCACCCTCCGGGCGCACCGGCACGGCACGACGGCCCAGTACGACGTCCTGGCCCTGGCGCCCTGGCGTCGCACGGCGGCGCACCTGTGGTCCGTGGTGCCGGTGTCCGTGCTCGCGGCGGCGCTCGCCGGTCTGCACCTGGCCCAGCTCGGCCTCAGCGGCGCCGCCGCGTCCCGGGCCGACTGGGCCGAGGTGGCGACCGGTCCGGCCTTGGTGCTGCTCGGCGGCCTGGCCGGAGTCCTGCTCGGCACCGTGGTGCGGTCGGCGGTGGCGGCGCCGCTGTCCCTGGTGCTGCTGGCCGTGGTGACGTTCGTGTTGGTGACGCCGTCGTCCCGGCTCAGCGTGCGACCGGTCCGGTGGTGGGGGCCGGTGGCGCTGGAGGCCACGTCGGGGCAACCACTGCCCGCCGCGTTGCAGGGTCGGCCGGCCGGGTGGCATCTGGTCTACCTGCTGGGTTTCTCGGTTCTCGCCGCCGGCCTGGCACTGGGCCGGCGGGCCCCGCGGATGCCGGTCGCCGTCGGGGTCGCCGTGGGAGTGCTGCTCGCCGGCCTGGGTGGCGTGCTGCAGCTGCGCCCGCCGGGAGCCGGCTTGATCGAGGCGCGGATCACGGCGACCGAACGGCCGTCGGAACAGCAGACCTGTACGGCCGCGGGTGGTGTGCGCTACTGCGCCTTCCCCGGCTTCACCGGCCGGACCGCGGACTGGCGGCCGGTGGTGGAGGGAGTGCTGCGGTGGGTGCCGGTCGACCGGAGGCCGGCGGAGCTGACGGTCCGGCAGCGGGTGCTGGCCGAGGGGCGGCCGGGTGCGGGCGGTGGCGCGGTCGTGGCGCCGGTGGAGGCGTGGCGGATCGACGATGCGCGTGCCGGCACCCCCGATCCGGTGCCGGTGGGCACCGACTGGGGGACCGGCCGGGCCGAGGCCGATCTGGCCGTGGCGGTGGCCGACCGGGTCACCCGCGCCGGTCCGGGCCGACCGTGCGGGTCCCGGGCGGGGGTGGTGCTCTGGCTGGCGTCCCGGTCGGCCCCACGGGCGGACGAGGGGTTGCGGACCGCGGTGGCGAGCAGCACGAACGGCGTCCTTCTCACGCCCGCGGACGTGGGGATCAGCGTGTTCCTCGAGCCGCGGGCCGTACAGCTCGGATCGAGCCTGCAGGACCGCCCGGAGCGTGAGGTCGCCGCCGCGCTGGCCCGGCACTGGGTGGAGCTGACCGCGCCCGGGACGACGGTCGAGCGGGCAGCACACCTGTTCGGCGTACCGGCGCCGGCGCCGCTGGACGCCGGCTTCACCGGATGCTGACCGCCGCCCTGCCGGCACTGGTCCTCCGCACGGCGCGTGCCGTCCGGTGGCATCCGGTGGCGGCGGGCGCGGTGGTCGGGCTGGCAGTGGTGTCCGTGGCCGCGCTGCCCGGTGTGCGGCTCGACCTGGCCGCCCTCACCACCGTGCTGCGGTTGGCGGCGCTGTCCGGGGCGCTGGGCGCCGCGTTCGTCCTGGACGACCCGGGGTGGCCGACCACGGCGACGGTGCCGGTGTCGCAGGTGGTGCGGCGGATGGTGCGGCTGCTGCTGCTGCTGCCGCCGTACGCGGCGTGGTGGGCGCTGGTGCTGGCGGTGGCCCGGGCGGCGACGGGGACCGACGTGGCCGGGGCGGTGCCGGCGGCCGGGCTGACCATCGAGGCGGCGGGACTGCTGGCCCTCGCGCTGGCGGCCGCCGCGGCCGGCTCGGTGCACCGCTCCGCCGGCGGCCTGCCCGCGGCGACGGTCCTGCTCGTCACCGTCGCCGCGCTCCGGCTGTCCCCGGTCGGACCCGTGCTGTTCGCCGATCCCGGCGCCTCCGGATGGTCGGCGGGCCGCCGGGTGTGGGCCGGCGTGGCCGCGTCGGCCCTGCTCGCGGTGCTGTACCTCTCCGCACTGGCCGACCGACCGGCCCGGAGTTCCGGAGCAAGATTGTTTCACTCTTGACCCCCGTTCTCTTGACGCGGCATCTGTGATACAGGACGCTGATGCCTGCCTCGAGGTCCACCAGTTCGATCCAGGGAGGACCAGTCATGAGAACGTCACGCAGAGCAGCAGCTCTCAGCGCCGCCCTCGCCCTGACCGCCGGTATGAGCGTCGCCGCGGCACCGGCGGCGTTCGCCGGTACGGCGCCGAGCTGCATCTCCACGTCCGTGCGGGACGGGTCCGCATCCGACACCGTCACCGTGACCAACAACTGCAACAGTGCCTACCGGCTGAAGGTCATCTGGGCCTTCGACACCGACGGGCCGTGCACCTACACCCCGTCGGGGTACTACTTCACCTCGACCCGCGCGTATCCCGCCCGGTTCGACGGCGTGGTGACCTGCTGACCCCTGGCCGGGAACGGACGACCCGCCCCGTGCGGGTCGTCCGTTCCACCGGGTGACCGGGGGACCGGTAGGGTCGCCCGGTGCGAGACCTGTCAGCGATCGTCAAGGCGTACGACGTGCGCGGCATCGTTCCGGACCAGCTCGACGAGCGGGTCGCCGGAGCGATCGGCGCCGCCTTCGTGCGGGTCACCGGCGCGGCGAGGGTGGTGACCGCGCGGGACATGCGCGAGTCGTCCGAGCCGCTGGCCGCCGCGTTCGCCGAGGGGGCGATGTCCCAGGGCGCGGACGTGCTGGACGCCGGTCTCGGCTCCACCGACCTGCTGTACTTCGCCTCCGGGTCGCTGGACCTGCCCGGCGCGATGTTCACCGCCAGTCACAACCCGGCCCGCTACAACGGGATCAAGCTGTGCCGGGCCGGCGCGGCGCCGGTCGGCCAGGACACCGGGCTGCGCGAGGTCCGCGAGCTGGCCGAGCGCGACCTGGAGCCGGCCGCCGCCCGCGGCACGCTGGAGCGGCGCGACCTGCTCGGCGAGTACGCGGCGTACCTGCACGGCCTGGTCGACCTGACCGGCGTCCGGCCGCTGACCGTGGTCGTCGACGCCGGCAACGGGATGGCCGGCCACACCGTGCCGGCGGTGCTCGGCGCCCCGCTGACCGTCGTCCCGCTGTACTTCGAGCTCGACGGCAACTTCCCCAACCACGAGGCCAACCCGCTGGAGCCGGCGAACCTGCGCGACCTGCAGGCCAAGGTGGTGGAGGTCGGCGCCGACCTGGGGCTGGCCTTCGACGGCGACGCCGACCGGTGCTTCGTGGTGGACGAGCGGGGCGCGGCGGTGTCCCCGTCCGCGATCACCGCGCTGGTGGCCGCCCGCACGCTGGCCGTCCACCCGGGCGCGACGATCATCCACAACCTGATCACCTCCCGGGCGGTGCCGGAGATCGTGCGCGAGCGCGGCGGCGTCCCGGTCCGCACCCGGGTCGGGCACTCCTTCATCAAGGAGCAGATGGCGGTCACCGGTGCCGCTTTCGGCGGCGAACACTCGGCCCACTACTATTTCCGGGATTTCTGGCGGGCCGACACGGGAATGCTCGCTGCCATGCACGTCCTCGCCGAGCTGGGCGGCTCCGACCGCCCGCTGTCCGAGCTGACCGCCGGGTACGCGCGCTACGCCGCGTCCGGTGAGATCAACTCGACCGTCGCCGACACCGCCGGGCGCACCGCCGCGGTGGAGGAGGCGTACGGCAAGCGCGACGGCGTCACCGTCGACCACCTGGACGGGCTGACCGTCACGCTCGCCGACGGCAGCTGGTTCAACCTCCGCCCGTCCAACACCGAGCCGCTGCTGCGGCTGAACGTCGAGGCGCCGGACGAGGCCGGGATGGCCGCGTTGCGCGATGCCGTCCTCACCCTCGTCCGCGCCTGAACCCCCGAGGAGACCCGATGAATCTCGACCCCACGCTGCTGGAGATCCTGGCCTGCCCGGACGACCACGCCCCGCTGGAGGTGCACGAGGAGACCTCCGAGCTGTGGTGCACCTCGTGCGACCGCGCGTACCCGGTGCAGGACGACATCCCGGTCCTGCTGCTGGACGAGGCGCGCCGCCGGAGCTCCGCCGCCTCGTGAGCACCGTGGCGCGCGTCCCGGCCGGCCGGACGGGGTCCCGGTGAGCTCGACCCTGGACGAGGCGTTGCTCGACTCCGAGCAGCGCCTGGTAGCCGCCGATCGCACCGACCTGCTGCGCTCCCTGGCCACGGCGGGCCCGCAGATCCGGGAGAGCATGGCGCTGTCGGCCGAGTCCGACGTGCCCGGCTCGCTGGCCGGGCTGCGCCCGCGGGCCGTGCTGGTGGCCGCCGACCCGGTCACCGCCGACGTCGCGGCGGTGCTGGCCGCGCTGGCCGACCGGCCCGAGGCGAGCGCCCCGGTGGTCCTGGTGGACGGCCCGGCGCTGCCGGTGTGGGCCGGCGCGGTGGACGTGCTGCTGGTCGCGGGCTCCGCGGCCGACCCGACCGCGACCGCCGGCCCCGCGCTGGTGGAGGCGGCGGCGCGGCGGGGGATGAGCGTGCTCGGCACCGGCCCGGACGGCTCGGTGCTGCACGAGGCGTGCGGCCGCAACCGGCTGCCGTACGTCCCGCTGCCGGCGGCCCGGCACCCGCGCGCCGACTTCTGGGCGCCGCTGGTCCCGCTGCTGCTGGCCGCCGGCGAGCTGGGGCTGATCCCGGAGCCGGCGATGGAGCTGCGGCGCTGCGCCGACCTGCTGGACGCCCTGGCCGAGCGGGCCGGGCCCGGCGCGGAGACGTACGGCAACCCGGCGAAGTCGCTGGCCCTGGACCTGGCCGAGTCGGTCCCGGTGCTGGTCGGTACCACGCCGGTCGGCGGCGCGGCGGCCTGCCGGACGTCCGGCCAGCTGGCCGCCGCCGGGCGGGCCGCCCCGTGGGGCGCGCTGCCCGGCGCGCCGCACCAGCTCGGCGGGCTGCTGGCCGGCGACCCCGGCGGCGATGGCGACGACCTGTTCCGCGACCGGGTGGACGACTTCGCCCCGGCCCGGCCCCGGCTGGTGCTGCTCCGCGCCGCCGAGGAGTCCGACCGGGTGCGGGCCCAGGTCGACGAGCTGGTGGCGCACTGCGGCCGGCGCGGCGTGCCGGTCACCGAAGTGGTCGCCGAGGACGCCGCCGGGCCGATCGGCCGGCTGGCGTCGGTGGTCGCCCTCCTGGACTTCACCGCGGCGTACGTCGGGATCGCCTCCGGCACCACCATTGACGAAGGGGACCGATGAGCGCGTCGGGCGGCACCAGGGCGATCATCGCCGCACTTCTGGCGAACACCGGCATCGCCATTGCCAAGTTCGTCGGCTTCCTCATCACCGGCTCGTCCTCGATGCTCGCGGAGTCCGCGCACTCGGTGGCCGACGCCGGCAATCAGGGGCTGCTGCTGGTGGGCGGGAAGCGGGCCCGGCGGCGGGCGACCGAGGACCACCCGTTCGGCTACGGCCGGGACCGGTACTTCTACGCGTTCGTGGTGGCCCTGGTCCTGTTCACCCTCGGCTCGCTGTTCTCCCTGTACGAGGGCATCCACAAGCTGGAGGCGCACGAGGAGCTCACCCGCCCCATCGTGGCGGTGGTCATCCTGGGCGTCGCGATCGTGCTGGAGTGCTTCTCGCTGCGGACCGCGGTCGTGGAGTCCAACCACGTCCGCGGCGACGCCAGCTGGGTGCAGTTCATCCGGCGGGCCAAGGCGCCGGAGCTGCCGGTCGTGCTGCTGGAGGACATCGGCGCGCTGGTCGGCCTGCTCTTCGCGATGGCCGGCGTCAGCCTGGCCTGGGTGACCGGCGACCCGGTGTGGGACGCGTACGGCACGATCATGATCGGCGTGCTGCTCGGCATCATCGCGGTCATCCTCATCTTCGAGACCAAGAGCCTGCTCATCGGTGAGGGCGCGTTGCCGGAGACGGTCGACCGGATCACCGCGGCGCTGGTCGGTCCGGGCGTGGACCGGGTGATCCACCTGCGCACCCAGTACCTGGGGCCGGACGAGCTGCTGGTCGCGGCCAAGATCGCGATCCCGCGGACCACGGTGATGGACCGGGTGGCCACCGCCATCGACGACGCCGAGCGGCGGGTCCGCCAGGCGGTGCCGGAGGCCCGGCTCATCTACCTGGAGCCGGACCTGGAGCGGCCGGGCAACGGGCGACGGCTCGAGAGCGCGGAGTTCGAGCCGACCTCGTGACGCCGCCCGGTTCGCCCGGTGGGGGCGAGGCCGCTCGGGTAGGGTCCAGCGCCGTGCGGACCACCTCGGTCGAGGCCCGGGCGGCGGACCTGCTGGACAACCCCGTCCGGCCGTACGCGTGGGGTTCGGCGACCGAGATCCCGCGGCTGCTCGGGGTGGCGCCGACCGGGCGGCCGCAGGCGGAGCTGTGGATGGGCGCCCACCCGGCGGCGCCGTCCCGGCTGCGGGCGGGCGGGTCGCTGCTGCGCCGGATCACCGAGGACCCGGCCGGCGAGCTGTCCGAGCCGGTGCTGCGCCGGTTCGGGCCGCGGCTGCCGTTCCTGATGAAGGTGATCGCGGCGGAGCGGCCGCTGTCCCTGCAGGCCCACCCCAACCGCGAGCAGGCCCGCGCCGGGTTCGCCGACGAGCAGCGGCGCGGCGTGCCGCTGGACTCCCCGGAGCGCAGCTACGTCGACCCGAACCACAAGCCGGAGCTGGTCTGCGCGCTGACGCCGTTCGACGCGCTGTGCGGCTTCCGGGCGGTGCCGCGCACGCTGGACCTGCTGGCCGGGCTCGCCGAGCGGGCCACGGCGCTGCGCAAGTACGTCGACGCGCTGCGGGCCCGCCCCGACCGGGACGGCCTGCGCGAGGTGGTCACCGGCCTGCTCACCGTCCCCACCGACCGCCGCCGGCGGCTGGTCGACTCGGTCGTCGCCGCCTGCGCCGCCGGGGCCACCCCGGAGGAGCGAACCGCGGCCGAGCTGGGCGAGGCCTATCCCGGGGACCCCGGCGTGGTGATCTCGCTGCTGCTCAACCGGCTGCGGCTGGAGCCGGGCGAGGCGCTGTTCCTGCCCGCCGGCAACATGCACTGCTACCTGCGGGGCACCGCGATCGAGGTGCTGGCCAACTCGGACAACGTGCTGCGCGGCGGGCTCACCCCCAAGCACGTCGACGTTCCCGAGCTGCTGCGGGTGGTCGACGTGACCGACGGCCCGGCGCCGGTGCTGGAGCCGGTGCTCCTCGGGCCGGGGCACAGCGCGTACCGGCCGCCGGTGCCCGACTTCCGCCTCGACTCGTACTCGCTCGGCCCGCCGGTCGAGCTGACCCCGGCCGGGCCACGGATCGTGCTCACCGTCTCCGGCGAGGCCGTGGTCCGGGCCGGGACGGCGACGCTGACCCTGCCGCGCGGGGCGTCCGCGTGGCTGCCGGCCGGCGTCCCGGCCACCGCCGCCGGCACCGGCGTGCTGGTCGCCGCGACCACCAACCTCTGAACCCCGTGTCCAGCGTGGCCGTCCTGGCGGCCCTCGCCGTGCCGCTGTGGGCGGTGTCGGCCGCCCTGCTCCGGCGCGGGGTGCTGCCGTCGGCCCGGCCGGTGGTGGCGGCGGCGTGCGGGCTGGTGGTCGCGGCCGGGGTGGCCGCCGCGGTCTGGAAGCACCCGTCCTGGGAGGCCGGGATGTTGCTCGTCGGGGCGCCGGCGATCGTGCTCGCCGTGACCGCGGGCCGGCCGGCCCGGGTGCTGGACCCGCGCTGGACCACGGCGGAGCCGACCGAGGAGGACGAGGTGGCCGCGGACCGGTACGCGTTCCGGGCGGTGCTGGCGACGGCCGCGTCGGTGGTCGTGCTGGTCATCGTCTTCGGCTTCTAGCCCGGCGTTGCCGTCCGGGTCGGGCGGTGCCTCCCGGCCCGGGTCGGGGCGGTGCCTCCCGGCCCTGATCGGGGCGGTGCGTCCCGGCCCCGGGCGGGGCGGTGCCTCCCCGCCCGGGTCGGGGCGGCTAGCCGACCGACCGGCGGAGCAGCTCGTCGACCCGGCGGGCCAGCTCCTCGTCCTCCAGCTCGACCGGACCGAGCGTCTCCGCCCAGCTCCGGCTCGCCCCGGCCTCGTCGGTCCACTCCAGCGCGCCGCTCCACCGCTGCCGGCCGCCCCCGCCCGGCTCCACCAGCGCGATCTGCATCGAGTACCGCTCGGCCCGGATCTGCACCCCGGCCGCGCCCGCCGAGGAGGTCACCGAGTGCGCCTCGTACCCCAGCGCGCGCAGCAGCTTGGCCAGCGCCGCCGGGTTCGCCACGTCGTCGCCGTACGCGTCCCGGCCGACGAGCTGGGTGCTCTGCCACGGCGGGCTGCACAGGAAGCGCGCCTCGCCGGGGAACGTACGGGCGGCCAGGCCCGGTTCCAGTACCCCGCGGGTCTCCCGGGCCAGGTCGGTCACCGAGGTCAGGGCCTGCTCGATCCCGGTCAGCAGCGCGCCCAGCCGCTGCGGCGCGCCCGGGCCGTTGGCCACCACCAGCGCGGCCTGCAGGTGCCGGCGGGCCGCCTCGACCTGCCGGGCGATCACCGCGGCGGCCGGCTCGTCCAGCGGGACGGCCGGGGCGGCGGCGACCGCGTTCGCCGGCTGGATCGGGAACACCGCGACGCCGTCCCCCGCCGCGGAGGCGCCCGGCACGGGCTCCGGGGTCCAGGTGTCGTACGGGGTGGGATAGGGATCGGCGGGCCGCGGCGCGGCCCGGAACCGGTCGTCCCCGGGCTCGGCGGAGTAGCGGGTCCCGGCGGGTGGGAACTGCCCCGCCGCGGACCGGCCCGCCGGCGGCCGGTCACCGAGGTCGTCCCGGAACCGGTCCCCGGGATCCTGGGGATGGACCGGCCCGAGCGGGTCGCCGAGGTCGTCCCGGAACTGGCCGCCGGCCGGGCGGGCCGGCGGTTCGCCGGCGGGGGACCAGGCCGAGTGCTGGTCGGGGGACGGGCCGCCGAGGGCGCCCGCCGGCCGGCCGGACGCGAGCGGGCCGGTCGGCTCGTCGAGGAACCGGGACCGGCCGGTCCGCAGCGCGTCATCGAGCTCGTCGGGGCGCAGTCCGGCCGGGAACTGGCCGGAGAGGTCGTTCGGGAAGTGGGACCGGCGCTGGTCGGTGGGGTACCGGCCGCTGCCGTCGTCCGCGAACCGCCCGCTGCCGTCGTCCGGAAACCGGCCGCCCGGGGACGGTGCCCCGGGCGGCGGGCCGGCGGGTCCGATCTCGAACTCGCCGGTCGTCGACTCGATGCCGCCCGGTCCGGCGCCGAAGGCGTCCTGCCAGGGCGCGGCCGGGTGGGCGGCCGCCGCGGACCCCGGGCCGAAGGCGTCCGGCCACGGTGCCGGCTCGCCGGGCGGCCCGACCGGGGCCGCGTCCGGCCCGGTGCCGGCGAACACGGCGTCCGGGCCGGCCCCCGCGTCGGTGCGGGCG
>CADCTP010000347.1 GCA_902805565.1 uncultured Mycobacteriales bacterium
GTGGTGGCGAACCCGCTGGCCGGGTCCGCGGCCCGGTCGGCCGACCCCGCGGCGGACGCCGCCGCGGCCGCCGGCCTGGCCGCCTCGGCCAAGGACCGCCGGGAGCACGCGCTGGTGGTGGACACCGTGGTGGCGGCGCTGCGGCCGCTGGCCCGGCGGCTCGACGTGCCGGCGGAGCCGTCGCTGGTCGGCACCGCGCGGATGTGGCACCTGGGCACCCGGATCACCGCCGAGCTGGCCGACCCGGCGACCACCGCGCTCACCGTGGCCGAGGCGCTGCACCCGACCCCGGCGGTGTGCGGGCTGCCGCGGGACGCCGCCCGGGCGGCGATCGCCGAGCTGGAGCCGTTCGACCGCGGCTTCTACGCCGGGCTGGTCGGCTGGGTCGACGCGGCCGGGGACGGCGAGTGGGCGCTGGCCCTGCGGTGCGCCGAGGTGCGCGACCGCGGGCTGCGGCTGTTCGCCGGGGCCGGGATCGTGGCCGACTCGGACCCGGCGGCGGAGCTGGCCGAGACGACCGCCAAGTTCACGACCCTGCTGGACGCGCTGGGCACGGGCGGCGGGCCGTGACGGCCCGTTCCTATACTTGGTGGTTGGCTGGTCCCGCAGTAGCGGCGGTTGGAGAGAGAAGCAGATGAAGGCCCTGGACAGCGATGCGGCGCGGCGCGAGTTCCTGGACTACTTCCAGGCGCACGACCACCTGTTGATCAAGGGCGGGTCGTTGCTCCCCCGCAACGACCCGACGCTGCTGTTCGTGAACTCCGGGATGGCACCGCTCAAGCCGTACTTCACCGGGGACGCGAAGCCGCCGGCCCGGGACCTGACGAACGTCCAGCCGTGCATCCGCACCAAGGACATCGACGACGTCGGCGACCGGCACCACCTGACGTTCTTCGAGATGATGGGCAGCTGGTCGATCGGCGGCTACTTCAAGCGCCGCGCGATCGAGCTGGCGTACGGCCTGCTCACCGACCGGTACGGCTTCACCCCCCAGGAGCTGTACGTCACCGTCTTCGAGGGCGACCCCGCGCTGGGCCTGCCCGCGGACGAGGAGGCGGCCGCGGCCTGGGAGGCCGTCGGCATCCCGCGCGACCACATCGTGCCCCAGCCGACCGCGGACAACTTCTGGGGACCGGCCGGCGAGACCGGCCCGTGCGGCCCGTGCACCGAGGTCTTCCTCGACAGCGGCGACGCGTACGGTCCGGCCTGGAAGCCGGGCCAGGAGTTCGACACCACGCGCCGCTACATCGAGATCTGGAACGCCGGCGTCTTCATGCAGTTCGACAAGGGCGCCGACGGGGTGCTGCGGCCGCTGCCGTTCACCTCGGTGGACACCGGCTCCGGCCTGGAGCGCGTCGCGATGGCGCTCAACGGGCTGGACAACGTCTACGAGACCGACCTGTTCGTGCCGATCATCCAGGCCACCCAGAGCCTGTTCGGCGACGGCACCGAGATCCTGCACCGGCACCGGGTGATCGCCGACCACCTGCGCGCGTCGTCGCTGATCCTGTCCGAGGGGGTCCGGCCGAGCAACGAGGGCGCCGGCTACATCCCCCGCCGGCTGATCCGCAAGTGCCTGACCACCGCGCTGCACGCCGGCGTGGAGAAGATCAGCTTCGCCCCGGTCGTCGAGGCCGTCATCGAGCGGATGGGCGAGCACTACCCGCTGCTGCGCAGCGAGCGGGTCGAGCTGCTGGCCGGGATCGACGCGGAGTGCCGCGAGTTCGAGGGCGTGGTGCGGCGCGGGCTGGAGCGGCTGGACACCGTGCTGTCCAGCCGGTCCACGCTGTCCGGCGCGGACGCGTTCCGGCTGTTCGCGACGTACGGGCTGCCGTTCGAGATCACCCAGGGCATCGCCGCCGAGCGGGGCGTCGAGGTCGGGGTCGAGGACTACCAGGAGGAGTTCCGCAAGCACCAGGCGCTCTCCCGCGGCGGGTCCGGCAAGGGCTCCGACGAGCGGGCCACCACGGCCTCCCTGCTGGAGGGCGTGCCGGCGACCCGGTTCGACGGCTACACCGGGACCACCGGCACCGGCACCGTGCTCGCGCTGGTCACCCCGGACGGCCTGGTCGACGAGGCCCGGGCCGGCTCCTCGGTGGACCTGGTCGTGGACGGCACCCCCTTCTACGCCGAGGGCGGCGGCCAGATCGGCGACCGCGGCAGCGTGCGCGGCCCCGCCGGCGCGGCCGAGGTGCAGGACACGATCAGCCTGGACACCGGCCAGTACCTGCACCGGGCCAGCGTCACCGAGGGCACCCTGAGCGTCGGCGACGTGCTGGACCTGGAGGTGGACCGGGAGCGCCGGTCGGCCACCATGGCGAACCACAGCGCCACCCACCTGCTCAACGCGGCGCTGCGCCAGGTGCTCGGCACCCACGTGCACCAGGCCGGGTCGCTGGTCGACCCGGACAAGCTGCGGTTCGACTTCACCCACCCGCAGGCGCTGACCCGCGACCAGGTCCGCCAGATCGAGCGACTGGTCAACTCCTGGGTCCTGGCGGACCACGCCCGCACGGTCGAGGAGCTGCCGCAGGACGAGGCGAAGGCCAGCGGCGCGATCTCGCTGGAGGGCGAGGACTACGGCCAGGGCGACGTCCGGGTGGTGTCCTTCGACGGGGTGAGCAAGGAGCTGTGCGGCGGCACCCACGTCGAGCACACCTCGTTCATCGGCTCGATGCGGATCCGCTCCGAGCAGAGCGTCGCGGCCGGGGTGCGGCGGATCAACGCGGTGACCCGGTTCGGCGCGCTGCGGCTGGCCGAGGAGCAGGAGGAGGCGCTCACCACGGTCGCCGCCACCCTCAAGGCGAGCCCGAAGGACGTGGTCACCGCCGCCCAGCGGCTGGTGTCCGCGGCCGGCAGGCCCGCGGCGGCCAAGCCGGTGGTGGACCGGGCGCAGACCGAGAAGGCGGTCACCGAGCTGACCGCCGGCGGCGTGCCGCTGTCCGTGGGCCGGCTGGACGTCGAGCCGGCGGCGCTGCGGGCGGCCGCGCTCGACCTGTCCGCGCGGACCGGCCGGGTGGCCGTGCTGTGGTCGGAGTCCGGCGGCGCGGCCCGGCTGGCGGCGTCGGTGCCCGAGCCGCTGCGCGCGCAGGTGTCCGCGGCCGACCTGGTCAAGCAGCTGCTGAGCCGGGTCGGCGGGTCCGGCGGCGGCTCGGCGGCGGCGGCGCAGGGCGGCGGCGGGTCGTTCGCGGCCGGGCCGGGGCCGGAGCAGCTGCTCCCCGAGCTGCTCGGATAGGCCGCCCGGACACGGTCAGGGCCGCGCCGAGCAGCGCGGCCCCGACCACGCCGTCGAGCCAGTAGTGGTTGCCGGTCACGACGACGACCCAGGTCGTCACGGCCGGGTGCAGTACGGCGAGCCAGCGCCACCGGGTCCGGGCCACCACGATTCCCGTGAGGGCGAACAGCACCGCCCAGCCCACGTGCATCGACGGCATCGCGGCGTACTGGTTGAGCAGGCCGGTGTTGGCGGGGTCAGGGCCGTACACGGACTGGCCGAAGCGGACGCCGGTGTCGATCACGCCGAAGTCCGGTCGCAGCCGCGGCGGCATCAGCGGGTACGCGGCGTGGCCGACCAGCGCCAGCGCGGTGGTCAGCACCAGCACCCGCCGGAACCACCGGTAGTGCTCCGGCCGCCGGACCAGCAGCCATCCGGTGACCAGGACCAGCGCGATCCAGTGCACGTACCGGTAGTGGTCGTTCGCCGCCCGGATCAGCCAGGTCCGGTCGAGCGCGAACGCCTGCACCGCCGCCTCGTCCGGCCAGCCGAGCCGGCGTTCCAGCGCCCAGACGTCCGACGCGTTGCCGTACGCGCTGCCGACGTGCCGCCCGGCCAGCCCGCGGCCGAGCGTGTAGAGCAGCCACAGCGACCCGAGGACGAGCGCCTCCCGGCCCAGCCGCCACCACACCGGCCGGTCCTGCGGTGCGCGCCGCACCCCCTCTCCCTACCCGCCCGGGGCGGGCCGGCCGCTAGGCGGAGCGTTCCAGCGGGGTCGGGCCGTACGGGTCGGTGACGGCGGCGCCCAGGCGGAGCAGCGCGTCCGGCACGTCGGTCAGGTCCACGTGCTGGAACGTGTCCCGGTACGCGTGCACCTCCAGGATCGTCGGGTAGTGGCGGCGGCCGGTGGACATGTCGGTGGCGCGGACGTACCCGGTCAGCGCGACCGAGCCCAGGCCCGGGTCGGCCGCGAACAGGTCGCGCAGGCAGAGCAGCCCGACCTGGCCGATCACCAGCCGGTGCAGCTCGGCGACCTCCGCCTCGGGCCGCGGCACCTCCCACAGCTCGTCGTCGGCGGCGACGTAGCGGACCGCGCGCTCGGCCGGCACCACGTCCGGGCCCGGCAGTTCGATCCGGACCACCGCCAGCTCGCCGCGCAGGCCACAGGTCACCTCGGCCGCGAGCGGGAAGTCCGCCGGCAGCGGCAGCCGGTCGAGCACCATCGCCAGCAGGTCGGCGACCGCGTCGGGGTCCCGCTCGGCCAGCCGGGCGGCGAACTCGTCCACCGCGCGGTTGTGCCGCTCGACCTCGCGGCGCATCCGGGCCAGCTCGGTCGCGTGCCGGCGGCGCGCCTCGGTGAACCGGGCCCGCCGGTCGGCCTCCAGCCGCCCGTGCGCGGCCAGGTCCCGCTCGTACGCCTGCCGGGCCGCCGCCAGCCGCTGCTGGTGCCGGGCCCGGCCCCACAGCCGGCCCAGGCCGGCCGGTGGCTCCGGCTCGTACCTGGACCAGTCCGGCGGGGCGGTCGGCCAGCCGATCGTGGTCAGGTCCAGCGGCAGCCGCTCCGGCTCGCGGCGCAGCGCCCGCGGGTCGATGCGGGGGTCGCGGCGCAGGCCCCGGGCCAGCACCGAGCTCAGCTGCGCCACCCGGGCGTCCAGCCGCGCGGTCCGCCGCTCGGCGTCCGCGGCGCGCTCGACCAGGTATTCCTTGCGGGCCCGCCGGTCGGCCGACTTCCGGGCGGCTTCGACGGCGATCGCGGTCCGGGCCGCGATGGCCGCCTCTTCCTTGGCCCGGATCGCCGCCTCGTGGCTGGCCGTACGGGTCTGTGCCATGGGGTCATCACCTCAGCGCTCGGCGATCCCCGTAGCGCAGACCGTACCTGTTCCATAGATCAACACATACACATGTCACTACTCTCGTACGACACTTCACCACCCTCGGTGAAGACGCGCCGGTGATCGCAACTCCTTGCAGTCGCCCTCCGGACGGCCGGCGGTGCCCGGCCCGGCGGTGCCCGGTCGGTGGACCCGGTCGGTCGGGCCGGTCGCGGTCGGCCAGGTCAGCGGGCGCCGGCGACCGCCGGCTCCGGGGTCCACGCGGCGTCCCCGTCGAACACCTCGGTCGCGGTGCCGGTCACCCGGGCCCGGCCGTCGCCGAGCAGGCTGACCCGCAGCGGTCCGCCGCCGGTCGCGACGGCGACCTCGGTGTGCCGGATCAGCCCGAGCACCCGGCCGGTGAGCACCGCCGCGATCGCGCCGGAGGCGCTGGACGGCGTCTCCCGCTCCACCCCCCGCTCGTACGAGCGCAGCCGCAGCCGCCCCGGCCCCAGCACGGCGGCGAACCCGACGTTGGTGCCGGCCGGCCCGAACGCCGGGTCCTGCCGGATCCGGGCGCCGGCGTCGCGGACGTCCAGCGCCGCCAGCTCGTCGGCGGTGACCACGGCGACCACGTGCTCGCCGCCGTCCACCCGCACCGCGTGCACCGCGATCCCGACCCGGGTCCGCACCGGGGCGGGCGCCGGGTCCGCGGCGCCCAGCTCGACCGCCACGTCGGTGCCGTCGACCGCGGTCCCGTACGAGGCGTCGCCGGAGAGCAGGGTGACCGCGCGGTAGCCGTACCGGCTGTGGACGGCGCGGGCGCAGGCGCGCATCGCGTTGCCGTCGGCCGGGGACGGGGTGCCGTCCGGGTTCAGGCAGCGGGCGGTGAACCGGGCGTGCCCGAGGTGCCCGAGCACGACCAGGCCGTCCGCGCCGGCCCCGCGGCGGCGCCGGCACAGCGCGCGGGCCACCGCCGGCCAGTCCCGGCAGGTGCTGTCGGCCGTGTTCACCACCAGGTAGTCGGCGCCGTTGGCCTCGACCTTGGTGAAGCGGATCCTCACACCGTCACCTCTCCCACCCGGCCGGCCGCCATCCGGCGCGCGTACCGGCGGAGCGTCGGCCGGTCCACCGGCGGCCACCGCAGGCCCAGGTCCGTCAGCAGCCGCTCGCACCGGCCGACCGCGTAGTGCCGACCGGCGTCGGTGAACAGCGACCCCGGGCCGGCCCCGCCGGGGGCGGGCAGCACCGCCAGCAGCCGGGTCAGCGCGTCGTCGCCGGTGGCCAGCACCCGCTCGCGCAGGGCGGCCCAGAACTCCGGATAGGACACCGGTGCCAGCGGCACCTCGTCGGCGACCGCGTCCAGCACCCGGTCCACCGGCAGCCCGCAGGGGTCCAGCACGTGCACCACCGGGTCCTTGGCCGGGCCGGCGAGCATGCCGGCCACCACGACCCGGGCCACCGCGTCCACCGGGGTCCAGTCCGTCACCGCCGGCACCGGCGGCCGCACGCCGAGCCGCACGCACGCCTCGACCAGGTTGTCCAGCAGCCCGCGCGGGTTGGACACCCCCGTGCCGGCGTGCGCGGCGACCTCGCCGAGCCGGTGCACGGTGACCGGGATGCCGCGGGAGGCGGCCAGCGCGAGCAGCCGCTCGGCCACCCACTTGGACTGGCCGTAGCCGTCCTCGGGCAGCCGGCCGTCCGGGCCGTCCTCCTCCACCGGCGGGTCGCCGTCGCGCACCGGGGCCACGCCGAGGGTGGACAGCGCCAGCACCGGGGTGGTGGGTCCGGTGGCGGCCAGCCGGAGAACCTCGGCGGTGCCCAGCACATTCGCCGCCCGCAGCGCCCGGTAGTCCAGCATCAGGTTGACCTGGGCGCCGCAGTGCAGGATCGCGTCGGCGCGCCGACCGAGCGCGGCGAACCGGGCGGCGCCGAGCCCCAGCCGGGGCCTGCCGAGGTCGCCGGCGATCACCTCCGTGCGGGCGGCCACCTCCGGGTCCCAGGCGCCCAGCGCGGTCGCGGCGGCCACCAGCCGGTCCCGGGCCGCCGCGTCGTCCGCACCGCGGACCAGGCAGACCACCCGGGCGTCGGTCGCGGTGACCAGCTCGCGCAGCAGGTGGGCGCCGACGAACCCGGTCGCGCCGGTGAGCAGCACCTGCCGCGGCGGCCCCGACCGGTACGGCGGCCGCCCGACGACCCCGGGGTCCAGCCGCACGTCCCGGCGCAGCCGGGCCGCCGACGGCGCCGCGGGCCGCGGCCCGCCGTCCCCGGTCACCAGCGCCGCCTGCTCCCGTACGGTCCCGGCCCGGACCAGGTCCCGCGGCCCCAGCCGGGCGCCGAACCGGGTGAGCAGCCGCAGCGCCAGCCGCTGCGCGGTCAGCGAGGTGCCGCCCAGCTCGGCGAAGTCGTCGTCCAGCGCCACCGCGGGCACCCCGAGCAGCTCCCCCCACAGCGCCCGCACCTCGGCCTGCTCGGGGCTCAGGTCCGCCGCCTGCTCCGGTTCGGCCTGCTCGGCCGCGGCGGTGGCCAGCGCGGCCAGCGCCTGCCGGTCGACCTTGCCGTTGGCGTTCAGCGGCAGCGCGTCCAGCAGCACCAGCCGGGCCGGCACGGCCTCCGGCGGCAGCGACCGGGCGGCGTGCGCCAGCAGCTCGCCGGCGGTCGCGGACGCGACGGCGAAGCCGACCAGCCGCTGCTCGCCGCCGTCGCCGAGCACCAGCACCCGGACCGCCCGCACCGCCGGGTGGGCGGCCAGCACCACCTCCACCTCGGTCAGCTCCAGCCGGACGCCGCCGACCTTGACCTGCTGGTCGGTGCGACCGACGAAGTGCAGCAGCCCGTCCTCCCGCTGCGAGCCCAGGTCGCCGGTCCGGTAGAGCAGCGGCCCGGGCACCTCCGGGAACGGGTTCGGCACGAACGCCCGGCGGGTCTTCGCCACGTCGCCGAGGTAGCCGCGGCCCAGGCAGTCGCCGCCGAGATGGATCTCGCCCACCACCCCCGGGGCGACCAGCCGGCCGCGCGGGTCCAGCACCAGCGCGTACGTGTTGTCGATCGGCCGGCCGATCGGGATCGAGTCGCCGTCCGCGGCGGTGATCTCGTGGAAGACGCTGCCGATCGAGCACTCCGTCGGCCCGTACGTGTTGGTGCAGCCGACCTCCGGCAGCAGCTCCCGGAACCGGTGCACGGTCCGGGCGTTCACCTGCTCGCCGCCGAGGTAGAGCCGGCGCAGCGAGCGCAGCCCGTGCCGGACCGCCGGGTCGGCCTCGGCCAGCTCGACCAGCGCGTCGAACACCGACGGCACGAAGTCGGTCATCGTCACGCCGTGCTCGTCGATCGTGGCGACCGTGCGGGCCAGGTCCAGGGGGCCGGTGGTCGCCCGCAGCACCACCCGGTTGCCGGCGGTCAGCGGCCAGAGCAGCTGCCACAGCGACGAGTCGAAGGAGACCCGGCTGTTCTGCAGCACCACCGCGCCGTCCGCGGCGAAGGCCCGGGTCATGTACCGGAACCGGTTGATCAGGCCGACGTGCGGGTTCAGCGCGCACTTCGGCACCCCGGTCGAGCCGGAGGTGTAGAAGCCGTAGGCGACGTCGTCCGCGGTGACCGGCGGGCCCGCCGGCGGCCGGTCCGCCGACGGCAGCGCGGCCAGGTCGACCGGCACCAGCGGGGCGCCGGCGTCGGCCGGGACGGTCCCGGGTGTGCAGACCACCGCCCGCGGGCTCAGCGCGGCCAGCGCGGTACCCACCCGGCGGCGCGGCCAGCCCGGGTCCACCGGCACGAACGGGGCGCCCAGCTTGAGCAGCGCCAGCACCGCGACCGGCAGCTCCGGGCCGCCGTCGACGTGCACCGGGACCAGGTCGCCCTTGCGGACGCCGGCCGCGGCCAGCTCGGCGGCCCGCCGGTTCGCCGCGCCGTCCAGCCGGCCGTAGGACAGCGTGCCGCCGGGGTGCGCCACCGCCACGCGGTCGGGGTGCTCGGCCGCCCGGTCGGCGACCATCCCGGCAACCGTACGGTCCCGGGGGTAGGGCACCGGTCGGCCGTTGAACTCGACCAGCAGGCGGTGCCGCAGCTCTGCCGACACCGCGGCCGCCGCTCTGCGTGCGGGCATGGCGGAGCACACCTCCGAGCCTGGGGGAGACGTCCCGGCGGTTCGCCGCACCGGGGCCAACCGAAAGTGGAACCCGACGAACAGGGCCGGTCAAGGCGTTCACCGGACATGTCGGGCGTCCTGGCAACAACTTGCCGCGTCGTTGACGCTGTCGGAGGCGAATGTCTACGGTCCGCCGACGGGTCGGGCCGGACGAGGAGATGGTGTGGATCCAGACGAGCTCCGGGGCCGGCGGGTCGGCCTGTGCGTGTCCGGCGGGCTGTCCTCGCTGGCGGTGGCGGTGTGGCTGCGCGACGTCGGCGCCGAGGTGACCTGCTTCGTCGCCGACATCGGGCAGGGTCCGACGGACCGGATCGCCGAGCTGGCCGACGGGCTGCGGGCGTACGGGCTGCCGGCGGTCGAGGTGGACCTGCGGGCCGCGATGGCGACGGCCGGGCTGGACCTGGCCCGCTACCAGGCCCGGTACGACGGCGGCTACTGGAACACCACCGGTATCTCCCGCTCGGTGCTGGTGGCCGGGCTGGCGCCGCGGATCCGCGCGGCCGGCTGCGAGGTGCTCGCGCACGGCTGCGTCGGCGGCGGCAACGACGAGCGCCGGTTCGCCCGCTACACCGCCGCGTACGCCCCCGATCTGGCCGTCTACGCCCCCTGGCCGACCCGGGCCGCCCGGTCGGTGTTCCCGGACCGGGACGCGATGGCGGCCGCCGTCGCCGCCGCCGGGCTGCCGCTGGACCCGGGCAGCTCCGCCACCCACTCCACCGACGCCAACCTGGTCGGCATCTCGCACGAGGACGCGGCGCTGGAGGACCTGGCCACCCCGCCGACCGTGGTGCGCCCGCTGACCAGCCGGTGGCCGGCCGACGCCCCGGACGAGCCGGAGGAGGTCACCGTCCGGGTGGAGCGCGGCGTGCCGGTCGAGGTGGACGGCGAGCCGGTGGACCCGCTGGGCGCGCTGCTGCGGGCCAACGCGGTCGCCGGCCGCAACGGGGTCTGGATGCGCGACGTGGTGGAGAACCGGGTCAACGGCACCAAGTGCCGCGGCGTGTACGAGGCGCCCGGCATGGAGCTGCTCGGCACGGTGCTGGCCGAGGTCTACCGGGTGACCGTGGTGGACCGGGCGTACCGGCTGCTGGAGACGCTGAGCCGGGAGCTGGGCCGGCAGGCGTACGAGGGCCGCTGGGCGGAGCCGGCCACCGACGCGGCCCGGGCCGGGATGGACGTGCTGGCCGCCGGGGCCACCGCGACCGTCCGGGTCCGGCTGCACCGGGGCACCCTGCTGACGATGGCGGTGACGGACTACCCGGTCGCCGCGGACGCCGCCCGGCAGGCCCGCTTCGGCGCCGGCGGCAGCAACTGGCAGCTGGTCGCGAGCTGAGGGGAAGCACCATGAGATACCGGCGGTTCGGCCGGCTGGGCTGGCAGGTCTCCGAGGTCGGGTACGGCATGTGGGGCATCGCCGGCGGCGACGGCGGCTGGACCGGTGCCGACGACGTGACCGGGGCGTTCGCCCTGCAGGCGGCGGTGGACGCCGGCTGCACGTTCTTCGACACCGCGTGGGTCTACGGCCGCGGGCACAGCGAGGAGCTGCTCGGCGCGCTGCTGGCCGCCAACCCCGACCGCCGGCTGTACGTGGCGACGAAGGTCCCGCCCAAGGACCGCCGCTGGCCGTCCACCCGGCGGTCCCGGCTCGCCGACGTGTTCCCGCCCGACCACATCGAGGAGTACGTCCGGGCCAGCCTGGCCAACCTCGGGGTGCCGCGGATCGACCTCCTCCAGTTCCACGTCTGGGAGGACGCCTGGGCCGACGACCCGGCCTGGCGCCGCCCGGTGGAGCGCCTGCTCGCCGAGGGGGTGGTCGGCGGGGTCGGGATCAGCGTCAACCGGTGGGAGCCGGCGAACGTGCTGAAGACCCTGGAGACCGGCCTGATCGACGCCGTCCAGGTCATCTACAACATCTTCGACCAGGCGCCGGAGGACGAGCTGTTCCCGGCCTGCCGGGAGCGCGACGTCGCGGTGATCGCCAGGGTGCCGTTCGACGAGGGCACCCTGACCGGGACGCTGACCCCGGACACCACCTGGCCGCCGGGCGACTGGCGGGAGTCCTACTTCGTGCCGGAGAACCTGCGGGCCAGCGTCGAGCGCGCCGAGCGGCTGCGCCCGCTGGTGCCGGCCGGCTCCACCATGCCGGAGCTGGCGCTGCGGTTCGTGCTGGCCAACCCGGACGTGGCCACGGTGATCCCGGGGATGCGCTCGGTCCGGCACGTACGGGCCAACCTCGGGGTCAGCGACGGCACGCCGCCGGACCGGGAGCTGCTCACCGCCCTGCGCGCGCACCGCTGGGACCGCGAGCCCACCGAGTGGTCCCAGTGAGGGCGGCGTGAGCGGGCGGGTCGTCATCCTGTGGAGCCCGCCGCGCTGCCGGTCGACCGCGTTCGCCCGGGTGATGATGGAGCGCGGCGACCTGACCGTGGTGCACGAGCCGTTCTCCAACCGGGCCGCGGTCGGCCGGGTCGCCGTCGGGACCGGGACCGCCCGCACCGACCCGGAGCTGCTCGGGCTGCTGCTGGAGCTGGGCGCGGCCGGGCCGGTGTTCGTCAAGGACACCACCGACTACCGCTACCCGGAGCTGCTGGCCGACCCGCGGCTGGCGGAGGCGGAGAACACGTTCATCATCCGCGACCCGGCCGAGGCGATCGCCTCCCACCACGCCATGAACCCGGACGTCACGCTGCCCGAGATCGGCTTCGAGCGGTGCTGGGAGCTGTTCGAGGTGCTGCGGGAGCGGACCGGCCGGGCCCCCGTGGTCGTCGACTCCGCGGACCTGGTGGCCCGGCCGGCCGCGCTGATCGAGTCGTACTGCGCGGCCGTCGGCCTGCCGTTCCTCGCGCACGCGCTGACCTGGCGGCCGGGCCAGCGGGAGGAGTGGTCGCGCACCGCGGCCTGGCACCGGGACGCCGCGGCCACCACCGGCATCGAGGCCCGGTCCGGCTCCTACCCGGCGACCGTGCACACCGACGAGCGGCTGGCCGCGTACGACCGGCACCACCGGCCGTTCTACGACCGGCTGCGGGCGCACAAGCTAGAAGGCGAGCCGGGCGGCCAGCCCTAGGAACACCACGCCGGCCACCTCGTTCACCCGGCGGGACGCGCCCGGCCGGGAGGTGAACAGGGCGCCGAGCTTGCCCGACAGCAGCGCGACGCCGATGTCGACCAGCAGGCCGAGGAGCACGAACAACGTCCCGAGCAGCAGGAACTGCGCCGCCAGCGGCCCCCGGTCGGGGTCGGTGAACTGCGGCAGGAAGGCCAGGTAGAACAGCAGGATCTTCGGGTTGAGCAGGTTGGTCACCGCGGCCCGGGTGAACACCGTGCGGGCCGGGACCGGTGGCACCGGCTCCAACACCGGGGTGGACCGGGCGTCCTTCAGCGTGCGGATGCCGAGGATCGCCAGGTAGATCGCGCCGCCGTAGCGCACCACGTCGTACGCGACCGGCGAGGCCTGGACCAGCCCGGCCAGCCCGAGGGTCACCGCGATGGTGTGCACCACCATCCCGGCCGACATCCCGAACGACGCGACGATGCCCGCTCGCAGACCCTGGCTGATGCCGTGGGCGGCGACGTAGATCATGTCGGGTCCCGGCGTGATGCAGATGACCAGTGCGGCGAGCACGAACAGCCCTAGCACCCCGGGCGAGACGGGCATTCGATGAAAGTAGCGGACTTGTGTCGGGCCGGCAATCGTCCGTCTCTTGACCAGTTGTGCCCGGTGCATGACCGTTGTCCGGTGCGGCCCCGGTCCCGGCCCGCCGGCTCGATCACCGACGAGAGGACCGCTGAGTCATGGTCGCATCCCGATCCGGCTCCACCGCGGGCCGGCTGACCGCCGCGCCGTCCCCGTGGCCGCCCGTCGCGGGGGCGTACTCCGCGCTGCGCCCGGCGCTGGCGGCCGCCCGGACGGACGTGCGGCTCGCGCTGGCCGGGCCGCCGCCCGGGCCGATGCTGGCCCGCGCCGTGCA
>CADCTP010000348.1 GCA_902805565.1 uncultured Mycobacteriales bacterium
CCTCCGCGAGCGGCCCCGACATGACGTTCTCCAGCGCGGTCATGTGGGGGAAGAGGTTGAACTGCTGGAACACCATGCCGACCCGGAGGCGCAGCCGGCGGACCTGCTCCCGCTTCCGGCGGGTGCGGTGCCCGCCGCCGACCCCTGCGATCTCCGGGTCAGCGCCGACGAGCTGCAGGTGTTCGTCGCCGGACCGCCGCACGGCGTGCTCCTCGGCCAGGGACGCGCCGTGTGGGAGGTGTGGGAGGACCAGCGGATCGTGTCGGCGAACCAGTCCTCCCGCTGCGTCAAGCTCAGGTCCTACGTCCCGGTGAACACGAACATCGGCCAGATCGGCGTCATCGTCATCGAGCAGTACATCTGCAAGAGCCGGGATCCGGTCCAGGGCGACTGGGTGGTCAGCGACGGGACCTTCGACACGGCGACCAACACCTGGCGGGCCCCGAAGCCGCCTCAGGTCTCCATCAAGGACCCCCACCCGCTGATCGGCCTGCAGAACGGCGGGATCGGTGGCAACGGCGTCACGTTCGCCAGCGTCGTGCCCGCCAACGGCGTGTCGGCCGGCAAGCTCGTCGTGCAGGTCCAGCTCATCGCCGGCATCAACTTCGGCATCCCCAAGTCCGAAGGCGGCTCCTTCGCGCTGAGCAGGACGCTGACCAAGGACTACTCGCTCGCCGCGGTCGAGCTGCCCAGTCCGTAGCCCGGCGGGCCGACCCGCCCGCCACCACCGGAACCGCCCGTGCCGGAGCACTCCGGCACGGGCGGCCCCGCGTTCTACCGCGGCTGCTGGTACGTCGGGGTGAGCAGCGCCCGGGCCAGGGTGTGGAAGGCCAGGGTGAAGGCGACCACGGTCGGGCTGGCGTCCGGGTCGACGCCGAGGTGCTCGACGTCGACCGCGTGCACGGCGAAGACGTACCGGTGCGGGCGGTCGCCGGGCGGCGGGGCGGGGCCGTCGTACTGTCGGGCGCCGAAGTCGCCGCGAACGTGGAACGCGCCGTCGGGCACGCTGTCGTCGTCGGCGCCCGCGCCGGTGGGCAGCTCGGTGCTGCCGGCCGGGATGTCCACCACCGTCCAGTGCCAGAACCCGGACGGGGTCGGCGCGTCCGGGTCGAAGCAGTTGACCACGTAGCTGCGGGTGCCCTCGGGGGCGCCGGACCAGGACAGCTGCGGGGACACGTTCTGCCCACCCGCGGAGTCGTGCGCGTGCCGCAGCGCCATCGGCTCTGCATCGGAGACGTCCGTGCTGGTCACCGCGAAGCTGTCGACCTCCGGCAGCAGGTCGTACGGCGCCGGTGCCTCAGGACGGTCCAGTGACATCCGTGTCCTCCTCGTCGGCGGCCCGCCCGTCGTGGGCCGGATCCGGTCGTCCTCCCCGCGGCGGGGCCCGTGCACACGTGCCGGGCGGTGTCCCCGGGCGGTGTCCCCGGGCGGTGTTCCCGGGCGGTGTCCAGGGCGGACCCGCCGGGCAGGGCGCACCGGGTCGCTACTGTCG
The DNA here is from genome assembly GCA_902805565.1 of uncultured Mycobacteriales bacterium. Lineage (GTDB taxonomy): Bacteria > Actinomycetota > Actinomycetes > Mycobacteriales > CADCTP01 > CADCTP01. The sequence goes on from CADCTP010000348.1 coordinate 1,493, forward strand.
CCTGATCGGATCCGGTGTCCGGAGGAGTGGTCCTGGTGTGGTCGGCGATCCGGTACCGGCGCGGTCAAGCGCTCGTGCTGCTCGCCCTGGCCGCCGTCAGCACCGCGTGCGCGGTGCTGACCCCGCTCTACGACCGGGCGATGCAGCAGGCGCTGACCCGGCAGACCGTCGACGGGGCGACCAGCGGCGACACGACCGTCGAGATCCGGTCGGTCTCCCGGTACGCGTACGGCGACGACCCGGACCACCGGCCGGCCCCGCACGACGAGCTGGCCACGCTGCTGCCGGCGCCGGTCCGGCCCTGGTTCACCCCGCGCGTCGACGCGACCTCGGTGCAGGTGGTCCGCGTGGACCGGGGCGCGGCGCCGGCGGTCGGCCCGCTCCTGTGGCGCGACGGGGCGTGCGAGCACCTGGTCTGGGTGGCCGGCGGGTGTCCCCGGGAGCGCGGCGACATCGCCGTCAGCCCGGCCGACGCGGACAACTTCGGGCTCGCCGTGGGCAGCGTCCTGCGGGCCGGCGAGCTGCCCACGATGGCGCTGCCGACGCTGCCGCCGCCGGTCACGCTGCGGGTCACCGGCATCTACCGGCAGGTGCGCGGGCCGTACTGGGCCGGCCAGGAGCTGACGGGCGTGTCCGGCATCCTCGGCCGGCAGCCGCCGATCCGGCCGCTGCACGACACCTGGCTCGCGACGGAGCCGACCTTCTCCGGGGACGGCTGGCTGGACCTCGGCAACAGCGTCACCTTCCCGCTCGACCGGTCGGCGGTGGGGATCGACGAGGTGACCCGGACGGGCACCGCCGTGACCGCGGCGGCGGAGGAGAGCCGGCTGCTGGCGGCCGACTTCGGCTACCGCTCCGGCGCGGGAGGCGTGCTGGCCGAGGTGCGCTCGGGCCTGCCGGACATCGCCGCGACGATCGAGCGGGGCCGCCGGCAGGCGCTGATCATCGTGCCGCTGCTGACCATCCAGCTGGGGCTGCTCGCCCTCTTCGTGCTCGGGCTGGCCCTGGGAGCGGCGGTCGAGCAGCGCCGTCCCGAGGTGGCGGTGGCCCGGCTGCGCGGGGCCGGCCGGGCCGGCGGGCGCCGGCTGGCGCTCGCCGAGCTGGTGCCGGTCGTCCTGGCCGGCGTGCCCGTCGGTGTCGTGGTCGCCCTCGGCCTGTCCGCGGTGGCCCGGCGGACCGTGCTGGGGGGTGCGGCCCCGTTCGAGCTGCCGGGCGCGTTCTGGCTGGCCGTCGCCGGGGCGGCGGTGCTGGTCGCCGCGGTCGCCTGGGCGACCGTGGCCGCCGGCACCCGGGACCGGATCTCCGCGCTGCTGCGCGGCGTGCCGGCCCGGGCGCCGCGCTGGGGCCTCGGTGCGGTCGACGCGCTGGTCGTCGCCGGTGCCGGCACCACGGTCGCGCTGTTCGCCACCGGAGACCTGTACGGGCCGGTGGCACTGGCCGCGCCGGCCCTGCTCGCGCTGGGCGCCGGGCTGCCGCGGTACTTCTTCGACGACCCCGGCGCCGCCTCGGTGACCGGGCCGTTCGCCGCGGTGCGGCTGCCCATCGCGGCGGCGGCCGCCACCGACGACGACTGGGCGCCGCCGAGGTCCCGGGACGCCTTCTTCACCGGCTACCCCGCCGCACCCCTCGACCGGATCGACGTCACCCCGGCCGAGCTCGGCGTCCGGCGGATCGGGCACATGGGGTACTTCCACGCCGACGTCGGCCGGGTGCTCTGGCCGCGGATGCTGTCCTGGCTGGCCGGGCACGGCCTCCGGGTCCGCGCCGCCTGAGCGGTCACCAGCCGCGCAGGTCCACCGGCCAGGTCTCGACGACCTCGTCGCCGTCGACCAGGTGCATCCGCTCGTGCAGGGCGACGGTCGGGTCGACGTGCGCCGGCAGCACCCGGACCCGGTCGCCGACCCGGACCGACCGCGGCTCGTCCGGCGCGAACGTGGTGTGCTCGTCGGAGCAGAACCACACCGTCGCCCCGGGGACCGTCGGGTTCCCGTGGTCCATGCCCAGCGACTTCAGCCCGACGTCGGCCACCACCCACGGCGGCCGGACCTCGCTGCGCGGCGGGGCCGCGGACACCACCGTGGCCAGCACGGTCAGCGCCGGCCGGAACGGCAGCCCGGTCGCGCCGTACGCGGTGTCCATCAGCGGGTACGAGCCGGCCTGGATCTCGGTGGCCACGGTGTTCTCCGCGTACGTGCCGGTGCCGCCGGCGGAGACGACGTCCCCGCCCACGTCGGCGGCGGCCCGGGCCAGCAGGGCCATGCTCTCCGCCGTCAGCCGGGCCCGCTCGGCCCGGTCCGGCACCAGCATGAGGTGGCCCTCGTAGCCCATCACCCCGCGCACGGCCAGCCCGCGGGCCCGGGCCAGGTCGGCGATCCGGCCGGCGTCGGACGGGTCGCAGCCGCAGCGGGGGAGCCCGACGTTGACGTCCACCAGGACCTCGCGGACCCCGCCGGCCGCGGCCGCGTCGACGGTCTCGGCCGAGTCGACGGCGACGGTGACCCGGGCCCGGTCGGCCAGCGCGCCGAGCCGGCGGGTGTCCAGCACCTCGTTGGCCAGCAGCAGGTCCTCGCCGAGCCCCGCCGCCACCATCCCCTCGACCTCGCGGATCGTCGCGCAGGTGAAGGACCGGTGGCCGTGCCCGGCCTGCCGGCGGGCCAGCGCGGTCGTCTTGTGCGCCTTCACGTGCGGCCGCAGCCGCGCCCCGGGCAGGGCCGCCGCCATCGTGGCCAGGTTGTGCTCCAGGGCGGCCGCGTCGACCAGCAGGGCGGGGGTCCGCAACTCCCGGATGTCCACGATCGCACCCTAGGCCGTCGGGCCCGCGCCGACCGCCGCCGGCCCGGCCCGCCGTGGCGATCCAGACCGGGCCGCCGGTCGGCCGGGCCGGGCCGCCGGTCGG
>CADCTP010000349.1 GCA_902805565.1 uncultured Mycobacteriales bacterium
CGGCCGGGCCTCGGCGGCCGGTGCCGCCGGGCCGTCGGCCGGAGTGGCGGCCGGGGGTGACCCGGCGGGCACGGCCTTCGGCGGGGCGGCGGTCGCGCTGCCCTCGGAGTCCGCGGCCGGGGCCGGGGTCGGGTCGGTCCCGCCGGTGGCGGGTCGCCCGGGCCTATCCGGTGAGTAGTCGGCGAAGAACTCGTGCCAGGCCGTGTCGACGCTGCCGGGGTCGTCCAGGAAGCGCTCGTACATCTCTTCCACGAGCCAGTCGTTGGGTCCGAACCCGCTGGGGGCACTCTGCGTGGACACGCGTGCGGTCGCCTCTTCCGCGCCGGGGGTGCTGATCTGGTCAAGGTTACCGCTGCACGAAGGCTGCGCCCGACGCACCACAGGGCTCTGGATCGGTACGGCAAGGGCCGGGCGCCACCACGCCGGTGTGCACGGCGTGGTGGCGGCCCGGCCCGGACCGCACGGCGCAGCGGCGCGCCGGGGAAACTGTGCCTCAGGTCACATCGCGACGGACCGTGAGCAGCGAGCCCACGATCGCGAAGATCAAACCGTAGGCCAGCAGCAGCACGCCGCCCTGCCACGGCTCCAGCAGGTCCACCGGGGACTGCACGTTCGGGTCGTCGGTCCGGATCAGGCCGGCCGCCGCCCCGCCCGGCAGGTACGGGTACGCCTCCTGCACCCGCGGGATCGCGGACAGGATCCCCTCGATGAGGAACAGGTAGATGATCAGCCCGACCACCGCGGCGACCTGGTTGCGGATCAGCGCGCCCACGCCGACGCCGATGATCCCGAAGATCGCGACGGTGATGATCCCGCCGATGATGATCCGCATCGTGCTCTCGGCGCCGAGGTCGACGTCGATCCCGCGGGCGGACATCCACGGCACGCCGACCGCGATCGCCGCTCCCATGCAGAGCAGGCCGAGCAGCAGCCCGGTCGCGAAGTACAGCGCGATCTTGGCGCCGATCACCGTGCCCCGCCGGGGCACGCTGAGGAAGGTCGGCGTCACGGTGAGGTGGCGGTATTCGCCGGTCACGCCGATGACGCCGAGCACCGCGGCGATCACGTAGCCGAAGCTGGTCGCCGCGTTGAGCGCCGCCTCCAGTGGCTCGCCACCCGCGTCCGGCTCGGTGAAGGCTGAGGTCAGCGCGGTGACCAGCAGGGTCAAGCCGACCGCCAGGACGATCATCCACACCCAGACCTGGGTGGTCGTCAGCTTGCGGACCTCGGCCCGCAGGGCGGTCGTCATCGGACACCTCCCGGCGTCTGGGTCGGGAGGGGCCCGGGCACGACGCCCGGTGGCGGTCCGCCGGGAGGCGGCCCGCCGTGCTGGCCGGCCGCGAACTGCGGCTGGGTGAGCTGGAAGAACAGCTTCTCCAGGTCGGCCTTCTCGCTACGCAGCTCGTGCAGCTCCACGCCCGCGGTGAATGCCGCGTGCCCGACCGCCCGGGCCTCCAGGCCGCTGACCCGCAGCAGGCCCGGCTCACCCGCGCCGCTCACGGAGCCGCCGGCCGTGGTCAGCGCCGCGCCGAGCGCGTCGGCCTGCGGGGAGCGGACCACGACGGTCTCGCCCGCGCTGCTGGCCAGCTCGTCCATCGAGCCCTCGCGGACCAGCCGGCCCTGGCTGAGGATGACGACCCGGTCCGCGGACTGCTGCACCTCGGTGAGCAGGTGGCTGGAGACCAGCACGGTCCGGCCCTCGTCGGCCAGCGACCGCAGGAAACCGCGCAGCCAGCGGATGCCTTCCGGGTCCAGCCCGTTGGCCGGCTCGTCGAGCAGCAGCACCCGCGGGTCGCCCAGCAGCGCGAACGCCAGCCCGAGCCGCTGCCGCATGCCCAGCGAGAACGTCTTGGCCTTGCGCCGGGCCGCGTCGGTCAGGCCGACCTGGGCCAGCACCTCGTCGGCGCGGGACTCCGGGATGCCGGAGGCCGTCGCGTACACCCGGATGTGGTTGCGGGCGGTCCGGCCGGGGTGGAAGCTGCTCGCCTCCAGCACCGCCCCGACGGTCCGCATCGGGTGCGGGATCGCCGGATAGGGGATGCCGCCGATCGTCGCGGTGCCCGAGGTCGGCGTGACCAACCCCAGCAGCATCCGCAGCGTGGTGGTCTTGCCGGCCCCGTTCGGACCGAGGAACCCGGTCACCGAGCCCGGCTCCACCGTGAAACTCAGATTGTCGACGGCGCGTACCTCGCCGAAGGACTTGGACAGGCCGGCCACGACTATGCGACCCGGCTGGTCGACCACTGCGCTCTCCCTCCCGTTCGACCCCGTGCGCAGGAACTTCTCTCTCACCCCGAACAGGGCTCATCCAAGCAGACCGGTCCGACCGAATACCTCCCGCTCTGCGCGGGGTCGCGGGTGGACCCGGCGGCGGGGGCCGCGGCTAGCGTGGCGGCATGGTGGACGTGGTGGTGATCGGAGCCGGGCACAACGGTCTCGTCGCGGCGACGGTGCTGGCCCGGGCCGGCCTGTCGGTGCGGGTGCTGGAGCGGGCCGCGGTGGTCGGGGGGGCCTGCCGGACCGAGCACCCGTTCGCCGCCGCGCCGGGGCTGGCCGCCTCCACCGGGGCGTACCTGCTGGGGCTGATGCCGCCGGAGCTGCTGCGGACGCTGGAGCTGGACCTGCCGCTGGTCCGCCGGGACCCGCACTACTTCCTGCCCACCCTGGACGGCCGCAGCCTGCTGCTCGGCGCCGACCGGGACTCGGCCCGGGCCCAGTTCGCCGAGTTCTTCACCGAGGCCGACGCGCGGGCCGACGAGGCGCTCGGCGCGGAGCTGGCCGCGCTGCGGGAGGACCTGGCCCCGGCCTGGCTGGCGCCGCCGCTGCCGCTGGCGGAGACCGCGGAGCGCTACGTCCGGGAGCCGCTGCGGGAGGTGTTCGTGGCGCTGGTCCGCGGCTCGGCGATGGACTACCTGGGCCGCTTCGGGTTCGAGTCGGAGACCGTCCTGGCCATGTACGCGGTGACCGACGGCATGCCCGGGCTGACCGGCTCCCCGTGGTCGCCCGGCTCCGGCCACAACCTGCTGGTCCACAACATGTGCCGGCTGCCCGGCGCGGGCGGGACCTGGATGGTGGTCCGCGGCGGCATGGGCACGGTCACCTCCCGGCTGGCCGCGCTGGCCGCCCGGGCCGGCGCGGACATCCGGACCGGCTGCGAGGTGGCGGCGGTGTCGGTGTCCGGCGGCGCGGCGACCGGGGTGGTCACCGCCGCGGGGGAAGAGGTGCCGGCCTCGGCGGTGCTGGTGTGCGCGGACGCGTACCGGCTGCCGGGGCTGCTCGGCGACGCGACCCTGCCGGCGCTGGCGGCCCGGCTCGCGGTGTTCGCGCAACGTTCACCGGGACAGACGATGAAGGTCAACCTGGCCCTGGCCGGGCTGCCCCGGTTCGCCGCGCTGCCCGACCCCGGCCGCGGCCAGCACGGCACGACCGTGCACCTGCTGCCGCCCGCCCTGGACGGCAGCGTGCTGGCGGCGCTGCGGGTCGCGTTCGAGGACGCGGCGGCGGGCCGGCTGCCCGCGGCGCCCCCGCTGGAGTGGTACCTGCACTCGACCCTGGACCCGTCGCTGTCCGACGCGGCCGGCAACCACTCCTCGGCGCTGTTCGTGCAGGGCGTCCCGCACGAGGTGGCCGGGTCCTCCTGGGCGGCGGAGCGGGACGGCTACGTCTCGGTCCTGCTCGACCTGGTCGAGCGGTACGCCCCGGGCACCCGGGACCTGCTGGTCGACGTCAGCGCGCTGGCCCCGCCGGACATCCGGGAGCACTTCGGCATCACCAGCGCGAACATCATGCACGTCGACAACTCCTTCGCCTTCGACGAGCGGATGCCGTACGCGACCGGCGTCCCCGGCGTCTACGCCGGGGCCGCCGGCTGCCACCCCGCCGGCTCCGTCATCGGCGCCGCCGGCCACAACGCCGCCCGCCAGGTCCTCGCCGACCTGGGCTGAGCCGTCCCTGGCCGTCCCTGGCCGTCCCTGGCCGTCCCTGGCCGTCCCTGGCCGTCCCTGGTCGTCCCTGGTCGTCCCGGGCCGTCCGCGGCCGGGCCGGCGCCGGGCCGGGGTCGCCGGGGTCAGCCGGGGAGGAGGAAGCCGGTCAGGGCGTCGGCCAGGGCGGGCAGCTCCCAGCGGTGGTCGGCCGCGGCCACCCGGGCCTGCCGGGCGTCGGGCAGCGCGGCGGCGAGCGCGTCGGCGGCCGGGGGGAACATCGGCAGCGTCCGCTCGCCCAGCAGCACCAGCGTGGGCGCGGTGACCCCGGCCAGCAGCTCCCGCCGGGACGGCCCGGACTGGGTCCAGGCGATCGACTCCACGTCCGGCTCCAGGCTGGGGGCCAGCGCGCACATCGTCGGCCAGGCCGGCCCCTGCCGGGCGCCCTCCCGCCACTCGGCCGGCATGTCCTTCATGAAGTACAGCACCGCCCGCTCGGCGTCCCCGGTCGCCAGCTCGGCCCGCAGCCCGGCGAGGTCGGCCGCGGCCGAGTCGGCGGCGTCGTCGCCGACCGGCGCCTCCCACAGCACCAGCCGGGTCACCGGCACGCCGGCCGCCGCGGCGGCCAGCGAGATCGCCGCGCCGGACGAGCTGCCGTAGAGCGCGACCGGCCCGAGCTCGGCCGCGAACGCCCGCAGCACCGCCACCTCGCCGGCCAGCGTGAACGGCGGCTCACCCGGGCTGTCCCCGCGGCCGGGGCGGTCGTAGTTGACCGCGGTCAGCCCGCGCCGCCCGAGCTCGGCCGCGAGCTCCCGGGTGTCGGGGTCGAACCCGCGGAACTGGAAGGCCCCGGCGACCAGGACCACCGGCGGCCCCGAACCCTCCCGGTCGTACGCAATGGGCCCGACCGGCGTGTCGAGAATCGGCATCCCGGCACGCTACCGCCCCGGTCCCGGCGAGCGGTCAGGCCGGCTCGTACCCGAAGCCCGCCGGGGCCAGCGCCACCAGGGCGTCCAGGGTCGCGGCGGTGGTCCGGCCCCACCGCTTGGACAGCACCCAGGTCCGGTCCGCCTCGACGATCGGGTCGTCGAGGAACCACCAGCCCAGCCGGTCCTGCGCCTTCGGGTAGCGGGCGAGGAAGGCGGCGGTCAGCTCATCCCGGGTGTGCGCGCCCTCGACGGGCAGGAAGTTCGCCCGGGGCAGCACCGTGGCCAGGGTGGCGGCTGGTACACCGGCGTCGTGCAGGGCGTGCAGCATCGTCCGGACGGCCTGCCGCTTGCGCAGCGGCTCCGTGCGCCCGCCGTCCGGCGTGAGGATCACGTACGGCGTCCAGTCCCGGTTGGACGCCGACGCCGCCCGGACCGCGGTGGACTGCCGCCGCAGCTGGATGGTCAGCTCCTCGGCCTCCGGCAGCGGGATGAGCGGCTGGACGTCGAGCAGCAGCTTGTCGCCGACCCGGTACGGCGTCAGCCGCACGCACCGGATGTCCATGGCGAAGACGTCGTTCAGCCACAGCACCGTGGTGGTGATCTCCCGGCCGAAGTCGGCCGACACCAGCACTATCCGCACCTCGCGATTGGGGTTGAGGACGGCCTCCTCGCCCTCGTCGAACCAGTCGAGCAGCCGCGTCCGGGCCTCGTCGGACGCCTCCGGCTCGACGGCGGTCAGGTGCTTCTCGTACACCTCCACCAGCCGGTCGAGGGTCATCGTGGAGACCATCGCGGCGTACCGGAGGGCCTGCAGCTCCATGTGGCCGCCGTCCTCGGTCCGCTTCAGCTCCACGACGACGAGCCGGGCCTGGGAGTCGACGCACAGCAGGTCGATCCGGCGGCGGGCGCCGTCGAAGTCGCCGAACTCCTCGGACACCACGAGCAGGTCGTCCCCCAGCACGGCGATGTGCTCGCGCAGCGCCCGCTGCAGGTGGGTGCGCTCGAGGACCCCCTCGACGGCGAACCGGGTCGTCGGCAGCTCCACGAGCGATCCCGTGCTGAAGTCGAACAGCCCCATGCCGGCCTCCCGTGACGACAAAGCTGGGACTGTACGCCGCTCGGTGGGTCAGGTGGGGCGGGCGCGGGTGTGGAGGCGTTCGCCCTGCGGGCCGAAGAGGGCGAGCAGTTCGGTCGGGGTGGGGTCGGTGTTGCCGAACCAGTGCGGGGTGCGGGTGTCGAACTCGGCCACCTCGCCGGGGTTCAGCAGCAGGTCGTGCTCGCCGAGCAGCAGCCGCAGCCGGCCGGACAGCACGTACACCCAGTCGTAGCCCTCGTGCACCTGCTGCTCGGGCCGGTCGGTGCGCGCCCCGGGCGGCAGGATGAGCTTGTACGCCTGCAGCCCGCCCGGCCGCCGGCTCAGCGGCAGCATGGTCATCCCGTGCCGGGTGACCGGGCGGGGGTGGATCCGCGGGTCGCCGGTCTGCGGGGCGCCGACCAGCTCGTCCAGCTGGACCTGGTGCACCCGGGCCAGCGGCAGCAGCAGCTCCAGGGTGGGCCGGCGCTGCCCGGACTCCAGCCGGGACAGCGTGCTCACCGAGATGCCGGTGGCGGCGGACAGTTGCGCCAGGGTGACGTCCCGCTGCTTGCGCAGCCCGCGCAGCCGGGGACCCACCGCGTCCAGCACCTCGCCCAGCTCGTCCACGGTCCCACTGTGCCCCCCTCGGCGCCCCCTTCGACCGTCTGGGCCCCCCCCACAGCCCCAGCCCTGCGGCCGCGCGGTGGCGGGCCCCTCCACAGCCCCAGCCCTGCGGCCGCGCGCTGGCGGGCTCCCCGGACCGGGCACAATGGCGGCGTGGCCAAGTCACCGATCGTCGGGGTCGAGATCCGCGAGGTGCCGATCCGGGTCGGTCAGTTCCTCAAGCTGGCCGGGCTGGCCGAGGACGGCGGCCAGGCCAAGGCGTTGCTGGAGGCGGGCGAGGTCATGGTGAACGGCCGGCCGGAGACCCGGCGCGGCGCCCAGCTCACGGCGGGGGACGTGGTCGCGGTGGGCGACCGCCGCGCCCGCCCGGTGCTGCCCCGGCCCGGGCCGACCGACTGACGGGCGGTTCGCCCGACGATCAGCGCGCCGACGATCAGCGCGCCGAGGTGCACGGCGGCGCCGTGGTGGGGTAGGGATCGCCCATGCTGACGAGAGCGGCGGCCTGATGGCCGGCCGGATCGAGGACTACGCCCTGCTCGGCGACCTGCAGACGGCCGCCCTGGTCGGCCTGGACGGGTCGATCGACTGGCTGTGCTTCCCGCACTTCGACTCCGGGGCCTGCTTCGCCGCGCTGCTCGGCGACGAGGAGAACGGGCACTGGCGGCTCGCGCCGGCCGCCGGCGGCCGGGCCACCCGCCGCTCGTACCGGGGGGACACCCTGGTGCTGGAGACGGTGTGGGAGACCCCCGAGGGCACGGTCAAGGTGATCGACTGCATGCCGCCCCGGGACGAGGCCCCGGACATCGTCCGGGTGGTCGAGGGCGTCTCCGGGCGGGTGCCGATGCACTCGCAGCTGCGGCTGCGCTTCGACTACGGGCGGGTCACGCCGTGGGTGCGCAAGGTCGACGGGCAGATCGTCGCGGTCGCCGGGCCGGACTCGGCCTGGCTGTCCACGCCGGCGCCGCTGGAGGGCCGGGACTTCGCCACCCACTCCGAGTTCTCGGTGTCGGCCGGCGAGCGGGTGCCGTTCGTGCTGACCTGGCACCCGTCCTGGGAGCGGCCGCCGAAGCCGGTCGACCCGTACGCCGCCGTCGAGGACACCGAGGCCTGGTGGACCGACTGGATGTCGCACAGCACGTACGACGGGGGTTGGCAGCCGGAGGTCCGCCGATCGCTGGCCACGCTGAAGGCGCTGACCTTCCAGCCGACCGGGGGCATCGTCGCGGCCGCGACGACCAGCCTCCCCGAGCAGCTGGGCGGCCCGCGCAACTGGGACTACCGGTACTGCTGGCTGCGGGACGCGGCGCTGACCCTGCAGGCGCTGATGGGCGCCGGCTTCAAGGCCGAGGCCGGCAAGTGGCGGGACTGGCTGCTGCGCGCGATCGCCGGCGACCCGTCGGAACTGCAGATCATGTACGGCATCACCGGCGCCCGCCGGCTGCCGGAGCTGGAGCTGGACTGGCTGGCCGGCTACGAGGGTTCCCGGCCGGTCCGGGTCGGCAATGCCGCCGCCGACCAGCTGCAGCTGGACGTGTGGGGCGAGACGCTGGACGGCCTGTCCTTCGCCCGGGAGGCCGGGCTGTCCCGCAACGACGACGCCTGGCGGCTGCAGATCAACCTGCTGGAGTTCCTGGAGGGCAACTGGCGCGAGCCGGACAACGGGCTGTGGGAGATGCGCGGCGACCGGCAGCACTTCGTGCACTCGAAGGTGATGGCCTGGGTCGCCTTCGACCGGATGGTCTCCGGCGTGGAGCACTTCGGGCTGCACGGGCCGGTGGACGACTGGCGGCGGGTCCGGCAGGAGATCCGGGACGAGGTGCTGGCCAAGGGCTTCGACGCCGAGCGGAACACCTTCACCCAGGCGTACGGGTCGCACCAGCTGGACGCGTCGCTGCTGCTGATCCCGCAGGTCCGGTTCCTGCCGTGGGACGACCCGCGGGTGGCCGGGACGGTGGACGCGGTGCAGCGGGACCTGACCGCCGAGGGGTTCGTGCTGCGCTACAAGCCCGGCTCCGGGTCCTCCGACGACGGCCTGCCCGGCGACGAGGGCGCGTTCCTGGTCTGCTCGTTCTGGCTGGCCGACGCGCTGCACGGGATCGGCCGGCAGGAGGAGGCCAAGACGCTGTTCGAGCGGCTGCTCGGGCTGACCAACGACGTCGGCCTGCTCGCCGAGGAGTACGACCCGCGCATCGGCCGGCAGGTCGGCAACACGCCGCAGGCGTTCAGCCACCTCGGCCTGGTCAACGCGGCCCGGCACCTGTCCGGTGCGCGCTCGGCCGCCCCGACGCTGCGGCAGCCGCGTGTCCGGGGCCGCCACTGACGCCGCCGGCTGGCGGCTTGCTCCCCGGGGGGTAGGGGCGTACTACGCTGGCCCGCGCCATGAGTGAGCTGCTGCCGACCGCGCCGTACCGCGGCACCCGGGACTTCCTGCCCGCCGACTACTCGGTCCGCGAGCAGGTCTTCCACCGGCTGTACGAGGTGATCGAGAGCTTCGGCTACCAGCGCTACGACGGCCCGATCCTCGAGTCCGCGGAGATCTACGAGGCCAAGTCCGGCCGCGAGCTCGCCGACCAGCAGCTCTACACGCTGGTCGACCGGGGCGGCCGGCGGCTGGCGCTGCGCCCGGAGATGACCCCGTCGGTGGCCCGGATGATCGCCGGGCACGCGGGCGAGCTCACCTTCCCGGCCCGGTGGTACACGAACGTCAACTGCCACCGGTACGAGCGCCCGCAGCGCGGCCGGCTGCGCGAGCACTGGCAGATCAACGTGGACGTCTTCGGCACCGAGTCGGCCCAGGCCGAGATCGAGCTGGTCGAGCTGGTGCACGCGATGTTCGCCGCGCTCGGCGCGAGCACCGACATGTGGCGGCTGCGGATCAACGACCGGGTGCTGCTGGAGAGCATGCTGGTGGACCTGGTCAAGGTCGCGCCGGAGCAGGTCAAGCCGGTGTCCAAGCTGATCGACCGGTGGGAGAAGCTGCCGGCCGACCGGCTGGCCGAGGACGCGGCCGGGCTCGGGCTGTCCGACGGCCAGTTCGAGCGGCTCGGCTCGGCGCTGCGGTCCGGGCTCGCGCTGCTGGACGAGCTGCCGGCCGAGGCGAAGGCCCGCTCCACCCTGGTGCCGGTGCTGGAGCAGGTGCCGGAGCTGGTGTCGTACGACCCGCTGATCGTGCGCGGGCTGGACTACTACACCGGCACCGTGTTCGAGATCTTCGACACCGACCCGGCGAACCCGCGGGCGCTGTTCGGCGGCGGCCGGTACGCCGACCTGGCGGGCCTGTTCACCACCCAGAAGATCCCGGGGATCGGGTTCGCCTGCGGGGACGTGACGCTGCCGGACTTCCTGGCCACCCACGGGTTGCTGCCCGCGGCGGCGCCCGAGGTCGACGCGGCGGTGCTGCCGCTGGCCGGGGACCTGTTCGGTCCGGCCCGGTCGGTGGCCGCCGGCCTGCGGGCCGCCGGCCTGCGCACCACGGTGTCGCTGGAGCAGCGCAAGCTCGGCAAGGAGCTGACCCGGGTGGCCAGGGCAGGCGCGCTGGTCGCGGTGCTGGTCGGTGCGGAGGACTGGGCCCGGGGCGAGGTGACCGTGCGGGATCTCGGCGGCCGGGACCAGGTCACCGTGCCGGTCGCGGAGGCCGGGCCCGCCGCGGCGCGGATCGTGCGGGCCGGCCGGGGGATCGGCAGCGCCGGCCGGGGGATTGGCAGCACCGCCGGCGCGGGGTAAGCCTGCGATCATGAGCGACACGGAACGACGGTCCCTGCTCGTCGCGGCCAACCGCGGCCCGGTCCAGATCGTGGCCGCCGGTGGCGGCCGGGACGAGGTCAACCGCGGCGGCGGCGGGCTGGTCAGCGGCATGGTCTCGGCGCTGTCCGAGGTCGGCGGGCTCTGGGTGTGCGCCGCGCTGTCGGACCGGGAGCGGGCCGTCGCCCGCCGGGCGCCGGACGGGCACCTGGCCGAGGCCGGCGTCGACACCGGCGGGCTGGACGTGCGGATGCTGCCGCTGGACCCCTCGACCTTCACCCGCGCGTACAACGGGATCGCCAACTCGACCATCTGGTTCGTCCACCACCTGCTGTGGGACAGCGCCAACTCCCCGGTGTTCGACGCGAAGTGGCGGCGGCTGTGGGCGGCGTACGAGCGGTACAACCGGTCCTTCGCCGAGGCGCTGGCCGCCGAGGCCGCGCCCGGGGCGAAGGTGATGGTCCAGGACTACCACCTGGACCTGGTGCCGCGGCAGCTGCGCGAGCTGCGCGACGACCTGCGGATCGCGCACTTCACGCACACCCCGTGGGCGCCGCCGGAGCAGTTCGCGATGCTGCCGGCGGCGGTCGGCGAGGAGCTGCTGACCGGGCTGCTCGGCGCCGACCACGTCGGCTTCCACTGCGCCCGCTGGGCGGACGCGTTCCTGGCCTGCTGCGAGCGGTTCCTGTCCGCCCCGGTGGACCCGCGGGCCCGGACGGTGCGGTGGCAGGGCCGTACGGTCCGGGTCGGGCTGCACCCGCTCGGCACCTCGGCCGAGGAGATGACCTCCCGGGCCGCCGAGGACGACGTGACGGAGGCGGCGGAGCGGCTGGCCGAGCAGGTCGGCGACCGCAAGGTGATCGCCCGGGTCGACCGGACGGAGCTGAGCAAGAACATCGTCCGCGGGCTGCTGGCCTACCGGGAGCTGCTGCGGACCCGGCCGGAGTGGCGCGGCAACGTGGTGCACGTGGCGTACGCGTACCCGTCGCGGACCGACATCCCGGAGTACCGCGAGTACACCGCGGCGGTGCAGCGGGTCGGCCGGGAGATCGAGGAGGAGTTCGGCACCGACGACTGGCACCCGCTGCTGCTGGAGATCACCGACGACTACCCCGGCTCGCTGGCCGCGCTGCGGCTGGCCGACGTGCTGCTGGTCAACCCGGTGCGGGACGGGATGAACCTGGTCGCCAAGGAGGGCGTGGTGCTCTCCGAGCGGGACGCGGCGGTGGTGCTGTCCCGGGACGCCGGGGTCGCCGACGAGTACGCGGGCGACGCGCTGCTGGTCAACCCGTACGACGTGACCGCGACCGCGGAGGCGCTGCACGCCGCGCTGTCGATGCCGGCGGCGGAGCGGCGGGAGCGCTCGGTGCGGCTGCGGGCCGCGGCGACCGCGCTGCCGCCGGCGCAGTGGTTCCGCCAGCAGCTCGACGCGCTGGACTGATCCGGGGACCCCGGGGGCCGGCGGGACGGCCCGGGGGCGGGTCCGCGCGGACCCGCCCCCGGCCGGTGCTCAGCGCAGGTACGGACCGGTGACCGCGGCGAGCGCGTCCACGATCCCGTGGCCGTAGATCGTGTTGAACTCCAGCGTCCCGGTGCACGGCGCGTTCCAGGTGGCGTCCCGGCCCTCGGCCGCGTACGTCTGGACGCCGCCCGCCGGGCACGGCTGGTTCGCCGCGGAGCGGGTCAGCACCTTCTCCACCGTGTTCGGCGCCAGGGTCACGCCGCCGGCGGTGGGCCGGCCGTACCGGTCGACGATGAGCGCGGCGACGCCGGTGGCGTGCGGCGCGGCCATCGACGTGCCCTGCAGGTAGGCGTAGTAGCCGCAGGCCCCGGCGGCCGTGCAGGACCTGAACACCGAGTTCTCGAAGCCCGGCACCACGTTGCCCTCGGCGTCGACCCGCCCGGTCTCCTGCAGCCGCTTCTTCGGGTACGTGGACAGGATGAGGTTGGCGTCGGTCATGTAGCCCGGGGTCCCGAACCCGTCCCGGAACCAGCCGCCCGGCGCGGACACGGTGATCTGCTCGCCCCAGTTGGAGTAGTCCGCCTTGCGCGCGGACGGGCCGAGCGAGGAGACGCCGATGGAGTGCGGGCCCTCGATCGGCAGCACCGAGCAGTCGGCGGGGTCGATCGTGCGGGGGTACGCCGCGCCCGGCGGGTAGTTCGGGCTGGAGGCGTCCGGCCGCGGGTTGCCCAGGTCCTGGTGGGTGTTGCCGAGGGAGACCACCATCGTCACGTTCCTGCGGTGGGCGTACTGCATCGCGCGGGTCATCGCCCGGATGACCGTCTGCTGCTCGGCCTGCGCCTGCGGGCTGTCCGCCGGGTTGGACCGGCAGTTGAACAGCCACGGGTCGACGTAGAAGGACATGTTGACCACGTCCAGCCCGGCGTCCCCGGCGTAGGTGATCGCGTTGAGCACCGGGTTGAGGAACACCGACCCGCCGTCCTGGCCGGCGCGGACCTGCACCAGCGTCACGTCCGGCGCGACGCCGGCCACGCCGGTGCCGTTGATCGCGGCGGCGACGGTGCCGGCGACGTGGGTGCCGTGCCCGCTGTCGTCCCAGCCGACCGGGTCGACGCAGCCGGCGAACTCGCACGGGCCGTCCAGGTCCGGGATGTCGGTGACGAAGTTGCGGGACAGGCCGGCGTCGAAGTTCGCCGCCAGGTCCGGGTTCGACGCGTCGATGCCGGAGTCGATGATGCCGACCCGGACCCGCGCGCTGCCGGTGCTGGTGCGGCTGGCCTGGTCGGCCTTGATCATCCGCATGTCCCACTGCAGGCCGGCCAGCGGCTCCGCGTCGGCCGCCCGCGGGGCGGTGCGCGGCGCCGCGGCGATGCGGCCGGCCGCG
>CADCTP010000350.1 GCA_902805565.1 uncultured Mycobacteriales bacterium
ACCGTCGGGGTGCCGGCCCGCCGGGTCGGCTGGCTGCTGGCCACCGCCCGCGCCGTCGCCCGGGCCGGCGGCAGCGCCGAGGAGGTGCTCTGGGAGGTCTGGGCGGCCTCCGGGCTGGGCGAGGAGTGGCAGCGGCTGTCCCGGCAGGGCGGCCCGGCCGGTGCCGGCGCCGACCGGGACCTGGACGCGATGGTCGCGCTGTTCGACGCGGCGGCGAACTTCGTCGACCGGCTGCCCCGGTCCGGCCCGCGGGTGCTGGTCGACCACCTGGTAGCCCAGCAGATCCCCGGCGACACCCTCGCCCCCAAGGCCCCGACCGGCGACACCGTACGGCTGCTGACCGCGCACGCGGCCAAGGGCCTGGAGTGGGCGGTCGTCGCCGTGGCCGGGGTGCAGGAGGGCAGCTGGCCCGACCTGCGCCGGCGCGGCACCCTGCTCGGCGTCGAGGACCTGGTCGACGTCGCGGCCGGCCGGGAGCCGGA
This sequence comes from uncultured Mycobacteriales bacterium, assembly GCA_902805565.1. Taxonomy (GTDB): domain Bacteria; phylum Actinomycetota; class Actinomycetes; order Mycobacteriales; family CADCTP01; genus CADCTP01. The sequence goes on from CADCTP010000350.1 coordinate 483, forward strand.
GCTGCTGTCCGCGGTCGCGCCGGTGCTGGACGAGGAACGCCGGCTGTTCTACGTCGCCTGCACCCGGGCCCGGCGGCTGCTCATCGTCTCCGGCGTGGCCGGCGAGGAGGACCAGCCGTCCCGGTTCCTGGACGAGCTGGACCCGCCGCCGCCGGACCGCCCCCGCCCGGTCACCTCGGTGCCGCGGGCGCTCAGCCTGCCCGCGCTGGTCGCCGAGCTGCGGGCCGTGGTCAGCGACCCCAAGCAGGTCGACACCCGGCGCCGGGCCGCCGCCGGCGAGCTGGCCCGGCTGGCCACCGCCGGGGTGCCCGGCGCCGACCCGGACAGCTGGTGGGGGCTGGCCGGCATCTCCGACCCGCGGCCGCTGGCCGACCCGGGCGAGCCGGTGCGGGTGTCGCCGTCGGCGCTGGACCGGTTCGTCGGCTGCGAGCTGCGCTGGCTGATGGAGGCGGTCGGCGCCCGCGGCTCCGAGCTGGCCGCGCAGTCGGTGGGCACCGCCCTGCACGACGTGGCCGCGGCGGCGGCGGCCGAGGGCGTCGACTCCGCCGACGAGCTGGGCACCCGGCTCGAGGACGCGCTGGCGCGGCTGGACCTCGGCGGCGCCTGGACCACCCGGCGGGAGCGCGCCCGGGCCCGCGACATGCTGACCACCTTCCTGCGCTGGCACCGCTCCTCCCGCTCCCGGTACGTGCTGGTCGACGTGGAGGTGCCGTTCACCGTCGAGGTGCCGCCGGAGTCCCCGGACGGGCACCCGGCGATGGTGCACGGCCGGGTGGACCGGCTGGAGCGGGACGCCGACGGCCGGCTGGTCGTGGTGGACCTGAAGACCGGCCGGAGCAAGCCGGCCGAGGGCGAGCTGGCCCGGCACCCGCAGCTCGGGGCGTACCAGCTCGCCGTGGCCGAGGGCGGCTTCGGGGCCGGCGAGTCGCCCGGCGGCGGGGTGCTGGTCAACCTGGGCACCAGCTCCGAGCGGGCCCGCACCCAGGAGCAGGTGCCGCTCGGCGACGACCTGGACCCGGACTGGGCCCGCGGCCGGGTCCGGGACGCCGCGGCCGGGATGGGCGGCGAGGTCTTCCACGCCACGCCGGGCTCCGCCTGCCGGATCTGTTCGGCCCGCACCTCGTGCCCGGCCAACCCGGCCGGCCGCCAGGTCACCGAGTGAGCCGGGCGGGCCGGGTGAGCCCAACGGGCCTGGTGAGCCAGGCCGGCCGCGTGAGCCGGGTGGCCCGGATGGCCCGGGCCTGCCGGGTCGGCCGGGCGGGCCGGGGGAGCCGGTGACCGGGGCGGGTGGGCCGCGGTGGTCGCCGGAGGAGCTGGCCCTCGCGCTGCGGCTGCCGGTGCCCACGCCCGAGCAGTCCGCGGTGATCGCGGCCCTGCTCGGGGCCGCCGTGGTCGTCGCCGGCGCCGGGTCGGGCAAGACCGAGACGATGTCGGCCCGGGTGGTGTGGCTGGTCGCCAACGAGCTGGTGCGACCGGACCAGGTCCTCGGGCTCACCTTCACTACCAAGGCCGCCGGTGAGCTGGCCGGCCGGATCCGGGTCCGGCTCGCCCAGCTGCGGGCCTTCCTCGGCGCGGACGGCCCGGCCGGCGACCCCGCGCTGGCCGGCGAGCCCGCGGTGTCCACCTACCACGCGTACGCCGGGCGGCTGGTGTCCGAGCACGCGCTCCGGCTCGGCGTCGAGCCGTCGGTCCGGCTGCTCACCGAGGCGATGACCTGGCAGCTGGCCCAGAAGGTCGTCCGGACGTACGACGTCGACGTGCCGGAGCTGGACAACGCCGAGGCCACGGTGACGAACTGGCTGCTGGACCTGGCCGGCGAGCTGGCCGAGCACCTGGTGGAGCCGGATCAGCTGCGCCGCTGGACCGCCGAGCTGCGGACCCGGGTGCTGGCCAAGCCGCGCCGCTCGGCGTCCGGCCGCGGCGTCGCCGGCGAGCCGTACGCGGAGGTCCGCAAGCTGGTGGACCGGGCCGGCTCCCGGGCGGCGCTGCTGCCGCTGGTCGAGCGGTACGAGCGGGCCAAGCGGACGGCCCGGGCCATCGACTTCGGCGACCAGCTGGCCATCGCGGCCCGGGTCGCCGACCGGTTCGCCGAGGTCGGCACGGCGGAACGGGCCCGGTTCCGGGCCGTGCTGCTGGACGAGTACCAGGACACCGGGCACGCGCAGCTGACCCTGCTGCGGGCCCTGTTCGGCGGGCAGGGCCACCCGGTGACCGCGGTCGGCGACCCGGCCCAGGCCATCTACGGCTGGCGCGGGGCGTCCGCGGCGAACCTGACCCGGTTCGCCACCCACTTCCGGGCGGCCACCGGCGAGCCGGCGCCGGTGCTGCCGCTGTCCACCAGCTTCCGCAACGACGAGCTGATCCTGGACGTGGCGAACGAGCTGTCCCGGGAGATCCGGGCGGACGTCCCGGCGCTGGAGCCGGGCCCGGGCACCGGCCCCGGCGTCGTGCACGCCGCGCTGCTGGAGACCGTCGCCGAGGAGGCCGACTGGATCGCCGGCCGGATCGCCGACGTGTGGCAGGACGGCGGCAGCACGATCGCGGTGCTGTGCCGGCGGCGGGCCCAGTTCGACCTGGTCGCGAGCGCGCTGCGGGCCCGCGGGGTGCCGGTCGAGCTGGTCGGCCTGGGCGGCCTGCTGGCCACGCCGGAGGTCCGGGACCTGGTCAGCACCCTGCAGGTGCTCAGCGACCCGACCGCCGGGGCGGCGCTGGCCCGGCTGCTGACCGGCGCCCGCTGGCGGGTCGGCGGCCGGGACGTGGCCGCGCTGTGGCGGCGGGCCCGGTCGCTGGCCGCCCGGCACGAGGAGGCGGCCGGGGGCACCCGGGACCCGGTGCGCGACACCGTGTCCGACGCCAGCCTGGTGGAGGCGCTGGACGACCTGGGCCCGCCGGAGGCGTACTCCGAGGAGGGGTACCGGCGGATGGCGTACCTGGCCGGGGAGCTGGCCGCGCTGCGCCGGCGGACCGCGCAGCCGCTGCCGGACCTGGTCGCCGACGTCGAGCGGACGCTGCTGCTCGACGTCGAGGTGGCCGCGGCCCCGGACCGGGAGCGCGCGGCCGGCCGGGCGCACCTGGACCGGTTCGCCGAGGTCGCGGCGGACTTCTCGGTGGACGCGGAGGTGCCGACGCTGGGCGCCTTCCTGGCGTACCTGGCCGCGGCCGAGGACGCCGAGCGCGGCCTGGAGGCCGGCGTGGTCGACGTGGACACCGACCGGGTGCAGGTGCTGACCGTGCACGCGGCCAAGGGCCTGGAGTGGGACGTGGTCGCCGTGCCCGGGCTGACCGTCGAGGTGTTCCCGGACCGGGAGTCGACCCGGTCCTCGGGCTGGCTGACCAGCGTGCCGACGCTGCCGTACCCGCTGCGCGGCGACGGGCGGGACCTGCCGGTGCTGGACCTCGCCGCGACCGACCAGAAGGGGCTGGACGACGCCCGCAAGGACTTCGTCGAGGCCTGCCGGGAGCGCGCGGTGCGGGAGGAGCGGCGGCTGGTGTACGTCGCCGCGACCCGGGCCCGGCACCTGCTGCTCACCGCCGGCTACTGGTGGGACGCCTCGGTCCGCCCGCGCGGCCCGTCGGACTTCCTGCGCGAGATCGCCGGCGTCCGCGGCGTGCAGGTCGACGCCTGGGCCGACCCGCCCCCGGACGGGGCGGTCAACCCGCTGCCGCCGCCGGCGCCGGTGCCCTGGCCGACCGACCCGCTCGGCGACCGCCGGCCGCTGGTCGAGCAGGGCGCGGCGCTGCTCGGCGCCGCGCTCGGCGGCGACGCGCCGGCCGACGAGGCGACGCTGTTCGCCACCGAGGACCTGCTGGCGCTGGAGTGGGCCCGGGACGCGGAGATCCTGCTGGCCGAGCGGGCGCGGCTCGCCGCCGGCGACGACACCACCGCCGACGTG
>CADCTP010000351.1 GCA_902805565.1 uncultured Mycobacteriales bacterium
TGTCATCGCCGGGGCGGTCGCGCTCGGGCCCTGTCATCGCCGGGGCGGTCGCGGCCGGGCCTCTGTCGTCGCCGGGGCGGTCGCGGTCGGGTGTCGGCCGAGGCCCGGGCCGGCATTGGCCGGGGCGGCCGGCGGCGCCGTCCCGGGACCGGCTCGGCGTGCGGGCGGGTGTGCGCGGGGTGGGGCTGCGGGGCCGGGGCGGGCAGAATGCCGCCGTGGAGCTCCTGCTGCTGGCCGACACGCACGTGCCCAAGCGGGCGCGGGACCTGCCGGCCCAGGTGTGGGCGGCGGTCGACGCCGCGGACGTCGTCCTGCACGCCGGCGACTGGGTCGACGTGTCGCTGCTGGACGCGCTGGAGGCCCGCGCCGACCGGCTGATCGGCGTGTACGGCAACAACGACGGCCCGCCGCTGCGGGCCCGGCTGCCCGAGGTCGCCCGCGCCACCCTGGGCGGGCTGCGGTTCGCGGTGGTGCACGAGACCGGCGACCGCACCGGCCGGGAGCGGCGCTGCGCGGCGGCGTACCCGGACGTGGACGTGCTGGTCTTCGGGCACTCGCACATCCCGTGGGACACCGTCGCCGGCACCGGGCTGCGGCTGCTGAACCCGGGCTCGCCGACCGACCGGCGGCGGCAGCCGCACGCGACCTACCTGACCGCGACCGCGGCCGGCGGCGCCCTGCACGACGTGACCCTGCACCGCCTGGGAGCATGACCCGGTGCGCACCCGGACCGTGCTCGGCGCCGTCGCCGGCCTCGTGGCCGCCGCCGCCCTCGTCGCGGTCGCGGTGCCGGTGGTCGGCGACTCCGACACGCTGACCACCGACCTGCGGGTGGCCGCGGACAACCCGCAGCCGCCGGAGACCGGCCCGCTGCCCGGGTCGGTGCGGCAGCTGTGGACCGCGCCGACCGGCCTGGCCGCCGGGCCGGTCGAGGGGCCGACCGCGGTGGCGACCGGGGCCGACCGGGTGGCCGGGCTGGACCCGGCGACCGGGCGGGAGCGCTGGTCGTACACGCGGGGCAACGCCCGGCTGTGCGACACGGCGCTGCGGGACGGGCTGGTGATCGCCCTGTTCGCCGAGTCGCACGGCTGCCGGGACCTGATCGGGCTGGACGCGGCCACCGGCGCCCGGCGGTGGTACCGGACGGTGGAGATCCGCGGCGACGCCGTGCTGGCCGCCGCGCCGGGGGTGGCCGTGGTCAGCGGGACCGACCGGCTGATCGCCGTGGACAGCGGCGGTGGGCTCAACCGGTGGACCTGGTAGGCGGACGATTGCACCCTCGACCCGGCGGTCGCCGGCCGGCTGGCGGTCGCCACCGTGGCCCGGTGCGGCTCGGAGAACCGGCTGGTCGTGCACGCGCCGTACGCCGAGCAGGCGCCGTGGGTGGCGCCGGTGCCCGGCGACCCGCGGGTGGTCAGCGCCGACGAGCGGGTGTCGGTGCTGTCCGGGACGGCGCTGACGGCGTACACGACCGCGCAGGACACCACCGGCAAGTTCACCGCCACCCCGGCGGGCACGGTCACCGACCCGCGGCTGGCCGGGGCCGACCGGCCGGGCGCGGTGGCCGAGGCCGACGTGGTGGTCACCTGGACCGGTGCGGCCGCCGTCGCGGTGGACGTGGTGCGGCGCCGGGTGGCCTGGACGGCCCCGGCGACCTCGCCCCCGGTGCTGGCCGAGGGCCAGGTGCTGCTGGCCGGGCCCGGCGGCTTCACCACCCGGCCGGCGTCGACCGGGACCCCGGTGGGCACCGTGACCGCCGCCGACGTCCCGGCCGGGGCGGCGCTGTCGCGGGTCGGCCGGCTGGTGGTCGTCTCCGGCGGCGGCCGGCTCGCCGCGTACGGCTGACCACCGCTGACGGGCGCCGGGGCGCCCGCCCCGGCGGGGACGGGGTGGCCGGTTCCGGGCGTACCGGGCCGGCGGGGGCTCGGGCAGGATGGGGTGGTGATCTCCCCGAGCACCGTCGTGGCCCGCCGCGAGCTGTCCACGCCGGCCGGGCCCGTCGCCGTGCTGGACACCGGCGACGGGACGCCGGTGCTGATGGTGCCGGGCTACACCGGGACGAAGGAGGACTTCGCCCCGGTGCTCCCGCTGCTGGCCGGCAACGGCCTGCGGCCGGTCGCGATGGACCTGCCCGGCCAGTACGAGACGCCCGGGCCGGACGACGTCGCGGCGTACACGCCGGACGCCCTGGCCGCCTCCGTCCTCGCCGCCGCGGCCGCGCTCGGCGAGCCGCCGCACCTGGTCGGCCACTCGTACGGCGGGCTGGTCTGTCGCGCCGCGGTGATCGCCGACCCGGGCGCGGTCCGGTCGCTGGTGCTGCTGGACTCCGGGCCGGCCGCGCTCGGCGGCGACCGGCGGGAGCGGATGGCCGCGCTGGAGCCGCTGCTGGACGCCGGCGGCCTGCAGGCCGTGTACGAGGCGCTGGAGCAGTTGGCCGCGGCGGACCCGGCCTGGGTCGCGCTGCCGGCCGGGCACAAGGCGTTCCTGCGGCAGCGGTTCCTGGCCGGGTCGGTCGCCGGGCTCAAGGGCATGGGCGACGCGCTGCGGGCCGAGCCGGACCGGACCGACGCGCTGCGGGCGACCGGCGTGCCGCTGCTGGTCGCGTACGGCGAGCACGACGACGCCTGGCCGCCGGCCGTGCAGGCCGAGATGGCGGCGCGGCTCGGCGCGCCGACCGCGGTGGTGGCCGGCGCGGTGCACTCCCCCGCGGTGCAGCAGCCCGCCGCCACCGCCCGCGCGCTGCTCGACTTCTGGTCCGGGCTGTCCTGACGTGCGCTCCCGGCGGTGGCCGGGGAGACTGGAGAAGCGATGGATGACCTCGGCTACTTCGGACCTGACAGCGTGACCTGGCGGCTGCACGCCGACCCGATGCAGTGGGTCGGCGGGGTGCGAGCGCTGTTCCTGCTGTCCCTGCACCCGCTGGCGATGGCCGGGGTCGATCAGCACTCGACCTACCGCGAGGACCCGATCGGCCGGCTGCAGCGGACCGGTGACTACCTGGCCGCGGTGACCTTCGGGACGAAGGCCGAGGCGGACCGCGCGGCGGCCCGGGTGCGCGGCGTGCACCGGCGGGTGCGTGGCGTCGAGCCGGAGTCCGACACGCCGTACTGGGCGCCCGACCCCGAGCTGCTGCTGTGGGTGCACTGCGGCGAGATCGACTCCTTCCTCACCGTGGGGAAGCGGGCCGGGATCCGGGTCTCCGCCGCCGACGCCGACCGGTACGTCGCCGAGCAGGTCACCGCCGCCGAGCTGATCGGCATCCCGCGCGAGCTGGTGCCGTCCTCGACCGCCGAGCTGGCCGACTACTTCACCGCGACCCGGCCGACGCTGCGTACCACCGCGGCGGCCCGGGCGACCGCGCGCTGGCTGTTCGTCCCGCCGATGCCGACGCTGGTCCAGCTGGCCACCCCGGCCCGCGCGGTGTGGGCGTCGGCGGCCGGGCTGGCGTTCGCGACGCTGCCCCGCTGGGCCCGCCGGATGTACGGCTCGCCGGGGCTGCCGACGACCGACCTCGGCGCGTCGCTCACCCTGTGGTCCCTGCGCACCGCGACGTCGGTGCTGCCGGCGCAGCTGCGGGAGCCGCCGGCCTACCGGGCGGCCAAGCGGCGGGCGGCGGAGACCCCGCTCCGCCGCCTCTCCGCGGTCTGACCCGCGCCGTACCGGCGGGGCCGGCGCGGTCGGTCGGCACGGGTCGGTCGACGCGGTCGGTCAGTCGGCCGGCGCGGTCAGGGTGGTCGGCCGGCGCGGTCAGGGCGGTCGGCGCGGTCGACCGCCGGCCGACGCGGTGAGTCGGCCGGGGCGGTCGGCCGGCAGCGGGGTCAGCCCTGGCGGGTGGGGCCGGCGCGCAGCGGGGTGATCGCGATCAGGACGCGCTGGTCCCGGACCATCGCCGCGCGGTAGTCGGCCCAGTCCGGGTGCTCGCCGGAGATCGAGCGGTAGTAGTCGACGAGGGGCTCCATCGCGTCCGGCAGCCCGAGGATCTCCACCGGGCCCTCGACCTGCACCCAGTCGCCGTAGAACCGCTCGGTGAAGCCGCAGTAGGCCGCGTAGGGGTTGGCCCGCAGCTGCCGCACCTTGTAGGCGGTCTCCCGGCTGCTGATGACCACCCGGCCGGCGCCGTCCACCGCCGCGTTCACCGGGGACATCTGCGCCTTGCCGTCGGCGCGGGTGGTGGCCAGCACCCCGTTGTGGTGCTGCCGCAGGAAGTCCAGGGCCTCCGCGATGTCCACGCTGTGTCCTCTCAGTCCGGGCCGGGATCGCCGGCGGACCCGGCGACGGCCTGCACGACGACGTTGCCCGCCCACACGGCCGAGCCGGCGGCCGTGGCCCCCGGACCGGCGCCGCCGGCCCCGGACGCCTTCGCGCCGCCGGCT
>CADCTP010000352.1 GCA_902805565.1 uncultured Mycobacteriales bacterium
GTCCGTGCCCGCCGCCCGGGCGATCGCGTGCGCCAGGCCGGCGGCGAGCAGCACCAGCCCCGCGGCCGCGCCGAGCGCGGCGGCCGCCGCGCGGGCCAGCGCGCCGGGCACTCCCGGTACGCCGGCCAGCGGGGCGAGCGGACCCCGGTCCGTCATGCGGTCACCTGCGCCGGGTCCTCGCCGTGCGCGGGCCCGGCGGTGAGCCGCCGGCGGAACACCCAGTACGTCCAGACCTGGTACGCCAGCACCACCGGCAGGCCGACAGCGGCCACCCAGGTCATGACGGTGAGCGTGTAGTCGCTGACCGCGGCCTCGGCGATCGTGACGTCGAAGGCCGGGTCGATCGTCGAGGGGACGACCACCGGGAACGCCGCCCCGAACAGCGTGGCCGCGGAGGCCAGCAGCACCGTGGCCCAGCCGGCGAAGGCCTGCCCCTCGCGGTCCAGGCGCACCCGGGTCCAGGTGACGACGACCGCCAGCGCGGCCACCCCCCACAGCGCCCCGGTGACCGCGGTGCCGGAGCGCAGCTGCACCAGCCCCGCCCAGGCCAGCAGCGGCAGCGCGGCCAGCGGCGACCAGAGCAGCGCGAACGCCCGCGCCCGCAGCCGTACCGGGCCGTCGGTCTTCAGGGCCAGGAACAGCGCCCCGTGGACGAGCGAGTAGCCGAGCACGGCGGCCGCGCCCAGGGCCGCCGACCAGCTCAGGCCGGCGAACGCCCCGCCGACCCGCGTCCCGTCCCCGTCGATCGGCAGGCCGAGGGTGGTGGCGCCCAGCGCCGCGCCGACCCCGGCCGCGGCCACCACCGAGCCGCCGGTGATGACCCGGGTCCAGGCGGCGTCCCAGCGCGGGTCGTGCGAGCTGTGCCGCCACTCGAAGGCCACCGCGCGGACGATCAGGCCGAGCAGCACCAGCACGAAGGGCAGGTACAGCGCCGGCAGCCAGGTGGCGTACCAGCCGGGGAAGGCGGCGAAGACCGCGCCGGCGGCGGTGATCAGCCAGACCTCGTTGCCGTCCCAGACCGGGCCGATGGTGCGGAGCATGAGGTGCCGGTCGGCCCGGCGCCGGCCGAGCACCGGCAGCAGCGCGGCCACGCCGAAGTCGAACCCCTCCAGCAGCAGGAAGCCGGTCCAGAGCACCGCGACGGCGACGAACCACAGGGTCTGCAGGTCCATGTCTCGGCTCCTAGTACGCGAAGGACAGGACGTCGTCGTCGGCCCGGTCGTCACCGGGACGCGGGTCGTCGTCGTCCCGGTCGGCGGACCCGACCGCCGGCGGCGTCGGCGTGGTGTCGCCGGTGGTGACGCCGCGGCGCACCAGCCGGACGAGGAGGAACAGCTCCACCACCGCGAGCGCGCCGTAGAGCAGGCCGAGGCTGATCAGCGAGGTCCACACCTCGGCGGCGGTGACGCCGGGGGAGACGGCCTGGGCGGTGAAGAAGTACACCTGCTCGCCGACCGGCACGTCCGGGTTCGGGTACACGACGAACGGCTGGCGGCCCATCTCGGTGAAGATCCAGCCGGCCGCGTTGGCCGCGAACGGCGCCCCGACGGCGAGCAGCGAGCCGTACACGCCGATCCGCGACCTCGGGACCCGGCCGCGGCGGGTGGCCCACAGGGCGTACGCCGCCACCCCGGCGGAGACCGCGCCCATGCCGATCATGAGCCGGAAGCTCCAGTAGGTGACCGCCAGCACCGGCGTGTAGTCGATCGGCTGGCCGGCCCGGTCGCCGAAGGACGGGTCGTCGGGGTAGGTGGCGCCGTAGACCGCCGAGTACTCCGCCTGCAGCTCGTTGACCCCGGGCACCGCGGTGGAGAAGTCGCCGTGCGCGAGGAAGGACAGCAGCGCGGGGACGGTGTAGCTGTGCACGTCGTCGCACTCGTTGGAGCCGAGCTTGCCCCAGGCGAAGATCGAGAACGGCGCCGGGGCCGCGGTCTCGCAGAGCGCCTCGGCCGAGCTCATCTTGAGCGGCTGCTGGTGGTACATCAGCTTGCCCTGCCAGTCGCCGGTGAGCGCCACCAGCGCGAACGCGGCCAGCGAGACGAAGCCGCCGAGCCGGACCGAGCGGCGCCACACGGTGTGGTCGACGTCGGTGTCCGGCCGGCCGGCCAGGGCGCGGCGGCGCAGCTGGTAGAGGCCGATGCCGACGAGCAGGGCGCCGGCGACCATGAGCGCGGCGACGATCGCGTGGCTGAAGGCGGCCAGGGCCGTGTTGTTGGTCAGCACGGCCAGGAAGTCGACCTGCCGCGGGCGGCCGTCGTCGGCGAGCGTGACCCCGACCGGGTGCTGCATCCACGAGTTGGCCGCGATGATGAAGTACGCGCTGACGATCGAGCCGATCACCGCGGCCCACAGCGACGCCAGGTGCAGCTTCTTCGGGATGCGGCCCCAGCCGAAGATCCACAGGCCGAGGAACGTGGACTCCAGGAAGAAGGCGAGCAGCGCCTCCATGGCCAGCAGCGAGCCGAAGACGTCGCCGACGAAGCGGGAGTACTCGCTCCAGGCCAGGCCGAACTGGAACTCCTGCACCAGGCCGGTGGCCACGCCGAGGACGAAGTTGATCAGGTAGACCCGGCCCCAGAAGCGGGTCATCCGCAGCCACTCCGGCTTGCCGGTGCGCACCCACATGGTGTGCATCACCGCGACCAGGACGCCCAGGCCGATGGTCAGCGGGACCATCAGGAAGTGGTAGACGGTGGTGATGCCGAACTGCCACCGGGCGATGTCGAGCACGTCCACGCGCTGCTCCTCCGGGTGTGCCGCCGAGGCCGACACCTCATTTCTACGCCTCGTAGAACGACTTTTCTACGTCTCGTAGAGGATGGCGGTGTGACCTTGCGGACAACGGCGGCCCCGGCCCGGCGACCGTTCTACGCTGGGTAGAGATTCCGGCCGGGAGGAGGTCCCGTGGCATCGCTGGGCGACCTGGAGCGCACCGTCATGGACGTGTTGTGGGCGGCCGACGGCCCGGTCGCGGCGACCGGGCTGCGGGATGCGCTGGCCGGCCGCGACCTCGCGCTGACCACCGTGCACACCGTGCTGTCCCGGCTGGAGGCCAAGGGCTTCGTCGAGCACGACGACGCCCGGCCGCGCCGGTTCCGCCCGCGGGCCAGCCGGGCCGAGCACGCCGCCGAGCTGATGCACGAGGTCCTCGGGCGGGCCGGCGACCGGCAGGCGGTGCTGGCCCGGTTCGTCGGCGGCGTCGACCCGGAGGAGGCCCGGCTGCTGCGGCAGCTGCTCGCCGAGAGCGGCCCGGACACCCCCACCCGCTGACATGCTGCCCACCACCGCCGCGGCGCTCGCCGTCCTCGCGGCGCTGCTCGCCTGGCCGGTGCCGGCGCTGCTCGGGCGCGCCCGCTGGCCGCGGCGCGACCCGCTGGTGGCGCTGATCTGCTGGCAGGCCGTCGGGCTGGCCGGCGGTCTGTCGATCATCGGCGCGCTGCTGGTGCACGGCCTGGCGCCGTGGGGGCACTCGCTGTCCGGGGCCGGCCGGGCGCTGCTGACCGGGGATCCCGCCCGCGACCCGGTCCGCGGCGACCACTGGGTCACCCTGACGCTGGCCGCCGTCCTCGCCGCCGAGCTGCTCGGCGTCCTCGCGCTGTCCTGGGTCCGCACCGCCCGTACCCGCCGCCGGCACCGGGAGCTGCTCGAGCTGGTCGTGCAGCCCTCCGCCGCGGCCCCGGACGCCCGGCTGCTGGAGCACCCCGCGCCGGTGGCGTTCTGCATCCCGGGCGCGCGCCCGCTGCTGGTGCTGTCCTCGGGCATGGTGGCCGAGCTCGACGACCGGCAGCTGGCCGCCGTCGTGGCGCACGAGCGGGCGCACCTGGCCGAGCACCACCACCTCTACCTGCTGCCGTTCCTGGCGTGGGAGGCGGCGCTGCCGGTGCTGCCGGCGGCCGCGCGGGCACACACCGCGGTGCGCGAGCTGGTGGAGATGCGTGCGGACGACCGCGCCCTGGCCTCGCTCGGCGGGCCCGACCCGCGGCGCACGCTGGCCGAGGCCATCGTGGTGGCCGCCGGGGGAGGCGGCGGGGTGGCCGACGGCGCGCTGGCGGTCGGCGGCAGCGCGCTCGGCGCCCGGGTACGCCGGCTGCTCGACCCGCCCGCGCCGCTCCCCGCCGCCGCCCGCCTCGCCGCCCTGCTCGCCCCGGGACTGCTCCTGCTCGTCCCGACCGCCCTGCTCCTCGCCCCGTCCCTGCTCTGAACCGGTCGCCGGCCGGCCGGTGCGGGCCACGGCGGCCCCCCGGCCGGTCGACGCCGGGCGCCGTCAGGCCGGAGCGGCGGCGTCGTGCAGGTTCACCGGCATGAGCAGCGACCAGTCGGTGCCGCCGGGCGGGCGGATCGCCAGCGGGGCGATCGGGCCGTCCAGCCCGAGCACCAGCTGGCCGGACCCGGGCAGCGCGTCGAGCAGGAAGTCCCGGTTCACCCCGACCCGTACGCCGTCGCCCGCGCCGCCGACCGTGAGCCCGCCGTCCGGGCCGAGCACCAGCACCACGGTCCGGTACGCCACCCCGTCCTCCCGCACCTTCGGCACCGACGGGCCGGCCTGCACCGCCGCCCGGAACGCCGGCACGTCCAGCGTCACCTCGTGCCGGGCCGGCGCCGGGGCGAACCGCCGCCAGTCCGGGTAGTCGCCGGCCGGCGCCGCCGTCCCCCGCAGCACCTGCCCGCCCGCGGCGATCTCCACCGCATCCCCGGCCACGGTCACGGTCGCCGTCCCGCCGCTGCGGCGCAGCAGCTCCCGGGCGGCGTCGACCAGCCCGACCGGGAGCAGCACCCGGCCCCCGGTCCCGTCCGCGGGCACCGCCAGGACGGCGGCGGCGGTCGCCAGGCGGTAGCGGTCGGTGGCGACCGCGTGCAGCGCGGTCCCGTCCGGCTCCAGCAGCACGCCGTGCAGCGCCGGGTGGCCGGGGTCGCGGCCCACCGCGTACCGCACCGCGTCGATCGCGGCGCCGAGCGCGCGGGCGTCCAGGGTCAGTTCCATCGGGTTCTCCGTACGGTCGAGGAGCGAGCGGACCGCGGAGAGCTCCCGGCGGGCGTCGGCGAGACCGCCCTCCAGCCGGGCCAGGTGCGCGTCGAGCACCGGACCGGGATCGCACCCGGCCAGCAGCGCCCGGACGGCGTCCAGCGGCATCCCGACCCGGCGCAGCCGGGCGACCAGCCGGGCCGACCGGACCTGGTCGGGGCGGTAGCGGCGGTAGCCGGTGCGCGCGTCCACGGCGGCCGGGACCAGCACGCCGGCCCCGTCGTAGAACCGCAGCGCGCTCACCGGCAGGCCGCTGGCCCGGGCCAGCTCGCCGATCCCCAGGAGTCCCTCCACGGGGACGGACCCTGGTCCCTCGACCGGCTCGAGGGTCAAGCCGCGCCCGCCCCGCCGCTCAGCCGAGGGCCCAGGACTGGTTGCGCAGCTCCCGCTCCTCGCCGGCGCCGTGGCAGCCGAACTGCTGCACGCTCGCCCCGGCCTGCCGGGCGCGGCCCAGCACGTCCAGGCACTTGCCGCTGTGCGCGGCGACGAGCTGCGACCGGCCGCCGGAGTCGGCGACCGGCCGGCGGGTGAAGAGCTGGTTGCCGCCGCCGTTGCAGGTCCAGAGCAGGACGGTCACCCCGTCGCCGGCCGACGCCCCCTCCACGTCGAGGCAGAGGCCGGACCGGCGGTCGGCGAGGACGACGGCGCCGTCCGGACCGGGACGGACGGCGAACCGGCGGGCCAGCGGCGACCCGCACGGCTGCTGGACGACCGGCGCCCCCTCCTGCGGGCTCGCGCTGCCGGTGCCGAGGCACAGGCCGCTGACCCGGGAGACCACCCGGACCCCGGCGGGCGCCGGCGGGGTCGGTCGGGCGGTCGGCGACGGGACGGCCGACGAGGGCGGTGCCGTCGGCGGCAGGACCCGGCCGGCCGGGTCCGGCGGAGCCGCCGGCGCGGTCGCCGCCGGCGCGGCCGGGGCCGCGGTCGACGCCGTCGGGCTCGGCACGGGCGGAGCCGTGACCAGCGGGCGGTCGTCTGCCCGGACGAGGATGACCGGGAGCAGGATCGCCACCGCCGACACGACCACGATGGCGACCGCGACCAGGGTGATCGCCAGGTCGGGCCGGCGGGCGTGCCGCGAGGACATCGGCGCAGTCTCGCAGCCCGGTCGCCGTCAGTGCAGCTTGGCGCCCACGGCGAGGAGCTTGGCCCGGAAGTTCTCGTAGCCGCGGTCGAGCAGCGAGGCCCCGCTGATCGTCGAGGTGCCCTGGGCGGACAGCGCCGCCAGCACGTACGAGAACCCGGCCCGCAGGTCCGGCACGTGCAGGTCGGTGCCCTGCAGCTTGGCCGGGCCGACGATGACCGCGGAGTGCCGGTGGTTGCGCGAGCCGAACCGGCACGGCGTGGAGCCGAGGCACTCGGTGAAGACCTGGATCTGCGCGCCGAGGGCCCGCAGCGCCTCGGTGTAGCCGAGGCGGTCCTCGTACACCGTCTCGTGCAGGACGGTGACCCCGTCGGCCTGGGTCAGCGCGGTGATCAGCGGCGGCTGCCAGTCGGTCATGAAGCCGGGGTGCACGTCGGTCTCGATCACCAGCGGCCGCGGCATCGGCCGCTCCCGCCAGAACGTGACCTCGCCGCCGTCGGTGGAGAACTCGAAGTCGCCGCCGGCCCGCCGGTAGACGTTGAGGTAGGTGCTCAGGTCGCCCTGCCGGACGCCGGAGACGGTGATCCGGCCGTCGGTGGCCAGCGCGAGCCCGGCCCAGGAGGCGGCCTCCAGCCGGTCCGGCACCGCGGTGTAGTCGACGCCGCGCAGCGTGTGCACGCCGGTGACCTGGATCGACCGGTTGGGCTTGACCGTGATGAGCGCGCCCATGCGCTGCAGCATCCCGATCAGGTCCATGATCTCCGGCTCGACCGCGGCGTTGTTGAGCACCGAGTCGCCGGCCGCGACGACCGCGCCGAGCAGGAACTGCTCGGTCGCGCCCACGCTCGGGAACGGCAGGTCGATGATCGCGCCGCGCAGCCCGGCCGGGGCGGTGAGCACGTAGCCGGTGTCGGTCCGCTCGTCCTTCGCGCCGAACGCCCGCAGCACGTCCAGGTGGAACCCGACCGGCCGCTCGCCGATCGAGCAGCCGCCCGGCCGCCAGATCTCCGCCTTGCCGGTGCGGTGCAGCAGCGGGGCGCAGGTCAGCACCGGGATGCGGCTGCGCTCGTGGAAGACGGCCAGCTCGCCCTCGCCGGCCAGGTGCACGTCGCGGGCGGTGATGGAGACCACGCCGCCGGCCGGGTCGGAGGTGGTGGTCGACCCCAGCGCCTCGACCAGGTCCGCGACGATGCCGATGTCGCGGACGAAGGAGACGTTGCGGATGGTGACGGGCTGCTCGGTGAGGAGGGCCGCGACCATCAGCTTCGGGACCGCGTTCTTCGAGCCGCGCACCGGGACGGTCCCGTAGAGGGGGGCACCACCGGTGATGTGCAGCGTGTCGTCGACGGTCATCTGGGTTGGGGTCTCCGTTCGGTCTCTTCCGGGCCGGGGTGGCAACCTCGTCCCCCGGAGTGGATGTTCCCGGTCGGAACTGATGACGCGGTACGGCCCTGATTCGTTGCGTCCGTTCGGGCGATGAGGCTACCCGGGCCCCGGGGTTTCACCGCTGAGGCGGGGCCCCACTACCCTCCTGCCGGGCCTTCGGCGGGGGAGGGCCGGACCGGAGGACGCGGCACACCTGAGGGGACCCATGACGCAGAGCACGCTGCCGGGTACGGGACCGTGGTCCTGGCTGGAGCCGGGGCTGTGGGTCTACCGCTCCCGCGAGCTGGACCTGCTCGGCCAGGCGGACGCCATGCTGGTGGGGGCGGCACCGGCGGCGCGGGCCGGCGGCTCCCAGCTGCTGGAGGCGAAGCGGCGGCTGCACGCCGCCGGGGTGGGCGCGGCGACCGCGCCGGCCGCGGTCGGCGGTGGCGGCCACCGGTACGTGGTGCAGGTCGGGATCCAGTTCCTGGCCGGCTACCGCGACCTGAACCTGCGCGACGCGGCGCACGTCGGCCACGGCGCGCTGCTGGCCCAGGACCCGGAGTGGCACGGCCGGCGGGAGCTGGCCGCGGTCATCCGCGGCTCGCTGGTCGGGCTGGCCACCACCGAGCCGGCCACCGACCCGGACGTCGAGCCGGAGCTGGCCTCGGTCGCCACCCAGGCGGTGCCGACGGCGGACGGCTGGGCGATCACCGGCCGCAAGACGTGGGTGTCCCGGGTGGTCGAGGCGGACGCGTTCGTGGTGTTCGCGCGCAGCCCGGAGCACCTGGCCGCGTTCTACGTCCCGGCCGACGCGCCGGGCCTGACCGCGGTGCCGGCGGCGCGGCCGGACGGCTCGTCCCCGGCCGGCTGGTCGTGGGGCGACCTGGTCCTCGAGCAGGTCCTGGTGCCGCCGACGGCCGTGCTGGGCGCGTCGGTGGGCGGGGTCGCGGTGTTCCGGCGGCACCTGGCCGACTACCGCCCGCTGGTCGCGGCGACCTGCCTGGGCGCCGCCGCGGCGGCGGTGGACGGCTGGGTGGAGCAGGTCTCCTCGGCCGCGCCGCTGCCGGACCCGATGGTGCAGCGGCTGGGTGACCTGCGCGGCCGGGTGCTGCTGGCGCTGGGCGGGCTGTTCACCGGCGCGGCCCGCCCCGGCGGCGTGGACAGCTCCTGGTCGAAGATGGTCAAGGCCCAGGCCGTGCAGACCGCGATCGACGTGGTCCGGGCGGTCGAGCACGAGATGGAGACGGTGTCCGGCGGCGTGCCGGCGGCCGCGCTCGCCGGGGTGCGCCGGGCCCGGGCGGAGCTGACCGCGTTCGAGGCCGCGGACGGCGCGGCGGCGCCGCTCCTGCGCTCGGCCGGCGAGCGGTTCGTGCAGTATTCGGCGGCCATTCTCGACGAGATTTCCGAGCCGACTTCGACCATGCCGCGCCCTCGGCTGTCGGACTGACCCGCTTATCGGAATTGTCCGTTCTACCAGCGGGTTCTACCGGTGAGTAATCGACTGGTGACCGGAGTTTCTACGCCGTCCCACGTTCAGTAGTCAAGACTTTACTTTCCGGTGCGAACGGAGCAGGCTCTGCCACCTACGGGGCCTGCGGGACGCTCATCCGGGTCCCGAGTGCACATCTGAATCTGACTTCCCCGCGAGACGGGGGCGGCTTCCCAGTGCCGGGCCCGCCCCCGTCACCCAATTCTGTGCGCGCCCGCGGACGGGATCGCGTCGTAGAAGCCCGGACGTCCGAATCCGTTCTTGTCGTACGCCTCCTCGACCGCCGCCCGGACGGCGTCCTCGGTCCCGGCCCGGACCAGGGCCAGCACGCAGCCGCCGAACCCGCCGCCGGTCATCCGCGCGCCGAGCGCCCCGGCCTCCTCCGCGGTCGCCGCGATCAGGTCCACCCGCGGCACGGTGATCTCGAAGTCGTCCCGCATCGAGGCGTGGCTGGCCGACAGCAGCGGTCCGACCTCGGCGGTCCGGCCGTCCCGCAGCGCGGCCACGGTCTCCAGCACCCGGGCGTTCTCGGTGACGACATGCCGGGCCCGGCGCAGCGGCGTGGCGTCCAGCCGGTCCAGGTCGGCGTCGGTGGCGTCCCGCAGGGCGGCCACCCCGAGCGTGCGGGCGGCGTCCTCGCAGGCCCGCCGGCGCTCGGCGTACGCGCCGTCGGTGAGCTGGTGCGGGGCCCGGCTGTCCACCAGCACGATCGCCAGGCCCGCCGCCGCCAGGTCCAGCGGGACCTGCTCGGCCTCCAGGCTGCGGCAGTCCAGGAACAGCGCGTGCGCCGGGGTGCAGAGCACCGAGGCCATCTGGTCCATGACCCCGCTGGGCATGCCGACGAAGTCGTTCTCGGCCCGCTGGGCCAGCAGCGCCCGGTCCCGGGCCGCCAGCCCGAGGCCGAGCAGGTCGTCCAGCGCCGAGACCACCGAGCACTCCAGCGCGGCCGAGGAGGACAGGCCGGCCCCCTCCGGCACGTCGCCGTCCACGGTGACGTCGAACCCGCCGCCGACGTCGTGCCCGGCCTCGCGCAGCGCCCACACCACCCCGGCGGCGTACGCGGCCCAGCCCTCGACCGAGCCCGGCTCCAGCCCGGCCACCGGCACCGGGTCGCTGTCGCCGCGCTGGGCCGACCGCAGCACGAGCGCGCCGTCGGTCCGCGGCCCGACCGTCGCGGTCGTCCCGTACGGCAGCGCGAACGGCAGCACGAAGCCGTCGTTGTAGTCGGTGTGCTCCCCGATCAGGTTGAGCCGGCCCGGGGCCCGCCAGGTCGTCACCGGGCCCTCGCCTGCTCGAACGCCCACGCGTCGGCGACCATCTCGTCCACCGTCGGTTTGCGGGGGACCCAGCCCAGGTCCTCCCGGATCCGGGCGCTGGAGGCGACCAGCACCGCCGGGTCGCCGCCGCGGCGCGGCTGCACCTCGGTCGGCACCGGGTGCCCGGTGACCCGGCGCACCGCCTCCACCACGTCGAGCACGGAGAAGCCGGCGCCGCTGCCCAGGTTGTAGATGCGGTGCTCGCCGGGGACGGTCGCGTCCAGGGCCAGCTGGTGGGCGTCGGCCAGGTCGTCGACGTGCACGTAGTCCCGGATGCAGGTGCCGTCCGGGGTCGGGTAGTCGTCGCCGAAGATCCCGAACGTCGGCCGCCGGCCGCTGACCACCTGCAGCGCGATGGGGATTATGTGCGTCTCGGTGGCGTGCCGCTCGCCCTGCGGCCCGGAGGCGCCGGCCACGTTGAAGTAGCGCAGGCTGATCGCGCCCAGGCCGTGCGCCTGCGCCTCCGAGGTGATCATCATGTCCACCGCGAGCTTGGACGCCCCGTACGGGTTGGTCGGCCGGGTCGGCGCGGTCTCCACGATCGGGACCTCGTCCGGCTCGCCGTACGTGGCGGCGGTGGAGGAGAACACCAGCCGCGGCACCGCGTTGGCCCGCATCGCCTCCAGCAGGGCCAGGCTGCCGACCACGTTGGTCCGCCAGTACCGCTCGGGGTGCTGGGTCGACTCGCCGACCAGCGCCTTCGCCGCGAAGTGCAGCACGCCGTCGTACTGGTCGCGGGACAGCACGGCCGCCGCCGCGTCCTCCAGCGTGCCCTCGACGAACGCCGCCCCGTCCGGGACCGAGTCCGCGTGCCCGGTCGAGAGGTCGTCGAGCACGGTGACCTCGTGGCCGGCCTTCAGCAGGTGCAGCGTGACCACGCCGCCGATGTAACCGGCACCGCCGGTGACGAGCAGCCGCACGGATCCTCCTCAGCATCGCAGGTGTTCCCGGGCTGCCCGGGGAAGGGCGACCGTACACTTTGCCCGATGAGCGGCACCTGGGTGAACGCCCTGCTCGTCCTCGGATTCGTGTTGCTCGGCGGCTGCTTCTCCGCGGCCGAGATCGCGCTGGTCTCGCTGCGGGAGAGCCAGGTCAAGGCGCTGACCGAGCGGGGCGCCCGCGGTGCGCGGCTGGCCAAGCTGACCGGCGACCCCAACCGGTTCCTGGCCGCGGTGCAGGTCGGCGTCACGCTGGCCGGGTTCTTCTCCGCGGCCTTCGGTGCGGCGACCCTGGCCGGGCCGCTGGCGGACCTGCTGCTGGCCTGGGGCGTGCCGGACGGGGTGGCCGACACGGCCGCGTTCATCGGCATCACCATCCTCATCTCCTACGTGTCGCTGGTGCTCGGCGAGCTGGCCCCGAAGCGGCTGGCCCTGCAGCGGGCGGAGTCGGTGGCGCTGCTCGCCGCCGCGCCGCTGGACCGGATCGCCACCATGTCCCGCCCGCTGATCTGGCTGCTGTCCCGGACCACCGACCTGGTGGTCCGGCTGGCCGGCGGCGACCCGGACGCCAACCGGGAGGCGATCACCGACGAGGAGCTGCGCGGGCTGGTGGCCGCGCACGAGTCGCTGCCCGCGGACGAGCGCAAGCTGATCGACGACGTGTTCTCCGCCGGCGACCGGCAGGTGCGGGAGGTGATGGTGCCGCGCACCGAGGTCGAGTTCCTCGACGTCGGCACCACGGTGTCCCGGGCCGCCCGGCTCGCCATGGAGGCACCGCACTCCCGCTACCCGGTGGCCCGGCGGGACTCCGACGACGTGATCGGCTTCGTGCACATCCGCGACCTGCTCGCCCCGGACGTGCCCGGCGGCCGGGCGGCGACCGTCGGCGGGATGGCCCGCGAGGTCAAGCGGCTGCCCGGCACGAAGAAGGTGCTCTCCGCGCTGTCGGAGATGCGCCGGGAGGGCCACCACCTGGCGATCGTCGAGGACGAGTACGGCGGCACCGACGGCATCGTGACCCTCGAGGACCTGATCGAGGAGCTGATCGGCGAGATCCGCGACGAGTACGACGAGGCCGGTTCCGCGCCGGCCCGGCCGGGTGGGCCGGCCGAGGTGGACGGACTGCTCAACCTGGACGACCTGTTCGAGCAGACCGGGCTGCGGCTGCCCGAGGGACCGTACGAGACCGCCGCCGGCTGGGTGATGTGGAAGCTCGGCCGGCTGCCGATGCCGGGCGACGTGCTCCTCGCGCAGCCGGCGACGCCGGCCTCCGGCTCGGAGGAGCCGAAGGACTGGACCGTGCGGGTGCTGGAGCTGGACGGGCGGCGGGTGTCCCGGCTGCGGGTGGAGCCGCCGGTGGCCGAGGTCGAGGAGCCGGCGCCGCCGACGGTCCTGGACGAGCCGGCGGGCGAGCCCCCGGCCCGGGGATCCGCCCAGGTCGTCTGAGGCCGGCCGGTCCGGGGTCCCTGGTCGGCGGCGCTCCGGGGTCGCGAGTGCTCCAGGCCCCCGGTGCTCCAGGCCCCCGGTGCTCCAGGCCCCCGGTGCTCCAGGCTTCCGGTGCTCCGGGTCGCCGGTGCTCCAGGCTTCCGGTGCTCCGGTCGCCGGTGCTTCGGGTCGCCGGTGCGCCGGTCGGGGGACGGGGATCGTGTTCGGTGAACCGGCCGGCGTCCGGCTGATCTAATCGCGGGGTGCTTCTTCTCTGCCGCCTCGCCGCCGGCCGGGCGCCGTGACGACCACCCGGGTCGGAGTGGTCATCTCGGTGCCGACGCCGTGGCGCCAGGTGCTGGCCGGCTGGCGGGTCCGGGTCGGTGACGCGGAGATCACCCGGATCCCGCCGCACGTGACGCTGCTGCCGCCGACCGAGGTGCCGGCGGAGCTGCTGCCGGAGATCGACGACCACCTGGCCGCGGTCGCCGACGGGCACGGGCCGTTCGAGATCCACCTGTCCGGCACCGGCACGTTCCGGCCGGTGTCCGACGTGGTGTTCGTCGCGGTGGCGGCGGGGATCGCGCAGTGCGAGCAGTTGGAGCGCCGGGTGCGGTCGGGGCCGCTGCACCGGGAGACCCGCTTCCCGTACCACCCGCACGTCACGGTCGCCCACGACATCCCGCACGAGGGACTCGACGAGGCGTACGAGGGGCTGGCGGCGTTCGACGCCCGGTTCGCCGTGCGCGGGTTCACGGCGTTCCAGCAGGAAGCCGGTGGGGTATGGGCTGTACGGAAGGACTTCGCACTCCGGGGGAGCTGACCGATGCCGGGCCTCGTCGACCGGGTCAAGGGAACGCTGCGCGAGCAGCGGGCCCGGCGGCCGTGGCTGGACCATCTCGTGCGGGCCTACACGCAGTACAAGAACGCGCACGGCGACCACCTCGCCGCCGCGATCACCTACTTCAGCTTCCTGGCGATCTTCCCGCTGGTGCTGCTCGCCACCTCGGTCGCCGGCTTCGTGCTGGCGAACAACGAGCGCCTGCAGGGCGAGCTGCGGGAGGTCATCGCGGACAACGTGCCCGGCTCGCTCGGCGGGACGCTGTCGGACTCGGTCGGCTCGATCATCGCCAACCGCGGCAGCATCGGGGTCATCGCCCTGCTCGGCGTGGCGTACGCGGGGCTCGGCTGGGTCGGCAACCTGCGCACCGGCGTGCAGGTGGTGTGGGCGTGCGAGACGACCGAGGAGAACTTCGTCAAGGCCAAGGCCGGCGACCTGCTGGTGCTGATCGGCCTCGGGCTCGGGATCGTGCTGTCGCTGGCGCTCACCTCCGGCGGGACCGCGGCGACCAACGCCATCGTGAACGCCTTGGGCATCGACGGCATCCCCGGGATGGGCCTGCTCGTCGGGGCGGTGGCGATCGCGCTGGCGCTCGCGGCGGACACGCTGCTGTTCATCTGGCTGTTCGTCCGGCTGCCGCGCCGGCCGGTGCGCTACAAGACCGTGGTGCGCGGGGCCCTCCTCGCCGCCATCGGGTACGAGATCCTCAAGGTCGTCGGGACGACGTACATCGCCGGCGTGAGCAGCAACCCGACGTACGGGCCGTTCGCGGCGGCGGTCGGCCTGCTGGTCTGGATCGACCTGGTGTCCCGGTTCCTGCTGCTCACCGCGGCCTGGACGGCGACCGGCAAGCAGCCGGAGGGCTCGAGCGAGTGCGGCGACGACGAGCCGGAGGAGGGGTACGCGGTGCCGGTCGCCGACCGCCCGGCCGACGGCCGGGACGTCCTCGGGCCGGTGCCCGCGAACGGCGACCGGCCGGTCGGCGCGACCCGCCCGGCCGCGGTGGCCGGCGTCCTGGTCGGCACCGGGGCGGTGCTGGGGGCCGGCACCGCGACCGCGGCCGGCCGCTACCTCCGCCGCCACCGCTGACCGTCGGTGGCCGGCGCGCCGGCCGCGGCGGGCGCTAGCGGCGGCGGAGGACGGGGATCATCCGCCACGCCTTCTGGTGGGTGACCGGGATCCCGCTGTAGGCGCCGTACCAGGCCACGACGTCGAACGCGCCGCTGAGCCGGACCGCCGCCGTGACCTCGGTGGCCGTCCACAGCCGCTCGGCGAGGACGTCCCGGACCACCTGCCCGGAGCCGCCGCCCTCGGTCGCCCGCAGCTCCACGCTCCGCCGGGCGACCTGCGTGACCGGGTCGAACGGGTCCCCGTCGGCGCCCCAGCGGGCGGCGACGGTGAGCCCGCCGTCGGTCGCCTCCCACTCCGCCCGCGTCGACCCGTCGGTGCTGAAGTGGTCCTTCGGGTGGGTCATCTCCAGGATGTGCAGCCCGCCCGGCCGCAGTGACCGCGCCACCGACTCCAGGTGCCCGACGAACGCGTCCAGGTCGAGCAGGTGGGAGTCCGAGGACAGCAGGAGCACGGCCAGCTCGACCTCCCGGCCGAGGTCGAACGCGGTCATGTCGGCCTCGACGACCTCCAGCGGCACCCCGTCCGCCACCGCCTGCGCGCTCGCGTAGTGGCACATCTCCGGGGACAGGTCCAGCGCGGTCGCCGCGATCCCGCGCCGGGCGAACTCCCGCGCGTGGTCGGCCGGACCGGCCGCGAGCTCCAGCACCGAGCCCGGCACCCCGCCCGCGTGCCGCCCGAACCAGCCGAGCAGCACGTCCACCTCGGCCGCGATGTCACGGTAGGAGAACGCCACCTGGTACACCCGAGCCTCTCCGTACACCGTCACGAGCCGCACGCTAGCCGGTCAATCCTGCCGCACCGACCACGTCGCCCCGGGGCCGGACCCGCCGGCAGGGCGCGGGCGCCGGGTCAGGGGCGCCGCCGACGGGCGACCGCCATGCCGGCCCAGAGCAGGGCGGTCAACCCCACGATGCCGCCGGCCAGGGCGGCCGTCGGGACCCCGTTCCGCTTGGTCGCCCGGTCGCGTTCGCCGGCCGGGAGCGGCGCGGACTCGGCCGGCGTCGGTGGGACCGGCGTGGCCGGTGCGGCCGACGGAGTGGGTGGGGGTGCGCCGGGGTCCGCGGGCTCGACCAGCGTGCCGACCGGCGCCACGGCTGGTCGCAGCGAGAATCCCCAGTCCAGCATCCGGGCCGCCTGCTCGGAGAGCGAGGTCGGCCGGTGCTCGCCGTGCAGGAAGGTGACGACCAGCCGCCGGGACCCCCGCCGGGCCGCGCCGACGAACGTGTGCCGGGCCGCGTCGGTGAAGCCGTTCTTCCCGCCGATGGCGCCCGGGTAGTTGTAGAGCAGCCTGTTGCCGTTGGCGAACTCGAACGCCCCGAACTTCGGTTTCTGCGCCGGGATCCGGCCCTTCCGCTGGGTCGAGTACCGCTGGAAGTCCGCCCGGGCCAACGCCGCCCGGCTGATCAGCGCCAGGTCGTAGGCCGAGGTCAACTGGCGCGGGCCGTCCAGTCCGGACGGGGTCGCGGCGTGCGTGTCGAACGCCTGCAGGCGCCGGGCCTCCGCGTTCATCGCGGCCAGCGTCTTCGGCACCCCGCCGTAGACCCGGGCGAGCGTGTTCGCCGCGTCGTTGCCCGAGGCCATCAGCATCGACTGGAACAGCACGTCCACCGTGTAGCGGCCGCGGGGGACCAGGCCGACCCGGGTGCCGTCCACGTCGACGTCGGCGTCCACGCAGGCGATCACCCGCTTCTTGTCGGTCAGCCGGGGGAGCAGGGTCAACGCGGTGAGCACCTTCAGCGTGCTCGCCGGCGGGAACCGCCCGTGCGCGTCGCGGGCGGCGAGCACGTCGCCGGAGTCCAGGTCGGCCAGCACCCAGCCCCGGGCGCTGATGTTCGCGGGCAGTGCCGGCGCGCCGGCAGGAACCTGGACGTTCACGGTGCCGAGGCGGATCCCGCCGACCGGCTCGCCGCCCGGCCCCTGCCCGGGCAGCGCCGGCTCGGGGGTCGGTGTCGGCACCGGGGCCGCCGGCGCGGCCAGGGCCGGCCCTGGCGCGGTCACGGCGAGCACTGACACGAGCACTGACACGAGCACCGCGATCCCGGCCGCCGGCCACTGCCTCCGCCTCACGGCGCCCGAGGCTACGTCCTCCACCGTCCTCCACCGCACCGGCCTCCTCCCGCCCGTCGCCACCCGGCTCCCCGCCGGCAGGTCCAACCCTGACCCGTCCGGGCGCCCGGCGCGAACGGCTGTCCACAGGCCGTCCGGTTCTCCACAGATGTGCCCAGGTCGTTGACCGGCGGTCACCCGGCGACGAGCGTGTCCCCGCGTACAACGATGCGGTGACGAGAAGGCGCCCTCGGCGTCCTGACCGGTCACCGGCGGTCTACCGTGTCGCCCGATACCGGGCGCCGGACCCGGACCCTCGAAGGGAGATCCTCTTGCGCCGAGCGCGTGGGATGGGGCTGGTGGCAGCCGCGCTTATCGGCGCGATGACGCTCACCGCCTGTGGTGACGACACGGAGACCGGCGGCGGCGACGGCGGCAACGCCGGGCCGAGCAGCGACCTGAAGATCGGTCTGGCCTACGACATCGGCGGGCGCGGCGACAAGTCGTTCAACGACTCGGCGGCGGTCGGCCTGGACAAGGCCAAGAAGGACTTCGGCATCTCCGAGGACAACGTCAGCGAGCTGTCGGCCCGCGCCAACGAGACCGACACCGACCGGGCGACCCGGCTGGACCTGCTGGCCAAGGGCGGATACAACCCGATCATCGCGGTCGGCTTCGCCTACGCGCCGGCCGTGAAGACCGTCGCCCCGAAGTACCCGGACGTGAAGTTCGGCATCGTCGACGCGACGACCTTCGACGTCGAGGCGCCGAACGTGGCGAACCTGGTCTTCGCCGAGGAGCAGGGCTCGTTCCTGGTCGGCGCGGCCGCGGCGCTGAAGGACACCACCAACTCCGTCGGTTTCATCGGCGGCTGCAGCGTGCCGCTGATCGCGAAGTTCGAGGCCGGCTTCAAGGCCGGTGCCGAGGCGGCCAAGCCGGGCATCAAGGTGGTCAGCCGCTACCTGTCCACCCCGCAGCAGAACTGCTCGGGCTTCAACGACCCGGCAGCGGGCGGCGAGGCCGCCAAGGGCATGTTCGACGGCGGCGCGGACATCGTCTACGCGGCGGCCGGCGGCTCCGGCACGGGTGTCTTCCAGGCGGCCAGCGCGGCCGGCAAGAAGGCCATCGGCGTCGACTCCGACCAGTACCTGACGGCCGACCCGGCGGTCCAGAAGGTCATCATGACCTCGATGATCAAGCGGGTCGACGTGGCGGTCCTGAACTTCCTCACCTCGGCGAAGGACGGCAAGTTCGTCGCCGGCGCGACCACGTTCGACCTCAAGGCCGACGGCGTCGGCTACTCCACCTCCGGCGGCGGGGTCGACGACATCAAGACCAAGCTCGACGAGTACAAGGCCAAGATCGTCGACGGCAGCATCAAGGTTCCGACGAAGGTCTCCTGACGGTCGGTCCTGACCCGGTCCGGGGGCGACGCACCACCGCGTCGCCCCCGGACGTCGTTCGTAGCGGAGGAGAAGCGTGACGTCCGCAGCACCTGCCGGCCCGCCGGCCGCGCCGACACACGACGTCGCCGTGCAGTTGCGGGGCATCACCAAACGCTTCCCCGGCGTGGTGGCCAACAGCGACGTGCACATCGCGGTGCGCACCGGCACCGTGCACGCCGTCGTCGGTGAGAACGGCGCCGGCAAGTCGACCCTGATGAAGATCCTCTACGGCATGCAGAAGCCGGACGAGGGGACGGTCGACGTCGCCGGGAAACCGGTCAGCTTCTCCTCGCCGGCCGACGCGATCGCCGCCGGCATCGGCATGGTCCACCAGCACTTCATGCTGGCCGACAACCTCACCGTGCTGGAGAACGTGGTCCTCGGCGCCGAGCCGGGCGGCTTCGGCCGGCTGGACACCCGGGCCGCCCGCCGCCGGATCATCGAGATCTCCGAGGCGTACGGGCTGGGCGTGCGGCCGGACCGGATGGTCGAGGACCTCGGCGTCGGCGACCGGCAGCGGGTCGAGATCCTCAAGGTCCTCTACCGCGGCGCCCGCATCCTGATCCTGGACGAGCCCACGGCGGTCCTCGTCCCGCAGGAGGTCGACGAGCTCTTCGGCAACCTGCGGGAGCTCAAGGCCGAGGGCATCACGATCCTGTTCATCTCGCACAAGCTCGACGAGGTGCTCTCCGTCGCCGACGAGATCACCGTCATCCGGCGCGGCACCACGGTCGCCACCGTGGACCCGGCCGAGGTCACCGCGCGGCGGCTGGCCGAGCTGATGGTCGGCGGCGAGCTGCCGTCCCCGGAGACGCGCGAGTCCACCGTCCGGGACCAGGTCGTGCTGACCGTCGAGGGGCTCACCGTCCTCGCGCCGGACGGCCGGGCCGTGCTGGACGACGTGTCCCTGACCATCCGGGCCGGTGAGGTGCTCGGCATCGCCGGCGTCGAGGGCAACGGCCAGTCCGAGCTGGTCGAGGCGATCATGGGCCTGCGGCCGGTGGCGAGCGGCCGGGTGCTGCTCGGCGACCGCGACCTCGCCCGGCTGGGCACCCGGCACCGCCGGGAGGCCGGCATCGGCTTCATCCCGGAGGACCGGCACCGGCAGGGGCTGCTGCTCGAGGCGCCGCTGTGGGAGAACCGCATCCTCGGCCACCAGACCCGCAAGCCCAACGTCGCCGGCCCGTGGATCGACCGGTCCGGCGCCCGCGAGGACACCGAGCGGATCGTCCGCGAGTACGACGTCCGCACGCCGGGCATCGACGTGGCCGCCTCCGCGCTGTCCGGCGGCAACCAGCAGAAGCTGATCATCGGCCGGGAGATGAGCGGCGACCCGGTGCTGCTGCTCGCCGCGCACCCGACCCGCGGGGTGGACGTCGGTGCCCAGGCCCAGATCTGGGACGCGCTGCGCGCCGCCCGCGCCGACGGCCTCGCCGTGCTGCTCATCTCCGCCGACCTGGACGAGCTGATCGGCCTGTCCGACACCATCGACGTGATCCTGCGCGGCCGGCTGGTCGGCCGGGCCGACCCGCGCACGGTGACCCCGGAGGACCTCGGCTCCGCGATGACCGGCGCCGGCACCGGCGCCGGCCCGGCGGCGGGTGCCGACGACGAGGGCGACGCCGTGCCCGGCACCACCGGGCCGGGCCTCACCGGCACCGGGACCACCGGCACCGGGTCGGTGTCCGGCGGATCGACCGGGCTGCCCGCGAAGGGGGAGCAGTGAAGCGCTTCGACCTGCAGCGGATCGGCCTCGGCCTGGCCGCCCCGCTGCTCGCGCTGATCGTCGCGCTGCTGCTGTCCTCGCTGGCCCTGATGATCTCCGGCAACTCGCCGATCGAGACCTTCGAGTCGATGCTGGACTACGGCATCGACCCGGACACCATGGTCCAGACGGTCAACCGGTCGGTGACGTACTTCCTCTCCGCGCTGGCCGTCGCCATCGGCTTCCGGATGAACCTGTTCAACATCGGCGTCGACGGCCAGTACCGCATGGCCGCGTTCTTCGCCGCCGTCGTCGGCGGCTGGCTGGTGCTGCCCGGCCCGGTGCTGATGGTCGTGGTCGTGCTGGTCGCGGTGGCGGTCGGCGCGCTCTGGGCCGGCATCGCCGCGATCCTCAAGGCCACCCGCGGGGTCAGCGAGGTCATCTCGACGATCATGCTGAACGTCATCGGCGCCGGGATCGTCGCCTACCTGCTCGACCCGAGCCGGCTGGGCACCCTGATCGGCAGCCAGCAGGTCAGCACCGAGCCGATGCCGGAGAGCGCACACCTGCCGGGCATCCCGTTCGCCAACGGGGAGGTCTTCGGCTTCATCCTCATCGCGTTCGCCTGCGGCCTCGGCTACTGGATCCTGCTCGGCCGGACCCGGTTCGGCTTCGACCTGCGCGCGACCGGGTTGTCGGAGACCGCCGCGGTGGCCAGCGGCGTGGACGTGAAGAAGATGGTCGTCCGGACCATGCTGCTGTCCGGCGGCGTGGCGGGCCTGGTCGGCATGCCGCTGCTGCTGGGGGAGAGCCACGCGTACGCGTCCGACTTCCCGGCCGGGTACGGCTTCTCCGGCATCGCGATCGCCCTGCTCGGCCGCAACCACCCGGTCGGCATCGCGATCGGCGCGCTGCTGTGGTCCTTCCTGGAGCAGTCCTCGCAGATCCTCGACCTGGAGGGGGTGCCCAAGGAGATCGTGACGATCATGCAGGGCGTCACCGTCCTGTCCGTGGTCATCGCCTACGAGCTGGTCCGCCGGTTCTCCCTGGCCCAGCAGCAGCGCCGGGTCGGCGCGGAGCTGCGGGCGGCCGCGCCGGTCCCGGCCGGCGTCCCCGGCGGCCCGGCCGACCGCAGCACCACCGGCACCGGCTCCGACCCGGACCCCGCACCGGGGGCCGGCCGGCACGCGTCCGGCGCCACCGCGACCGGTGGACCGGCCAACGGCCGGCATGCCGCCGACCCCGACAACCCGAGCCGTGACGGCGGGGAGGACCCGGCATGAGCACCGGTCTGGTCGACCGGACGGTGGCCCCACCGGCCCCGTCCCGGCGCCGTCGCACCCTGAGCCCGGCGATGATCCTGCTCGCCGTCGCCGGCCTGCTGGTCCTGGTGTCGATCATCCGGCTGGTCACCGACGCCAACGACATCACCTCCTCCGGCACCACCGGCGCCGCGCTCCGGCTCGCCGTCCCGATCGGGCTGGCCGGCCTCGGCGGCCTGTGGGCGGAGCGGGCCGGCGTGGTCAACATCGGCCTGGAGGGGCAGCTCATCCTGGGCACCTGGTTCGGGGCCTGGGGCGCGTACGAGTTCGGCTCCTGGTGGGGCGTGCTGGCCGGGATCATCGGCGGCGCGCTCGGCGGGCTGGTGCACGCGGTCGCCACCGTCACCTTCGGCGTCGACCACATCGTCTCCGGCGTCGCGCTGAACATCCTCGGCGCCGGCGTCACCCGCTTCCTGTCCGCGCTGGTCTTCGCCGGCACCCCCGGCGGCGGCGTCACCCAGTCGCCCGGCCTGCCGCCGATCGGCACCTTCACGCTGCCCGGCAGCGGGCTGCTGCGCGACCTGGAGCGGCAGGGCTGGTTCCTGGTCTCCGACGTCGCCGGCATCCTCGGCGGCCTGGTCACCCAGGTCTCCTGGCTGACCCTGATCGCGGTCCTGCTGGTGCCGATCTCGTTCTTCCTGCTGTGGCGGACGAAGTTCGGGCTGCGGCTGCGCGCCTGCGGCGAGGCCCCGGGCGCCGCCGAGTCGCTGGGCGTGAACGTCTACAAGATGAAGTACCTCGCCGTGATCATCTCCGGCGGCTTCGCCGGCCTGGGCGGGGCGTTCCTCGCCCAGGTCGCCACCAGCATCTACCGGGAGGGCCAGACCAACGGCCGGGGCTACATCGGCCTGGCCGCGATGATCTTCGGCAACTGGCGGCCGGGCGGGCTGGCGATGGGCGCCGGCATCTTCGGCTACACCGACGCGCTGCAGCTGCGCTCCGGCGGCGAGTCGGTGCACGCGCTGCTCCTGCTGCTGGCCGTGGTCCTGGTGCTGCTCGGCGCCTGGTCGCTCTACCGCGGCCGGCGGCTGCAGGGCGTGCTCAGCATGGTCGTCGCCGCCCTCGCCGTGGTGTGGTACCTGGCGGCAGACACGGTGCCGGACGAGTTCGTCGGCTTCGCGCCGCACCTCACCACCCTGCTCGTCCTCGCCCTGGCCGCGCAGCGGCTGCGACCACCCGCGGCCGACGGCAAGCCCTACCGGCGCGGGGAGGCGAGATGACGGACCCGGACTGGCCGGGGCTGCGCCGGGCGGCGACCGAGGCGATGCGCCGGGCGTACGCGCCGTACTCCGGCTTCCCGGTCGGCGCCGCCGCGCTGGTCGACGACGGCCGCACGGTCGTCGGCTGCAACGTCGAGAACGCCTCGTACGGCCTGGGCCTGTGCGCGGAGTGCGGCCTGGTCTCGGCGCTGCACGCCTCCGGCGGCGGGACGCTGGTCGCGTTCGCCTGCGTGGACGCCGGCGGCGGTGCGCTGCTGCCGTGCGGGCGGTGCCGGCAGCTGCTCTGGGAGCACGGCGGCCCCGCGCTGCTCGTCGACACCGTCGACGGCCCGGTCCCGATCGGCCGGCTGCTGCCCCGGGCCTTCGGCCGCGAGGACCTGGACCGGGTCGCCGGCACGTGAGCCGGGCGGCGTCGGGCAGGATGCAGCCGTGAGCGAGCCCTTCGACGCGGTCGAGGTCATCCGGACCAAGCGGGACGGCGGCCGGCTGCCGGACGCGCAGATCGACTGGGTGATCGACGCCTACACCCGCGGCGCGGTCGCCGAGGAGCAGATGTCCGCGCTGCTCATGGCGGTCCTGCTGCGCGGGATGGAGCCGGCCGAGCTGGCCCGGTGGACCCGCGCGATGATCGAGTCCGGCGAGCGGCTGGACCTGTCCGCCGGCGGCCGGCCGACGGTCGACAAGCACTCCACCGGCGGCGTCGGCGACAAGATCACCCTGCCGCTGGCCCCGCTGGTCGCCGCGCACGGCGTCGCGGTCCCGCAGCTGTCCGGCCGCGGCCTCGGCCACACCGGCGGCACGCTGGACAAGCTGGAGGCGATCCCGGGCTGGCGGGCCCGGCTGAGCGCGGCCGAGTTCCGCGCGCAGCTGACCGACGTCGGTGCGGTGATCTGCGCCGCCGGGGAGTCGCTGGCCCCGGCCGACCGCAAGCTGTACGCGCTGCGCGACGTGACCGGCACCGTGGAGTCGATCCCGCTGATCGCCTCCTCGATCATGTCGAAGAAGATCGCCGAGGGCGCGTCCGCGCTGGTCCTGGACGTGAAGGTCGGCTCCGGCGCGTTCATGAAGGACCTCGCGGACGCCCGCGCGCTGGCCACCGCGATGGTGGAGCTCGGCACCGCGCACGGCGTCCGCACGGTCGCGCTGCTCACCGGCATGGACGTCCCGCTCGGCCGCACCGCCGGCAACGGGCTGGAGGTCGCCGAGTCGGTCGAGGTGCTGGCCGGCGGCGGACCGGCCGACGTGGTCGAGCTGACCCTGGCGCTGGCCCGGGAGATGCTCACCGCGGCCGGCCGGACCGAGGACCCCGCCGACGCGCTGGCCGACGGCCGGGCCATGGACGTCTGGCGGCGGATGATCGCCGCCCAGGGCGGGGACCCGGACGCCCCGCTGCCCACCGCCGCCGAGACCCACGAGGTGACGGCGGACCGGGCCGGCGTGCTGGCCGGTCTGGACGCGTACGCGGTGGGGGTCGCGGCCTGGCGGCTCGGCGCCGGCCGGGCCCGCAAGGAGGACCCGGTCTCCGCCGCCGCCGGTGTCGAGATGCTGGTCAAGCCGGGCGACCCGGTCGCGGCCGGCGCGCCGGTGCTGCGGCTGCACACCGACGACCCGGCGCGCATCGAACGGGCGCTGGCCGCGCTGGCCGGCGCGGTCACCATCGGCGACGCCGCGCCGGAGCCCGCCGCCTTGCTGCTGGACCGGATCGCGGCAGACTGACCGCATGCCCCAGCACATCCCCGCGCCGACCACCATCCCGGTTCCCGGCGGCAAGGTCATCGACGAGTACGTGGGCCGGGTCAACTCGGCCACCGAGGTCCTGTCGGTGGCCCGGATGACCGCGCCCGGCGGCTGGAGCGAGCCGCCGCAGACACCGGCGTTCGACGAGGTCACGCTGGTGCTGCGCGGCACCGTACGGCTCGAGCACGACGGCGGCGCGCTGGACGTGCGGGCGGGCGAGGCCGTCCTCACCCGGGCCGGCGAGCGCATCCGCTACACCACCCCCGACCCGGAGGGCGCCGACTACGTCGCCATCTGCGTCCCCGCCTTCTCCCCGGACACCGTCCACCGCGAGGACTGACCGGGCCCGGTCACGGCGGCGGCAGCAGGCCCTGCGAGATCGCCCGGGTCACCGCGGCCGTGCGGTCGCCCACCCCGAGCTTCTCGAACACCCGCACCAGGTGGGTCTTCACCGTCGCCTCGCTGATGTGCAGCGCCCGGCCGACCTCGGCGTTGGACAGCCCGCGGGCGACCTCGGCCAGCACCTCCAGCTCGCGCCGGGTCGGCGCCTCCACCGCCGGGAACCGGACCCGGGAGACCAGCTTGCGGGCCACCGGCGGGGCCAGCACGGTCTCGCCCCGGGCGGCGGCCCGGACCGCGTCGGCCAGCTGCCGGCGCGGGGTGTCCTTGAGCAGGTAGCCGGTCGCCCCGGCCTCGACCGCGCGCAGGATGTCGGTGTCGGTGTCGTACGTGGTGACGACGAGCACCCGCCCGGTGCCGGCCGCGGTGATCCGGGCCGTCGCCGCCACCCCGTCCAGGCCGGGCATCCGCAGGTCCATCAGCACCACGTCCGGGCGCAGCGCGGCGGCCAGCGTGACGGCCTCGGCGCCGGACCCGGCCTCGCCGACCACCTCCAGGTCCGGCTCGGCGTCGAGCATCGCCCGCAGCCCCTCCCGGACCACCGGGTGATCGTCGACCACGAGCAGCCTCAGCACCGGACCTCCACCGCCGTCCCGCCCGGCCCGCTGCGGACGGCCAGGGTGCCGCCGGTGTCCTCGACCCGGCGGCGCATGCCGGCCAGGCCGTATCCGAGGGAGGCGGCGGCCGGGTCGAACCCGGCCCCGTCGTCGGTGACGGTCAACGTCGTCCCCTCCTCCTGGAACCGGAGCTCGACGGCGACCCGCCCGGCCCCGGCGTGCTTGCGGACGTTCGCCAGCGCCTCCTGCGCGGAGCGCAGCAGCACCACCTCGGCGTTCGCCGGCAGCGCCCGGGGCGGGCCGGACACGGTCAGCTCGACCGGCAGCCCGGTCTCGGAGCCGAAGCGGTCGGCCAGCCGGCCGATGGCCTGCGGCAGCGACGCCTCGTGCAGGTCGACCGGGCTGAGCGCGGCCACCAGGGCCCGCGCCTCGGCGAGGTTCTGCCGGGCGGTCTCCCGGGCGGTGACCAGCCGGCGCCGGGCCGCCGCCGGGTCGGTGTCCAGCTCCGCCCCGGCCAGCTCCAGCAGCATGACCACCGAGGTGAAGCCCTGGGCGAGCGTGTCGTGGATCTCCCCGGCCAGCCGCTCCCGCTCGGCCAGCACCCCGGCCTCCCGGCTGACCGCGGCCAGCTCGGCCCGGGTCGCCTCCAGCTCGGCGATGACCGCCTTGCGCCCGACGCTCTGCCGGACGATGCCGGTCACCCACAGCCCCATCGCCACCGAGAACGTCAGCGAGATGCCGACCTGGGCCAGCACCGCCGCCGGCGAGGCCTGCCAGCGCAGCAGGGTCACCAGGCCGAGCCCGACGGTGAGCACCACGTTCGCCGCCACCGCCGGCCGGCGCTCCTCGAACATCGCCCAGGCGTGCGGGTACAGCACGAACAGCAGGAACCCCACCGCGCTGACCTGCGCGAACGCCAGGAGGAAGAGCGGGACCATGCCCGCGGTGTAGATCCAGGCCGGAGCGGCCGCGACCGAGCGCAGCGCCCGGGCGCCGAAGGCGGCGTACCAGCCGCCGAGGGCGAGCAGCGCGGCCAGCGCGACCGCCCGGGACCCGCCGGCCGGGTCGGCCTCGACGGCGACGGCCAGCGACGCCGCGAGCGCGAGCGCGAGCGCGAACGCGGCGTCCCAGCCGGCCCAGGTCCGGTCCCAGGCGTCGGTGCCGGCGGCCGAGCTCACCCGCCGGCCCCGTCCACCCGGTCGCGCCCGGGCCGTCCGCGCGCCCCGGTCATCCGTCGGCCTTGTTCCGCCAGCGGAACGTGCGCACCGCGACCACCAGCCCGACCACGGACCAGATCGCCAGCACCAGCGCGATCCGCCCGTGCTCCCAGGCCCCGGCCGGCTCCTGGGTCGCGTACCCGTCGGGCAGGAAGACCGAGCGCATCCCCTGGGTCATCCACTTCAGCGGGAACACCGACGCGATCGTCTGCATCCAGGCCGGCAGGTCGGAGAAGACGAAGAACACGCCGGAGATGAACTGGAGCACGATCGCGATCGGGGAGATGACCGCCGGCGCCGTCTTGCCGTTGCGGACCGCCGACGCCGCGGCCACGCCGAGCAGCGTGCACGCGGTCACCCCGAGCACCGACACCCACGCGTACGTCAGCCAGCGGCCGGCCGAGCCCGGCAGGTCCAGGTCGTAGAACAGCACGCCGATGAGCAGCAGCAGCGCGTTCTGCACGAGGGCGATGACGGCGACCAGGACGACCTTGCCGACGAAGTACGCCGAGCGCGGCATCGGGGTGCCGGCCAGCCGCTTGAGCGCGCCGCTGTCCCGCTCGATCGGGATCGCGATGGCCAGGTTCTGGAAGCTGCTGCCGAACAGGCCGGCGGCGATCATGCCGGCGACGAAGTACTGCGCGAAGCTGACGCCGCCCTCGAGCTCCTGCCGGCCGAACACCGACCCGAAGATGACCAGCAGGATGATCGGGAACGCGAACGTGAAGATGACCGCCTCCCGCTCCCGCAGGAACGTCAGCAGCTCGACCCGCGCCCGGACCCGGGAGACCGACAGCAGCGACGGCGGCCGGTGCCCGGTGCCCGTGCCGGTGGCGCCCGCGGTGGTGGTCATGCCGGGCTCCCGATCATCCGCAGGTAGACGTCCTCCAGGCTGGGCCGCTCGACCACCAGCTCCGGCACCTCGCCGTCGAAGCGGGCGGCGAGCTCCCGGACGACCTGGGTCGGGACGTCGGTGGTCACCGCCCGCGGCCCGTCCCGGTCCAGCCAGCGGACGGTGGCCGCCGCGTGCGCCCGGCCGCCGAGGGTGGCCGGCGGGCCGACCTCGACGATCCGGCCCGCGCTGATCACCGCGACCCGGTCGGCGAGGTGCTCGGCCTCGTCCAGGTAGTGGGTGGTCAGCAGGATCGTGGTGCCGGCCTCCGCGAGACCCTGGATCAGCCCCCAGAACTGCCGCCGCGCCTCCGGGTCGAACCCGGTCGTCGGCTCGTCCAGGAACAGCAGCTCGGGCCGGCCCACGATGCCCAGCGCCACGTCCAGCCGGCGCCGCTGGCCGCCGGACAGGCTGGACGCGCGGGCGTCCCGCTTCCCGGTCAGGCCGACCATCTCGATGGCCTCGTCCGGCGGCCGCGGGTCCGGGAAGTACGCCGCCATCGAGCCGACCCACTCCCGTACGGTCAGCTCGCTGGACTGGGCGAGGTCGTCCACCCGCTGCAGGACGATGCCGATGCGGGCCTTCCACGCGGCGTCGGCGTGCGCCGGGTCGGTGCCCAGCACCCGCACGTCGCCGCCGTCCCGGCGGCGGAACCCTTCGAGGATCTCCACGGTGGTGGACTTGCCGGCGCCGTTCGGCCCGAGCAGCGAGAACACCTCGCCGCGGTGCACCTCCAGGTCTACGCCGTCCACCGCCGGCCGACCCTGGTAGAGCTTGCGCAGGCCGGTCACCCGGATGGCGGCGTCGGTCATGTCCCCGATCCTCCGGGATGTCCGCGGGAGCCGCCACGCCCGCCCGACCGGTCCCGCCGTCAACCGGTCGATGGACCCGGCCGGTCGGAGCACCGGGCCGGTCGGAGCACCGGGCCGGCCGGAGCACCGGGCCGGCCGGGGTGCCAAGCCGGTCGACTGCGGGGCCGGTCGGGGTGCGGGCCGGTCGGAGTGCCCGGCCGGCCGGGGCGGCCCACGGCCTCAGCCCGCCGGGACCACCGTCAACCCCGGCAGCCCCGCGAAGTGCCGCACGTTGCCGGTCAGCAGGGGCACGCCGTGGTGCACGGCGCAGGCCGCGATCCACAGGTCGTTGACGTGGTCCTCCTGGCCGAGCGGGTGGCCCAGGCGGACCGCGTCGGCCCGCAGCGCCCCCCAGCGCCGCAGCACCGCGTCGGTCGGCCGGAGCACCCCGTGCCGGGCGATGTCCTGCTCCAGCCGGCGCAGCCGGGTGTCGCCCCAGGTCGCCAGCCGGGCGCCGTAGTGCAGCTCGGCCACGGTCGGGAAGGCGAGGACGGTCCGCAGCCCGGCCAGCCGGCCGGCGAGCGCGGCCCCGCCGCCGCGCCCGTCGGCCAGCCGGGAGAAGGCGTCGGTGTCCAGGATGACGTCAGTCACCGGCCCGCACCCCCGCCAGGGCGGCCCGCAGCTCCGCCCAGTCCGCGGCGGACAGTCGCGCGCCGCCCCGGTGCGCCGCCGGGTGGAAGGGCCGGACGCCCTGGGCGTCGAGCACCTCGCGCAGGGTCGGCTCGGGATGGGGGCGGGCCGCCGCGGCCGGCCGGTCGGCGAGCCCCCGGACCGCCCCCGCCGGCCGGGCCGCCCGGCGGTGCTCCCGCAGCCAGCGCGGGACCACCGCGGCGCCGACCCGGTGCGCGTCGCGCCCTCGGCCCGGTGCCCTCGGCACCCGCGGCTCCAGCGTCCTCATGATGCGTCCCTTCATCCATGATCCGGTATTGTGATGCCGGAGCGCTCCTCCGTGAATACAGATTACATCATGACGGATCGTTGAGGAGGGACGGCGCACTGATGAGTGGGAGCGGGGAGATCGACCCGGACGTCTGGCTGCGGGCGTTGGGCAAGCGGGTCCGGCTGCTGCGGCTGACCCGGGAGATGACCCAGGACGAGCTGGCCGCCGCCGCCGGGATGTCGCGCAGCTTCGTGTCGCTGATCGAGCACGGCACCCACGGCGTGGACGTCGTCCGGCTCCTGCGGCTGGCCGCCGCGCTGGACGTGCCGCTGGGCGAGCTGCTCGGCGCGACCGACGGCCGGGCGCGCTGAGCGCCGCGGTCAGTCGGCGGTCCCGGTCTCCTGCTTGCGGCGGGCGGTCCAGGCGGCCAGCCCTTCCGAGCCGATGATCCCGGTGGGCGCGACGACCTGGTCGATGATCGCCCGCTCCACCGGGCCCAGCGAGCCGAAGTCGGCCCGGGAGGCGATCCGGGCCGCGATGGTGGCGGCGGTGCCGGCGTCGGGCGCGGTGGCCCGGCCGGTGGCCACCGCGGCGACCTCCTGGACGATCGCGGCGGCGGTCCCGCCCTGCGAGCCGAAGGTCGCGATCAGCTTCCCGGCGGCCAGCGTGGCGATCTTGCCGGCCGCGGCGGCGTCGGCGGCGGTGCCGGCGGCCACCGCGGCGGTGATCATGGCCCGGACCGGCCCGAGCATCGCGTTCCCGGCCTGGTTGTGGACCGGGTTGGGGTTGAGCACCGAGCCGTCCGGCGTGACGATCAGCCCGACGCCGTGCGCGGTGGCCACCGCGGCCGTGAGCGAGGCCTGGGCGGCGGTCAGGGCCTGGCCCAGGGTCACCAGCACCTGGCCGGTGGAGTCGGCCTCCTGGCCGCCGGCGACCAGCCCGCCGTCCAGGTGCGTGCCGCGGTCGGCCATCAGCTGCTTGGCCGCGCCCTGCCAGTTCGCGTCGAGCACGGCCATCGCCTGCTGGAACGCCGCCCGCACCCGGGCGAACCCCTGGGCCATCCGCTGGTAGGTCCGCCCGGCCTCGACGAAGGACTGCGGGTCGCAGGCCCGCAGTTGCGCGTACGAGGGCATCAGGCCGGCCCCGTCCAGGAGGTGTCGGTGGGCACCGCCGCGGTGATCGAGGCGTTCTGCTGGTCCCGGTCGACCGCCTCGTACGTCCGGGCCGAGCCCTCCAGGTCCTTGCCGTGCTGGTCGAGCTGACCGCCCAGGTTGGCCAGCGCGGCGACGTGCGAGGCGGTGAGGGCCGCCATCGCCGGGGTGGTGAGGAACCCGGCGTTCCCGGAGCCGGCGAGCCGGATCGTGGCCGCCCCGGCGGACACGATCGAGCCGACGTCGGTGGACAGCTGGACGACCGTGCGGCCCACTTCCCGGACTTTCGCGGGCACCACGTCGAAGCCGGACTCCGTCACTGCGCAACCCCCACTTGTACGAACAGTCCCTTTCGTACCTTTCGCCCGGTACTGTAAGTGACATCTCGTCGTCACGCCAGGGCCGGGTATCGTCTCGTCATGGCGACCCCGATCACCGGCGAGACGATCCTCCGCGCACCGAAGGTGCTGCTGCACGACCACCTGGACGGCGGACTGCGCCCGGCGACCGTTCTCGACCTGGCCGCGCGCACCGGCTACACCGACCTGCCCGCCACCGACGCCGACCGGCTCGGGGCCTGGTTCCGGGACGCGGCCGACTCCGGTTCGCTGGAGCGCTACCTGGAGACCTTCGCGCACACCGTCGGGGTGATGCAGACCGCCGAGGCGCTGCGCCGGGTCGCCGCCGAGTGCGCCGAGGACCTCGCCGACGACGGGGTGGTCTACGCCGAGGTCCGGTTCGCCCCCGAGTTGCACGTCGAGCAGGGGCTGTCGCTGGACGCCGTGGTGGAGGCGGTGCTGGCCGGCTTCCGCGAGGGCTCGGCCCGGGCCGCCGCCCGCGGCCGCCGGATCCGGGTCGGCGCGCTGCTCACCGCGATGCGGCACGCCGCGCGGTCGATGGAGATCGCCGAGCTGGCGATCCGGTTCCGGGACGTGGGCGTGGTCGGGTTCGACATCGCCGGCGCCGAGGCAGGGCACCCGCCGACCCGGCACCTCGACGCCTTCGAGTTCCTCAAGCGGGAGAACGCGCACTTCACCATCCACGCCGGCGAGGCGTTCGGGGTGCCGTCGATCTGGCAGGCGCTGCAGTGGTGCGGCGCCGACCGGCTCGGCCACGGGGTGCGGATCATCGACGACATCTCGGTGCCGGAGGACGGCTCGCCGGACGGGGTCAGCCTGGGCCGGGTCGCGGCGTACGTGCGGGACAAGCGCATCCCGCTGGAGCTCTGCCCGTCCTCGAACGTGCAGACCGGCGCCGCGAAGTCGATCTCCGAGCACCCGATCGGGCTGCTGGCCCGGATGAAGTTCCGGGTCACGGTCAACACCGACAACCGGCTGATGAGCGGCTGCTCGATGTCCTCGGAGATGCTCGCCCTGGTCGACGCCTTCGGCTACGGCTGGGCCGACCTGCAGTGGCTGACCGTCAACGCGATGAAGTCCTCGTTCCTGCCGTTCGACGAGCGGCTGGCCACGATCAACGACGTGCTCAAGCCGGGGTACGCCGAGCTCGTTTGACGTTGACGCGGCGTCAACTCCTACCGTCGTCCCCGTGCGGGAGAGCTGGTCGATCGCCGAGGTGGCGCGGATGTCCGGGGTGACGTCGCGGACGCTGCGGCACTACGACGCGATCGGGTTGCTGGCCCCGGCCCGGGTCGCCGCCGACGGTCGGCGGCACTACGGCCGGAAGGAGCTGCTGCGGTTGCAGCGGATCCTGCTGCTGCGCGAGCTGGGCGTGGGCCTGCCGGCGATCGGCGAGGCGCTGGCCCGGGTCGGCAGCGAGGCCGCGGTGCTGCGCAGGCACCGCGACCGGCTGGTGGGCGAGCGCGATCGGCTCGCCCGCCTGGTCCGCACGGTCGAGGACACCATCGAGAGCATCGAAGGAGGTGCGGACATGGCCGCGGAGACCCTGTTCGAGGGGTTCGAGCACGCTCCGTACGAGGCCGAGGCGCGCGAGCGCTGGGGTGACGAGGCCGTCGACGAGTCCTGGCGGAACCTGCGGGCGCTGCGGGGCGAGGACGCCGACCTGGCCCGCAACGGGTTCCAGCGGGTGCACGCCGCGCTCGCGCCGCTGCTGGCCGAGGGCGTGGCGGTCGACGACCCGCGGGTGCAGGAGCTGATCGCGCTGCACTGCCGGGTGCTGCGGCTGTTCTGGGAGCCGAGCGCCGAGGCGTACCGGACCCTGGGGCAGGTGTACGTCGAGGACGAGCGGTTCCGCCGCTCCATCGGCGGCGGGAACGACGCGCTCGTCGAGTACCTGCGGGACGGCATGGCGGTCTACGCCGACACGCAGCTGGGCCGGTAACGGTCCCACCGGCACCGCGGGCCGGTGGGGTCCCGCCCGGACCGTCGGCGCCGGCCCGGGCGGGAGGCCGTCGTCCGCCGGGCCGGGCCCCGCCGCCCGGCCGGCGTCACAGCACCGGCTGGAACCCGCAGCGGAGCCGGAGGGTGAGCGTCACGGTCCGGCCGTCCCGGGCCGTGACCGGCAGCACCAGGTAGCGGCTGGTGTCGTCGCGGATCAGCCGGGTCTTGATCACCGCCGGGTCGGCCTGGCCCGGCCGCGCCCGCATCCCCCAGGTGGGGGTGCTGGCCACCGTGGTACGGGTGATCACCCGGGACCGGACGAACTGTCCGTCCCGGGTGATGAAGCGATTGACCCCCGCCGCCCACTCCTGCCAGGACAGCTGCCGGTTGGGGTCGGTGCCGTTGACGGCGGCGTCGATCGCCGCGAACAGCCGCCGGTCCGGCGCGCGCACCGGGCCGCCGGGCGTCTCCGCGCCGCCGCACAGCCGGGTGATGAGCACGCCGTTGACCGCCGCCGCGGACAGCGGCCCGGCCGGCTCGACCGGCGGCCCGAACGCGAGCCGCTCGGTCAACCCGGGCGCCTTGGCGTGCGCGTACGACGGGGTGGTGG
>CADCTP010000353.1 GCA_902805565.1 uncultured Mycobacteriales bacterium
TGGGCCGGGCCGCCGGCCGGACCGCGCGGGCCGCGGCGACCAGCCCGACCACCGCGAGGGTGACCGCGACCGCCGCCAGCAGGCCGGACCGGAGCGGGACCGGACGGCGCGGGGGTCGCCCGGCGGAATGCACCAGCGGACCCTATCCCGCCCGCCGAACCGGACTCCCGGTACCGACCCGGGGTGCGAAGCTGGCGGGATGGGCCGGTTCACCGAGGGCGGGGTGGCGGTGGCGCTGCCGAAGGGCGACGTCACCGAGGGGGTCGTGCGGGTCGGGGACACCGTCCGGCGGCCGCGGCAGGAGCAGTCCGCGTTCGTGGCGGCGTACCTGGGCCACCTGGAGGCCGTCGGGTTCGCCGGGGCGCCGCGTTTCCTCGGGGTGGACGGGCGCGGCCGGGACGTCCTGGACTTCGTGCCCGGCGCGGTGCCCGGGGCGCAGCCGGAGCCGTGGGCCTGCACCGACGAGGCCGTGGCCGGGGTCGGCCGGCTGGTCCGGGCGCTGCACGACGCGGCCGCGGGCTGGGAGCCGCCGGCGGGGCTGGACTGGTTCGGCCGGCACGCGGTGGTCGAGGGGTTGCCGGCGCGGCTGCGGGACCCGGTCGGGCCGCCGGAGCTGGTCGGGCACGCCGACATCACCCCGCAGAACGTCGTCTTCCGGGACGGGCGCCCGGCCGCGCTGATCGACTTCGACCTGGCCCGGCCGACCCGCCGGGTCGCCGACGTGCTCAACGCCGCGCTGTGGTGGGTGCCGCTGCAGGACCCGCGGGACCGGCCGCCGGCGCAGCGGGACGCCGACGCGGCGGCGCGGCTGCGGATCCTGCTCGACGCGTACGGGCTGCCGGCGGCGGGCCGGGCGGAGCTGCTGGACCTGGCCCTGCCGGTGTGGGAGCGGGGCTGGCACACGATGCGGCACAACGCCCGGGTGCACGGTGGCGGCTGGGCGCGGATGTGGGCCGACGGGGTCGGGGACGTCATCGAGCGGCGCCGGGAGTGGTTCGCCGCCGAGCGGCCCCGGCTGGCCGCGGCGCTATCGTCCGGGCCGTGACCGAGGACGACGACCTGATGCCGGAGCTGCCGGTCCCACCGGACCCCGGCCCGCCGCCGGACCCGGAGGAGCGGGCCTCCCGCTGGCTGCAGCTCAACCGGCGCGCGCAGCTGTCGGTGCACCCGGCGGCGGACGCCCGCTACTCCCTGTACGCCGACCACCCGGCCGTCCGGGCCGAGCTGGCCACCCTGGCCGCCGCCGAGGCCGCCGACCACCCGGAGCTGGAGATCGCCGCCCTGGTCGGCGACGGCCACCTGGTGCTGGCGGTCCGGCCCCGCGAGCGGGCCCACCCGACCGGGTCCTGACCGGCCCGCGGGCGCCGGCCCGGTCCTGCGCGCCGCCCTGGCCGGGGTGGGCGCCCGCCCGCCGCACCGGTGGCCGTCGTGGACGACGTCACCGTACGGGCCGGGCCGGCGGGGGATACGGTCGCGGCATGCCACCGAGCGGGGACCTGCTCATCCGCCGCGCCGGGCGGGTCGTCACCAACGCCGGCGAGCCGCTCGACGGGCCGGCCGCCGTGTCCGTCCGCAACGGCGTCATCGCCTGGGTCGGCCCGGACGCCCGGGTGCCCTGGACGATCACCGACGCGCCGGAGCTGGACGCCGGCGGCGCCTGCGTGGTCCCGGGCTTCGTCGACCCGCACACCCACGCGCTGTGGGCCGGCAGCCGGCGGGCGGAGTACGTCGCCCGCCGGCAGGGGGAGCGGTACGACGGCGGCGGCATCGCCTCGACCGTCGCCGCCACCACCGCCGCCACCGACGAGGAGCTGGTGGCCGCGGCCGCGGACCGGCTCACCGCGATGGCCGCGAACGGCACCACCACCGTCGAGGTCAAGACCGGCTACGGCCTGGCCCCGGAGGCCGAGCTGCGGCTGCTGCGGCTGGTCGGCGTGCTGGCCGACCGGGTCCCGCTGCGGGTCGAGCCGACGCTGCTCGCGCACGTGGTGCCGGCCGGCGCGGACCGGGCCGCGCACGTCGCCGCGCTGGCCGCGGTGCTGCCGGAGGCCAAGGCGCTGGGGGCCCGCTGGCTGGACGTCTTCTGCGACCGCGGGGCGTACACCGTCGCCGAGGCCCGCACCCTGCTCGGCGCGGGGCGGGCCGCGGGCCTCGGCGGCCGGCTGCATGCCGAGCAGCTGTCCCGCACCGGCGCCGCCGCCCTGGCCGCGGAGTGCGGCTGCGCCTCGGCCGACCACCTGGAGCACGTGGACCCGGCCGCCGCCGCCGCGATGGCCGCCGCCGGCACCGTCGGCGTGCTGCTGCCGACGGCCACCCTGACCACCGGCGGCGGCTGGGACTACGCCCGGGTGCTGCGGGACGCCGGGGTGACCCTGGCCCTGGGCACCGACTGCAACCCGGGCACCTCGTGGTGCGAGTCGATGCCGTACGCGCTGCAGCTGGCCGCCCCGCTACTGGGGCTGACCGTGGCCGAGGCGCTCGCCGCCGCCACCGCCGGCGGCGCGGCCGCGCTGCGCCGCCCCGACCTGGGGGTGCTGCGGCTGAACAGGGCCGGTGACCTGGTGGTGCTGGCCGCCGACCACGAGGCCGACCTGCTGGCCCACCTCGGTGCCCCGGCCGTGCGCACCACGGTCGTCGGCGGGGTGCCGGTCGCCGGTCAGCGGCACATCCACTGACCGGCCCCGACGGGCCCGGCCCGGCACCGGCCCGGCACCGGCCGGCCCGGACCGGCGGCACCCGCCGGCGGCCCGGGTCAGCTCAGGTCGTCGTGCAGCAGCAGCGCCAGCTCCGCGTCCAGGTCCAGGTGCGCGGACTCCGAGCCCGGCGGCACCAGGTCGTGGCAGCGCGTCACGAAGTCGGCCAGCACCGGCCGCGGCACGGCGAACAGGGCCCGCCCGGACGGCGAGCACAGCTCCACGTACACCGGGCCGGACAGGTCCTCCGGGGACGGCCAGATGCGCACGTCCCCGTCGCCCGCCGGCACCGTCAACCCGTCCGACACCAGCGAGCGCCCGAAGATCCACTCGATCGGCTCGCGCCCCGGCGACGCCGGGAAGGACAGGTGGACCGCGTACGGGTCGTCGCGGTCGTACCGCAGCGACGCGTGCCACAACACGTCCGCCCTCGGAACGACGCGACGCAACGTCACCGAAGTACGGATTCCTGCCACTCGACCGGCCATGTCGATCCCCCCGGGTGCATAACTTCTTACCACGCGTGACTACATTCGCAGCGAGCGTCGCTCCGGATGGGTAACGTGTCGCCGGACGGAGACAACGATTTCTGGGAACCGGTCGACCGAGGCCGACGAACACCTGGTGATGAGGACGGCCACGTTGGAGATGCCGCCGGCGCCGCGCTTCGAGGCGGACGCCTCGGACGGGGTGCTCGTGCGGCAGGTCGCCGAGGGCAGCCACGACGCCCTCGCCGCGCTGTACGACCGGTACACCCGGCCCGCGTTCGCCCTGGCCCGCCGGATCACCGGCGACCAGGTGTTCGCGGAGGAGGTCGTGCAGGAGGTGTTCCTCGCGCTCTGGCGGGACCCCGCCAAGTACGATCCCGAGCGTGGCGGCTTCCCGAGCTGGTTGCTCGCCGCCACCCACCACAAGGCCGTCGACGCCGTCCGCCGCGA
Organism: uncultured Mycobacteriales bacterium; assembly: GCA_902805565.1. Taxonomy (GTDB): domain Bacteria; phylum Actinomycetota; class Actinomycetes; order Mycobacteriales; family CADCTP01; genus CADCTP01. The sequence goes on from CADCTP010000353.1 coordinate 3,632, forward strand.
GCAGACCGTCCGCAAGCGGCGGGCCACCCTCGCCGAGGAGGCCGCCTTCTACGTCTCCGCCCCCGCCACCGACATCCCGCCCGTCGAGGACGCGGCCTGGGCCGGCCTGCGCGGCGAACGGGTCCGCAAGGCGCTCGGGGCGCTGCCGGCGCCCCAGCGCGAGGCGCTCGTGCTCGCCTACTACGCCGGCTACACGCAGAGCGAGATCGCCGCGCGGACGGACACCCCGCTGGGCACCGTGAAGACCCGGATGCTCGCCGGCATGCGCCGGCTGCGGGACCTGCTCGACGAGGTCTCCGACACCGAGGGGGTCCGGCGGTGACCGGGCCCGAGCGGCCCGGGACCGACCCCGGGCACGGCGAGTGGGACGCGCTCGCCGTCGGCTGGGCGCTGTCCGCGCTGGACGCCGAGGACGAGGAGCTGTTCGCCGCGCACCTGCCGGACTGCCCGCTGTGCACGGCGGCCGTGCGGGAGTCGCTCTACACCGTCGCCGACCTGGCGTACGCGCTGCCGGACGAGGTGCCGCCGCCGTCGCTGAAGGCCCGGCTGATGGCCGCGGTCGCGGCCGAGCCGCGGGGGGCGGCGGACTGGTTCGCCCAGGCGGACCGTCCGGACGGGGCGGACCCGGCCGACACCGGGCCGGCGCCCGCGGCCGGGGCGTCGCCGGCGGACGCCGGGGACGTGCCGGACGGCCCGGCCCGGCCGTTCGGGCCGCCCCGGCCGGAGGTGGTCC
>CADCTP010000354.1 GCA_902805565.1 uncultured Mycobacteriales bacterium
GGCCGGGCGCGGGGACGCCGGTCACGACGGCACCTCCGCCGGCGCCTGCGTCAGCGCCCGGGCCAGCACGTACGACAGGTAGGCCTCGTCCCGGATGGTGACGCCGAGCCGGTTGTTCGTCATGTGCAGGTACGGCGAGGCGAGCATGGCCAGGGCCTCGTCCGGCGAGGTGATGCGCAGGTCGGCGTCCCGCACCATCCCGCGGAAGGTCAGCTCGCCGGCCTCGGCCAGCACGGCCACCCGGTCCCGCAGCTCGGCGCAGTGCAGCGCCCACCGGCGCAGCAGCCCGGGCAGCGCCGCCGGCTCCCCGGCGGCCAGCACCGCCCGCACCGAGGCGAACCGGTCGGACAGCTGCCCGGCCATCGCCTCGAACGCCTCCTCGTAGCCGGTGGAGTCGGTGTAGTTGGTGGTGGAGAAGCCGCGCTGCCAGAACGCGTGGTAGCGCTCCACCAGGCCGAGCAGCTGGTCCCGGTCGGCCACGAACGTCGCCGACATGACCATCATCAGCTGGGCGGCCAGCCCGAGGATGACCGTGCGCAGATGCATGTTGCGGGACCGGACCGCCTCGATGACCAGCGCGCTGGACTCCTGGAAGTGCCACTCGGCCAGCGCCACCCCGGCCGGCCCGCCGTACTTGCCGTACTCCGGCTCGTACGGCTCCCAGCTGAAGGAGTTGTTGGGCCGCAGCGTCATCCGGCCGTCCGGGCCGGTGATCGTCGGCGCTGCGCCGTCCGGGTACTCCAGCTGGAACAGCGTGTCGTACAGCTCGGCCATGAAGTTGCCCTCGACCCGGTAGAGCGCCGGGCGGGTCTTCAGGAAGTGCGCCACCGTCCGCTCCGTGCGCTCGCGGACCTCGGCCGCGTGCCCCGGGGCGGACGGGCGGAGCCGGAGCCGGACGTGCGGGCCCTCCAGCCAGTAGTTGATGAACCACCAGCCGTCGATCAGCCCGTCGGCCTCCAGCTCGGTGACCAGCGGGTGCACGCAGTCCAGCAGCACCGGGCGGCAACTGGCCGCGTAGAAGACGTGCACGGCCATCCAGTCGCCGGACACCTGGCTCATCCCAGCACCTCCACCGCGAACTCCGCCACGTGCCGCCCGTGCTCCGAGACCACCTGCGGGTCGTCGGTGTCGGGCAGCGCCTCCTCGAACATGACCAGCGCCGCCGGGTCCCGCACCAGCCCGTCCAGCGCGACCAGCGACAGCGGGCTGTCGAAGTCGACCCACTGCGGCTTGGTGCCGCCGGTCCAGCCGGCGCCGGGCTGTCGGACGGTCACGTACGCCCGGGCCGGCAGGCCGTGCGCCCGCCGCCACCGCTGCCAGGCCAGGAACCGCTCGGCGTCGGTGCCGCCGGCCGGCGGCAGCGCGGCGGCGACCAGCCGCCAGGCCCGCCGGGACAGCACCAGCGACCGGTACGTCACCCGCGGCCGGTAGGTGACGCCGGCCCGCTCGGGCCCGGTCGGGACCCCGCGCCAGACGTCGACCACGGCCCGGGAGATCGGGGACAGCAACAGCAGCGTCCGGGGGATCTCCGGCAGCACCATCGGCACCAGGTAGCCCAGGTAGAGCGGGATGATCTCGCGCCCGAGCCGGACGGAGCGCAGCACCAGCCGGTCGGCGGCCGGGTCGTGCTCCAGGACCAGGTCGTCCAGGTCGAGCCGCTGCTCGGCCGGGGCCGAGCTGGTCTCGCCCGGGCAGATGATCTCGTGCTCCAGCAGCCGGCTGTGCAGGTTGAGGTTCGTGGTGGCGAACCCCGCGGTCACCTCGGCGAACAGCGCCCCGCCCGGCGCGGTGCCGGCCAGCGTCCGGCGCAGCTCGGCGACCACGTCGGCGCCGAAGGTGTGGGTGAACCGGGTGAACGGGAAGGCCAGCCCGCCGTAGGAGTTGTTCAGCACCAGCCGGTCGCCGGCCCGCTGCACGAAGTGGCTGTGCGGGGTGAAGCCGTCCGAGGGCGGCAGCAGGTCGGCCACCGCCCGTACGGTGTCCTCGCCCAGCGCCAGCTCCGCCGCGTCCGGGGCGGTGGCCGCCCACGTCTCCCGCATCCGGGCGATCAGCTCGGCCCGGGCGGTGTCGAGCATGGTCAGCTCGGGCACGCCGAGCCAGTTCTCCTCGGGGCGCGGGCTGCCGTCCGGCCGGGTCGGCGGCTGGTCCGCGGTGAAGGTGAGGTACTGGTCGAAGAGGTCCTCGTGGAAGTCGTGCACGAACTTCAGCAGGTCCGCGCACCGGCCGCCGGCGCCGTACCGGGCCAGGAAGAAGCCCTTGAGGGTCAGCCGCTGCGGCAGGGACACGTCGAACGCCGGCAGGATGCGGGTCAGCTCGCGCAGCGGCTCCTCGGCCAGCCGGGCCCAGTCGTCCCGGCCGCAGCCGGCGGTGTCCACCTCGGCCCGGACGTCCTCGTACAGCAGGACCTGGGGCAGGGTCGCGGTCTCGTCGCCGAGCAGCCGCAGCACCGCGGCCAGCCCGGCGCGCAACTCGGCCAGCAGCCGGCGCCGGGTCTCCGGGTCGCCCTCCGGGTACGCAGCGACGGCAGCGCGCGGGCCGTCCAGCGCCGCGGCCACCTCCGCGGCGAACGACGTGCCGACCGCGCGCAACGCCCGCTGGAACGACGCGACCGGGTCGGGGTCGTGCACGTCGGTGCGCATCGACGGGAGCTGCAGCATGCCCAGGTCGAGCAGCGCGCCGACGTAGCGGCCCGCCTCCTCGGCCGGGGCGTCGGCGTCCGCGCCGAGCCAGTCGACCAGCTCGCCGAGCCGGACCGGGCCGCGCCGGGCGAACATCGTCAGCATCCGGTCCAGCACGCCGCTGCGGCGCAGGAAGAACAGCCGGTCCTGGGCCGCGTCGAAGCTCACCGAGGCGTCGTCGTCGCCCGCGGTCACCGTGCGGCGGACGAACCGGACCCGGTCGCCGTCGGCCGCCCAGCCCGCCGACGGCTCGACCGGCAGGTCCGCGCGCAGCGCCGGCGCGGCGGCGACCAGCTCGGCCAGCCGCATCAGCACCACGACGTTGAGCCGGGCGAAGCCGGTCCACTCCCCCATCCGGACCGGCGCCGCGCCACCGGTGGCGCCGGTGCCGCCGCCGGGGCCGAAGGTCCCGGTGCCGACCGCGGTGAACGTGCTGAACGGGCTGGCCTTGCAGGCCGTGCGGTAGAGGTAGGACAGCACGGACCGCTCGATCCGGCGGCCCTTCTTGTCCGGCGTCCCGGCCCGGCCGGCGTACGCCCCGAGCTGGCCGTCCAGGGTCGGCGAGGCGAGCACGATCCCGGCCCGCAGCCGGTCCTCGCGGGCGACGATCGCGCGCAGCTCGCCGCGGGTGCGGGCCAGCTCGCCGGCCAGCAGGTCCTCGCCACCGGCGAGCAGCGCGTCCAGCGCCGCCCGCTCGTCCAGCCAGGCCCGCAGGGCCACGCCGGTGTCGCCGGGGACCCCGGCGGCCAGCTCGGCGGCGTCGGCCGGGGCCGTCCCCTTGAACACCGCCCGCCGCAGCGCCAGCAACCGGCGCCGCCGGGCGTCGTCCTCCGTCGCCTTCACCAGCGCGCCGAGCGGCTCGCTCAGGTCGGCGCCGGCCGCGGCCAGCCGCTCGGTCCGGGTCAGCACGTCCTGGGCCCAGTCCCGGGCGGCGGCGCTGCGCAGCGGCTCCACGGTCTCCACCGGCAGCCCGGCCACCCGGGCGACGAACCGCCCGGCCAGCCCGGTCGGCGTGCTCCGGTCGCCGGCCGCCGGCCCGGTCCGGCCGGTGGTCGTCGGGGCGCTCATCGGACCAGCTCCGCGCGGAGGTCGGCGGACGGGCCGGTCTCGTGGCCGACCATCATCAGGATCAGCGGGACCTCCCCGGTGCCGGCCAGCCCCAGCTCCTCGACGAAGGACACCGAGTCGAAGCCGAGCACCACCCCGCAGCCGACGCCGAGCGCGGCGGCGGCGACGTACGCGGCCTGGGAGGCCGCCCCGACCAGGGCGGTCACCAGCCGGTAGCCGCGGTCGCCGACCGCCTCGATGACGGCCGGGGTCCGTACGGTCGGCACGATGACGGCCGCGGCCTGCTCCAGGTTGTAGTTGTCCAGGAAGTAGTTGCGTTGCAGGAACTCCCCGGGCGGTCCGGAGGTCAGCTGCCGCAGCGTGCCGGTCGCCGGGTCGTACCGGTACGCCCCCGGCCCGACCTCCTCGACGTGGTTGACGAAGACGTACAGCGCGGCCAGCCCGGTGTCCGGGTCCACGTCGGTGCGCAGGGCGGCACCGGCGGCGGTGGCCCGCAGCAGCGCGGCCAGCTCGGCCCTGCTGGTCGGCCGCCGGCCGGTGAACCGGCCGAAGCTGCTGCGCCGGGCCAGCAGCGCGGCCAGCACGTCCGCGTCCAGCGCCGCCGGGTCCGGCAGCG
>CADCTP010000355.1 GCA_902805565.1 uncultured Mycobacteriales bacterium
AGGTCGGGTCAGCGGACCGGCGCGGCGGCAGGTCGGGTCAGTGGGCCGGCGCGACGGCGACCGCGGCGGCCAGGGCCGGGGCGAGGTCCCCCTTCGGCCAGACCGCGACGGCGCCGAGGCCGAGCCACCCGGCCAGCAGCGCCAGCTCGGCCGCCAGCTCCTCGGCCACCTCCGGCGGTGGCGAGGGGTCCTCCGACCAGGCGGCCCGGACCTGGAGCACGCCGGCCGCCCGGTCCGCCTTGAGGTCGACCCGGCCGACCAGCCGGTCGCCGAGCAGGAACGGCAGGACGTAGTAGCCGTACACCCGGCGGGGGGCGGGGGTGTAGATCTCGATGCGGTAGCGGAAGTCGAACATCCGCTCGGTGCGGGCCCGCTCCCACACCACCGGGTCGAACGGCGTCAGCAGGGCCCGCGCGGCCACCCGGCGCGGCATCCGCGCCTCGGCCCACAGGTACGCCGGGTCCTTCCAGCCGGCCACCCGCACCGACAGCACCTCCCCCGCCTCGACCAGCTCGGCGACCCGGGCCCGGGTCGTGTCCTGCCGGAGCCGGAAGTAGTCGGCCAGGTCGGCGACGGTCGCCACGCCGAGCGCCCGGGCAGAGACCCGGACCAGCTCGCGGTGCGCGTCCGCCGAGGGCGGGGTCGGGGCGGCGGCGATCTCCGCCGGCAGCACCCGCTCGGGCAGGTCGTACAGCCGCTCGAAGTTCGGGCGGGCCGCGGTCATCAGCTCACCCACGGCGAAGAGGTATTCCAGGGCGATCTTGCCGTCGTGCCAGTTCCACATCGAGCCGGGGATGTTGGGGCGCGTCTCGCCGGTGGCGCCGGCGCCGACCGGGCCGCGCTCGGCGACCAGGGCGCGGACCCGCTCCAGCAGCTCCGGCCGCTCCCGCACCGACTGGAACCAGGACGAGTCCCGCTCCCGGTAGCGCTCCATCCGCCAGCGCAGCGCCGGCTGCAGCCGCAGCGGCACCAGCGACGCCGCGTGCGCCCAGTACTCGAACAGCTCGGCCCGGCGGCCCCAGGACAGCCGGTCCAGCGCCTCCCGCGGGTACGGCCCGAGCCGGCTGAACAGCGGCAGGTAGTGCGACCGGATCAGCACGTTGACCGAGTCGATCTGCAGCAGCCCCATCCGGTCGATCGCCCGGCGCAGCTGCCGGGCGTCGATCCGCCCGGTCGGGCGGGGGTCGGCGAAGCCCTGCGCGGCCAGGAAGACCCGGCGGGCCTGCGCGGCGGAGAGCGTCTCTGGTCTGGCCACGCGGGCATGCTGGCAGACGGCTACGACCTTCCGGCGGGCACCGCCGGGCGCCGGCTCTCCGCGGTGACCACGACGGCCACCGCGGCCAGCACCACCAGCCCGCCGACCAGCGCGGACCCGGTCAGCACCTCGTCGGCGACCAGCACGCCGAGCAGCACCGCGACCGCCGGGTTGACGTACGCGTAGGTCGAGACCAGGGACACCGGCGCGTTGCCGAGCAGCCACACGTACGCGGTGAAGGCGATCAGCGAGCCGAAGACGATCAGGTAGCCCAGCGCCAGCCAGGACCGGCCCGGCACCGACCCCGGGTCGAAGTCGGCCAGCTCGCCGCGCCCGGCGGCCAGCACCAGCAGCACCGCTCCCCCGGCCAGCATCTCCACCGTGGTCAGCGTCAGCGGGTCCGCAGGCACCGGGCGCAGCGTCTGCAGCAGCGAGCCGACCGCCCAGGACAGCGCGGCCAGCACGACCAGCGCCGCGTACCCCACGTCGGTGGTGCCGGCGCCGCCGGGCAGGAACATCAGCCCGACCCCGGCGAAGCCGAGCAGCACCCCGCCCGCGGTGGCCGGGCCGGGCCGGTCCCGCAGCCCGGTCCGCAGCACCACGATCCACAGCGGCGTGCACGCCACCAGCAGCGCGGCCAGGCCCGAGGGCACCCGCTGCTCGGCCAGGGTGACCAGGCCGTTGCCGCCGGCCAGCAGCAGCACGCCGGCCAGCGCCGCGGTCGTCGCCTCGGTCCGGGTCATCCGCGGCACGCCGCGGCGGGCCAGCACCCAGCCGCCGAGCAGCAGCGCCGCGGTGAGGAACCGCAGCGCGGCCGACAGCAGCGGCGGGAAGCCCTCGATCGCGTACCGGATCGCGAGGTAGGTCGACCCCCACACCACGTACACGATCGCCAGCGCGCCGCCCAGCCGAAGTCCCACGGTGCGACAGCCTGCCGGCCGGCTCCGACATTCCGGCCGGCACCCTCGCGGGCCCGGCACCCTCGCAGGCCCGGCACCATCGCAGGCCCGGCACCATCGCGGGCTGGCACCATCGCGGGCATGGACGTCACCTGCCGGGCGATGACCCCCGCCGACATCGACGCCGTCGCCGAGCTGCACGTCCGCGGCTGGCAGGCGGCCTACCGCGGGCTGATGCCGCAGGGCTTCCTGGACACCATGTCGCCCGCGGCCCAGGCGGCGCGGCGCCGCGCCCAGGGCGTTGACGCCGGGGAGGTGGTGGCCGAGGCGGGCGGCCGGGTGCTGGGCTGGGCGTCGGTCGGGCCGTACCGGGACGGGCACGGGGACGCGCCCGCCCCGGGCTGCGGGGAGCTGAACGCGATCTACGTGCTGCCCACCGCGACCGGCCGGGGCGTCGGCCGGGTGCTGCTGACGTACGCGCAGGGCGAGCTGCGCCGGCGGGGGCTGCTGCCCGCGCTGCTCTGGGTGGTCGTCGCCAACACCGGGGCGCGCCGGTTCTACGAGCGGGCCGGCTGGTACGCCGACGGCGCGACGCACGACTACGAGGTCGCCGGGGCCACCCTCCCCGAGGCGCGGTACCGGTGGGACGGATAGCGTTCACCCCGTGGCGGATGCGGCGGTGCGGGGGGCGCGGCCCGGCGACGTGCCGGAGATCGCGCGGATCCAGGTGGAGACGTGGCGGACGGCGTACAAGCGGTTCCTGCCGGCCTCGGTGCTCGACGCGCTGTCCGTCGAGGACGCGGCGGCGGCCTGGGGCGCGGCGGTGGCCGCGGCCGAGCCCGGCCATCACGTGCTGGTCGCCACCGAGGGTCCGACGACCGTCGGGTTCGCGGCGGTGGGGCCGTCGGCCGAGGAGGACGCCGAGCCGGGCGAGGCCGCCGTCGCCGCGCTGCTCGTCGAGCCGCGCTGGGGCCGGCGCGGGCACGGCAGCCGGCTGCTCGCCGCCGCCGTGGACCACCTGCGCGCCGACGGGGTGACCCGGCTGGTGGCCTGGGTGCCGGACGCCGACCGGGCGACCGGCGCGTTCTACGAGTCGGCCAACTGGGAGCGGGACGGCGCCGTGCGCACCCTGGAGGCGGACGGCGGGTCGGTGCGGGAGGTCCGGTGGCACGTGACGCTGGAGCAGTGAGCCGCTTCGCCGGGTTCCCCGAGCGGGCGCTGATCTTCTACGAGGGCCTGGCGGCCGACAACTCCAAGCCGTACTGGACCGACCACCGGGACGTGTACGAGCGGGACGTCAAGGCCCCGATGCTGGCGCTGCTGGCCGAGCTGGAGGACGAGTTCGGGCCGGGGCGGATGTTCCGGCCCTACCGGGACGTGCGGTTCAGCAAGGACAAGACGCCGTACAAGCTGCACGCGGCGGGGACGGTCGACGCCTTCTACGTGTCGCTGGGCGCGGACGGGCTGTTCGTCGGCGGCGGCTACCACCAGGTGGCCCCGGACCAGCTGGACCGGCTGCGCCGGGCGGTCGCCGACGACGTGCAGGGACCGGCGCTGGAGCGGGTGCTGGCCGCCGTCCGCGGCGCCGGGTACGAGACCGGCGGGGACCTGCTGACCCGGGCACCGCGCGGCTACCCCGCCGACCACCCGCGCATCGAGCTGCTCCGGCACCGCTCGCTGGTCGCCAGCCGGCACTGGGAGCCGGCCGAGTGGCTGCACGGGCGGGCGGCGCTGACCCGGGTCCGGGACGCCTGGCGGGCGATCACGCCGCTGACCGACTGGCTCGGCGCGAACGTCGGGCCCAGCGACCGGCCGGCCGAGCGCCGCTGACCCCGCTCCCTGGTCCCGGTGAGGCATCGAGGGTACAGTCCCCGACCGGTAAGCGAAGTTTGTCCGGATGGGGGTGCCGGGATGAGCGGTTTCTCGATCGAGCCGGGGGCGGTGGCCGCCCGGGCCGGGGCGGTCGACGCCGCCTCGTCCCGGGTCGCCGAGGTCGCCGGCGGGATGGGCGCGGTGGGCGGGGTGGACGCCGGCGCGATGCCGCCCCGGACCGGGGCCGCGCTGGAGTCGGCGATGGCGGCGTGGCCGGCGGCGATCCGGCGGCTGGGCCGGGCGCTGGACGCGACCGCGGACGCGCTGCGGGCGGCCGAGG
>CADCTP010000356.1 GCA_902805565.1 uncultured Mycobacteriales bacterium
GACCGCCGAGGACACCGGCTGCCAGCCGCAGGGCGCCGGCGGGTGCACGACCGCGCGCCGGCCGGACGGGACGGTCGTCCGGTCACGGATCCTGACGGGCGACGTGCAGGGTGAGCAGACGTTCCAGGTGCTGGTCGTCGTGACCAAGCCGGACGGCACGACGCTGCAGCTGATCAGCCAGAGCGAGCGGGGGAACCTGACGACCCCGGCACTGGACGCCGCCACGCTGACCCGCATCGGGCTCGATCCCGGGCTGACCCTCTTCGGCTGAGGGCAGGGACGCCGGGGGCCTGCACCGGCTCGTTCCCCCGAGTTCATCCGGCGGAGCCTGGTGCCGGACCGGCACCGCCCGGGAGGCTCGGGACGAGGTCGTCCCCCGTGGAGGCAGGAATGCGGAGTCGAACGTCGCGAGCCGCGCTGGTGCTGGGCACCGCGCTGGGCACCGTGCTCGCCCTCGCGCCGGCGGTGCCGGCAGCGGCGACACCACCGACCCCGGGCGGCGCGTGCACGCCGGGGACCCGGCTCCTCGGCTTCACCGACGACCTGGACAAGACCAGCTACGCCGGCACCCCGGTCGCCGGGCTGTCCGCGCTGGCCGACGCCGGCCCGGGCCGCCTGCTGGCCCTGGTCGACGGCATCGCCAGCACCCCGGCCCGGTTCTACGACCTGCGGGTACGCCGGGACGCCGCCGCGGTCACCGGGGTCACGGTGCTGCGCCGGCCGGACGGCACCGCGTACACCGGCGCGGACTTCGACGGTGAGGGGCTGGTGCTGGAGCGGGGCGGTCGCACCGTGCTGGCCTCCTCGGAGACCGAGCCGAGCATCCGCCGGTTCGACCGGCGCAGCGGCCGGCAGCTGGCCGAGCTGCCGGTCCCGGACGCGTTCCGGGTCGGCGCCGGCGCGCCGGCCAACCAGACCTTCGAGGCGCTGACCGCCGACGGCCGGGACCTGTACGCCGGCATGGAGGGCCCGCTGGCCGCCGACGGCCCGGGCCTGCTGCGGATCGTGAAGTACACCCGCGACCAGGTCGCCGCCCAGTACGCGTACCGGGTGGACCCCGGGCTGGGGCTGGTCGAGCTGGCCGCGGTGGGCGACGGCACCCTGCTCGCGCTGGAGCGCGGCTTCACCGCCGGCGTCGGCAACACCGTCCGGGTGTACCGGGTCTCGCTCGCCGGCGCCGCGGACGTCAGTGTGCTGCCCACGCTGACCGGCGCCCCCGCCGACACGTTCCTCGGCAAGCGGCTGCTGCTCGACCTCGCCGACTGCCCGCCGTCCGGCGCCACCGCGAAGCAGCCGCAGCCCAACCCGCTGCTCGACAACGTCGAGGGCATGACGCTGAGCGGGGACCGGCGGACGCTCACCCTCGTCTCCGACGACAACAACAACGCCGTGCAGACCACCCGGCTCCACACCCTCGGCGTGTCCCTGCCCGCCGAGCCGACGCTGCGCGGCCGGGCCCTGCTGCCGGCGACGGCGTACCAGCCGGGGCCCCCGTCGGGCGCCGCGACCAACCCGGCCAACGGGGTCACCCCGCCGTACCCGGGCCAGCCGGTGCCGGGCTTCTCCGCCGTGCTGCCGTACCGGCCGGGGGACCGGTCGGGCCGCCGGCTGCTCGCCATGCCGGACAACGGGTTCGGCGCGAAGACCAACTCGGCCGACTTCCTGCTCCGCATCTACGACGTGTCGCCCGACTACCGGCGCGGCGTGGTCCGGGTCAACGGGTTCCGCAGCGTCCGCGACCCGGACCGGAAGGTGCCGTTCCCGATCGTGAACGAGACGAGCCGGCTGCTGACCGGGGCCGACTTCGACATCGAGTCGCTCAACCGGGCCGCCGACGGGACCCTGTGGATCGGCGAGGAGTTCGGTCCGTACCTGCTCAACGTCGACCGGACCGGCAAGGTCCTGCGGGCGCCGGTGCCGCTGCCGGACGGGCGGGTCTCGCCGCAGTCGCCGGACCTGCCGCCCGGCGGGACCGCGACCGTGCCGCCCAGCCGCGGGTTCGAGGCCCTGGCGGCCAGCCGCGACGGCCGCACCCTCTACCCGATCCTGGAGGGGGCCGTCACCGACGACCCCGACCAGCGGCGGCGGATCGTGTACGAGTTCGACACCCGGCGCGGCGCGTACACGGGCCGGACCTGGGCGCTGCGGGTCGACTCCCCCGAGCTCGTCGTCGGCGACGCCCAGGTGCTCGACGGCCGGCGGCTGCTGTGGATCGAGCGGGACAACCTCGACGGCCCGGCCGCGGTGGTGAAGCGGCTCGTCGTCACCGACCTCGACGGCCGGTACGGCGACCGCCGGGTCGCGGCCGACCTGCTGCGCCTCCGGGACCCGCGCGGGGTGTCGACGCCGGCCCGCCCGGGCGAGTACGGCGTGGGCGAGGTGTTCCGGTTCGCGCTGGTGTCGGTCGAGTCGGTGTACCCGCTGGGCGGCAACCGGGTCCTGGTCGCCAACGACAACAACTTCCCCAACGACGACGGCCGGATCCCCGGCCGACCCGACGACACGGAGGTTCTCGTGCTCGACGTCCCGGGGCTGCGGTCATGAGCGGGGTCACGGACGGCGTGGACCGCCGCCAGTTCCTGCGGATCTCCGCGACGGCGGGGCTGGCCGGCGCCGCGGTGGTGCTGGACCCGGTGCTGTTCGCCGGCCCCGCCGCCGCCTCCGCCACGGAGACCAGGGTGGTGACCGGCCGGTTCTCCGTCGGCGCGCCGGACTGGGTCTACCTGCCGGTCGACGTCCCGCGCGGGGTGCGCGAGCTGTCCGTGCGCTACACGTACGACCGGCCGACGCCACCGGCCGGGCAGGCCGGCAACGCCCTGGACATCGGCATCTTCGACCCCTCCGGCCACGAGCTCGGCGACGCCCGCGGGTTCCGCGGCTGGTCCGGCGGGTTCCGGGACTCCTTCACCATCAGCCGGTCCGAGGCCACCCCTGGCTACCTGCCCGGGCCGATCGAGCCGGGGCGCTGGCACGTCATCCTCGGGCCGTACACGGTCGCGCCGCAGGGCCTGGAGTACCGGGTCGAGATCACCCTCCGGTACGGCGACGCGGGGCCGGCATTCGTGCCGCGCCCGGCGCCGGAGCGGGCCACCGGCCGCGGCCGGGCCTGGTACCGCGGTGACATGCACCTGCACACCGTCCACTCCGACGGCCGGTACACGCCCGCCGAGCTCGCGGCCGGTGCCCGGGCCGCCGGGTTGGACTTCATCGCCTCCACCGAGCACAACACGTCCTCGGCCGCGGCCATCTGGGGTGAGCACGCCGGGCCCGACCTGCTCATCATCGACGGCGAGGAGATCACCACCCGCAACGGGCACTGGCTCGCCGTCGGGCTGCCCGCCGGCGCCTGGATCGACTGGCGCTACCGGGCCACCGACGGGTCGTTCGCCGAGTTCGCCGGGCTGGTGCACCGGCTCGGCGGGCTGGTCGTCGGCGCGCACCCGCACTGCCCGTTCGTCGGCTGCGCCTGGAAGTTCGGCTACGGCCGGCTGGACGCGGTCGAGGTGTGGAACGGGCCGTGGACCGCCGACGACGAGGTGTCGGTGGCAACCTGGGACGGGATGCTGGTGGCCGAGGCGCGGTCGGCCCGGTGGGTCCCCGCCATCGGCAACTCCGACGCCCACCGGCCCGGCCAGGTCATCGGGCTGCCGCACACGGTCGTGCTGGCCCGCGGCCTGGACACCCGGTCCGTCCTGGCCGGCGTCCGGGCCGGCCGGAGCTGGATCGCCGAGTCCACCGCCGTGCAGCTGGCGTTCCGGTGCACCGGCTCCGGCCGCACCGCCGCCATCGGGGACCGGCTCACCGTCTCCGGCCGTACCGAGGTGGTCGCGTCGCTGCAGGTGTCCGGCGCACCCGGCGGGGTGGTCCGACTCGTCACCGACCAGGGCCAGGTGCTCACCGCCCCGCTCGACGCCGCAGGCGCCGGGACCGTCGAATGGATCACCCGGCCGCAGGTCTCCGCGTACGTGCGGGCCGAGGTCCGCCGGCCCGACCCGGCGGCCGGCCCGCTCGGGGCGATGGTGGTGATGACCAACCCGATCTTCCTGGGCCACCCGCGCGGCTGACCCGGGCGCCGACGCCCGGGTGTCGAGGAACAGGAAGGATCGGGCCGCGTGCGCTCCACGTGCGACAGGCACCGGCTAAACGGGGTCCGCGAAGGGCAGTAGCGGTCAACGGCGGGGAACGCCGGACGAGCGGCAACAGGCCACTGAGCTGGGGAGATCCACCACAGGAAGGGTGGGTAGGGGCGGGGTCGAACCGCCGACCTTCCGC
>CADCTP010000357.1 GCA_902805565.1 uncultured Mycobacteriales bacterium
GGCCAGGTCGGCCAGCCCCGGCACGCCGGGCAGGTCCGGCCGCGGGACACCGAGGACCGCCCAGGTCAGGCCGGGCAGCTCGGCCGGCACCGGGAGCGGGGTCCAGGACGGGCGGTACAGCCCGGACCCGGCGGCGGCGCGGGCCGCCCGCCAGCGGTCGGCGGCGACGGTGCGCAGGCCGAGCGCGGCGAGCTCGGCCACCGGCCCGCCGTCGTCGTCGGTGAGCCGCAGGGCGTAGGCGTCCGGGCCGGTGCGGGTCAGGCGGACCCGCAGCCGGTCGACGCCGGCGGTCCGGACGCGGACGCCGCCGAAGCTGAACGGCAGCCGCACGGTGTCCCCGGCCGCGGGGTCGCGGTCGTCCTCGACCGGGTGCAGCGCGCTGTCCAGCAACGCCGGGTGCAGGACGTAGTCGCCGGCCTCGGGCCGCTGGGCCGGGTCCAGCGCGACGTCGGCGAGCAGCTGGTCGCCGCGCCGCCACGCAGCCCGGACGTTGCGGAACGCCGGGCCGTACCGGTAGCCGCGGTCGGCCAGGCGGTCGTACAGCTCCTCGACGTCGATCGGGGTCGCGCCCGCCGGCGGCCAGGCCCCGTCGTCGGTCACCGGCGCCGGACCGGGCGCGGTGGCCAGGACGCCGGTCGCGTGCCGGCGCCACGGCTCGGCGTCGGTGGGCCGGGAGAAGACCGCGACCGCCCGGCGGCCGTCCGCGTCGGGCGCGTCCACGCCGACCTGGAGCTGCTCGGCCGCCGCGGACAGCAGCAGCGGCGCCTCCAGCGTCAGCTCCTCGACCGTGTCGGCGCCGCCGCGCCGGGCGGCGGCCAGCGCCAGCTCCAGGAAGGCGGTGCCGGGCAGCGGCACGCCACCGGCGACCGCGTGCCCGCCCAGCCAGGGCTGGGTGGCGACGGACAGCCGGCCGGCCAACAGCAGCCCGCCGTCGGCCCGCTCCACCGCCGCCGGCAGCAGCGGGTGGTCGCCGCCGCCGAGGTCCGGGTCGGGGGCGGGACGCCAGTACCGCCGGCGCTGGAACGGGTACGTCGGCAGCGGCACCACCCGGGCCCCGGCCGGGTACGCCGGCGCGAAGTCCACCGCCGCCCCGTCGACGTGCAGCGCGGCCAGCGCGCCGAGCAGGGTCGGCACCTCGGGCCGGTCCCGGCGCAGGGTGGCCACGGCGACCGGGCCGTCCAGCCCCTCCCGGGCCAGCGTGGCCAGCACCGGGTGCGGGCCCAGCTCCAGGTGCCGGGTGACCCCGGCCGCCCGCAGCGCGCGCAGGCCGGCGTGGAACCGGACCGGCTGCCGGACGTGCCGCACCCAGTACTCCGGGTCCGACAGCAGGCCCTCGCCGGCCAGGGCGCCGGTGAGGTTGGAGACGACCGGCAGCCGGGGCTCGTGCAGGGTCAGCCCGCGGGCGACGGCCCGGAAGTCCGCCAGCATCGGGTCCAGCAGCGGCGAGTGGAAGGCGTGGCTGACCCGCAGCCACCGGGTCCGGTGCCCGCGCAGCTCCCGCTCGGCCAGCCGCCGGAGGGTCGCCCCGTCGCCGGACAGCACGACCGCGGCCGGGCCGTTCACCGCGGCCAGCGACACCCGGTCGGCCCGCTCGGTGAGCAGGGGCAGCACGTCGGCCTCGGCGGCGTCCACCGCGAGCATGCCGCCGCCGGCCGGCAGCGCCTGCATGAGCCGGCCGCGCGCGGCGACCAGCGTGCACGCGTCGGCCGCCGACAGCACCTCGGCCACGTGCGCGGCGGCCAGCTCGCCGACCGAGTGCCCGGCGAGGAACGCCGGGACCAGCCCGAACGACCCGACCAGCCGGTGCAGCGCCACCTCCAGCGCGAACAGCACGACCTGGGCCGCCCCCGTACGGTCGAGCTCCTCCGGTCCGGCCTGCCACATCAGGTCGCGCAGCGGGCGGTCCAGCAGGGGGTCCAGGTGGCCCGCGAGCTCGTCCAGGGCCTCGGCGAACACGCCGAACGCCCCGTACAGCTCGCGGCCCAGGCCGGGGCGCTGGCTGCCCTGGCCGGTGAAGAGGAACGCGGTGTGCCCGGGGCCGGCCGGGCCGCCGGAGGTCAGCCCCGGGTGGGTACCCCCGGTGGCCAGCGCGGCCACGGCGGCCCGCAGCTCGGTCCGGTCCCGGCCGAGCGCGACGGCCCGGTGCTCGAAGACCGACCGGGTCGTCGCGGTGGACCGGCCGACGTCCGCCGGGGCGAGGTCCGGGTGGGCGTCGAGGTGCCGGGCCAGCGCCTCGGCCTGTGCCCGCAGCGCGGCGCCGGTGCGCCCGGACAACAGCCACGGCACGGTCCCCGCCGCCGGCGGCCGCGCCTCGTCGGGGACGGCCGGCGGCTGCTCGAGGATCAGGTGGGCGTTGGTGCCGGAGATGCCGAACGAGGACACCGCCGCCCGCCGCGGCCGCCCGTCGGCCGGCCACGCCAGCGGCCCGGTCAGCAGCCGTACCGCGCCGGTGGACCAGTCCACCTGCGCCGTCGGCCGCTCGGCGTGCCGGGTCGGCGGCAGCGTCCCGTGCCGCATCGCCAGGACCGTCTTGATCACCCCGGCGACGCCGGCCGCGCCCTGGGTGTGGCCGATGTTCGACTTCACCGACCCCAGCCACAGCGGCCGGTCCGCCGGCCGCTCCCGCCCGTACGTCGCCAGCAGGGCCTGGGCCTCGATCGGGTCGCCCAGCCGGGTGCCGGTGCCGTGCGCCTCCACGGCGTCCACGTCGGACGGTGCCAGCCCGGCGTCGGCCAGCGCCGCCCGGATGACCCGCTGCTGGGACGGGCCGTTGGGGGCGGTCAGGCCGTTCGACGCGCCGTCCTGGTTGACCGCCGACCCGCGGATCAGCGCCAGCACCCGGTGGCCGTTGCGGTGCGCGTCGGACAGCCGCTCCAGCAGCACCACGCCGGCGCCCTCGGAGAACGCCGTGCCGTCGGCGGCGTCGGCGAACGGCTTGCACCGCCCGTCCGGGGCCAGCCCGCGCTGCCGGGAGAACTCGGTGAACACGTGCGGGCCGGCCATCACGGTCACCCCGCCGGCCAGCGCCAGGTCGCACTCGCCCCGCCGCAGCGCGTGCGCGGCCAGGTGCAGGGTGACCAGCGAGGACGAGCAGGCCGTGTCCACGGTGAGCGCCGGCCCCTCCAGGCCCAGCGTGTACGCCACCCGGCCGGACAGCACGCTGGGCGCGTTGCCGGTGACCAGGTGGCCCTCGGCCGCCCGGTCGATGTGCGGGGTGCCGAACCCGGGCAGCGCGGTGCCCGCGTAGACGCCGGTCGCGCTGCCCCGGAGCGACAGCGGGTCGATGCCGGCCCGCTCCAGCACCTCCCAGCAGACCTCCAGCAGCACCCGCTGCTGCGGGTCCAGGGCCAGCGCCTCGCGCGGGCTGATGCCGAAGAACTCCGCGTCGAAGTCGGCCACGTCGTACAGGAAGCCGCCGGAGCGGGCGTAGCTGGTGCCGGGGTGGTCGGGGTCGGGGTCGAACAGCCGGTCCAGGTCCCAGCCGCGGTCGGCCGGGAAGTCGCCCATCGCGTCGCCACCCGCGCGGACCAGCTCCCACAGCTGCTCCGGGGAACGGACGCCACCGGGGTAGCGGCAGGCCATGTCGACGATGGCGACCGGCTCGTCGCGCCGCTCCTCCAGCTCGCGCAGCCGCCGCCGGGTGGCGTGCAGGTCGGTGGAGACCCGCCGCAGGTAGTCGAGGAGTTCCGCTTCGCTCACCATCGCCGCGTCACACACCCAGCTCGTCGTCGATGAACCGCAGCAGCTGCTCGGCGGTCGCCCCGCCCAGCCCGGCGCCGTCCGGGTCGGCCGGCGGGTGCGCGGCCTTCCACCGGGCCAGCACCGTCTCCAGCCGGGCGGTGACCGCGGCCGGGTCCACGGCCGTCCCGGTCACGCCGGCCAGGGTGTCCTCGAGCCGGGCCAGCTCGGCCAGCACCGGGGCGGTGGGGTCCCGGTCCTCGGCCGCGCCGTCCGGGGCGAGCCGGTCGAGCAGGTGCTCGGCCAGCGCGGACACCTGGGGATGGTCGAAGACCAGCGACGCGGGCAGCCGCAGGCCGGTCGCGGCGGCCAGCCGGTTGCGCAGCTCGACGGCGGTCAGCGAGTCGAACCCGAGGTCGCGGAAGGCCGAGTCCGGGCGCATCGCGCCGGGGTCGGCGTGCCCCAGGACCGCCGCCGCGTGGGCGCGGGTCAGCTCGAGCACGATCCGGTGCCGCTCGGTGCCGGCCAGCCGGCCGAGCCGCTCGGCCCAGTCGACCCCCGAGCCGGCGGCCGCCGCGGCGGGCCGGCGGG
>CADCTP010000358.1 GCA_902805565.1 uncultured Mycobacteriales bacterium
GCCGCGCCCGCGGCGGGGTCGGCCACCCCGGCGCCCGCGGACGCGCTGGCCGAGGCGGGCGAGCGGGCCCGCCGGGTCACCGACCGGACCAGCCGGTGGGCCTCGTTCACGCTGATCGACCGGAAGACCGGCCGGGCCGTCGGCGACGACCGCTCGGCCGAGCGGACCAACGCCGAGTCGACGGTGAAGATGTGGCTGGCCGCCGACCTGCTGGCCACCCGGGCGGCCCAGCGGCGCCCGCTGACCGCGTACGAGAACCGGCGGCTGGCGGCGATGATCCGACTCTCCGACGACAACGCGGCCGAGGTGTTCTGGCGGCAGCTCGGCGCCGACGCCTCGATCGCGAGGATGATCAGGGTCTGCCGGCTGAGCGACACCCGCGTCTATCCGGAGTGGTGGTCGCTGACCCAGATATCCTCCGGCGACCTGGCGAAGCTGGCGTCCTGCCTGGTGCCCGGGCGGGGCAGGTTCCTCTCGCCGGAGGTCGGGGCGCCGCTGTGGGCGCTGATGCGCAGCGTCGACGCCTCGAACGCCTTCGGCATCCAGCAGGCCGACCCGCTCGGCGGCGGACGCCGGATCGCGGTCAAGAACGGCTGGACCGAGCACGGCGGCACCGGACTGTGGAACGTCAACTGCGTCGGCGTCTGGGGTCCGGACGACCGGTGGGCGCTGGCCGTGGCCCTGCGGTACCCGATCGGCCGCGGGCTGGCGTACGGCGCCGACGCCTGCCGCCGGGTGACCACCGCGCTCTACCCGCTCACCCGCGGCCAGGGCACGTCCTAGGCCGCCCCGCACCGCGCCGGTCGGGACGGCTGCTCAGGGCCGTTCGCCGGCGGCGGTCCGGCGGGCGATGTCCTCGACCCGGGCCGTCCGGGTCCCCGGCCGCTTGGCCTGCACGAGCCGGGTCAGCGCGACCTTCCGCGCCGAGGGCGGCAGCGCCTCCCACGCCGCGGCCGCGCCGGGGTGCCGGTCGAGGGCGGCGGCCAGGTCCGGCGGCACCACCAGGTCCTCGACCTCGTCCAGGAGCGTCCAGGACCCGTCCGCCCGGGCCCGCTCCAGCGCCGCCAGCCCGGGCGGCGCCATCAGGCCGGCGGCCAGCAGCCGCTCGATGCGCACCTTGTTGGGCCGGGACCAGCCGCTGCCGACCCGGCGCGGTCCGAAGTGGAGCATCGTTCGGTCGGCGTCGAGGCCGCGGGCGGTGCTGTCGATCCAGCCGTACGCCAGCGCCTCCTCGACCAGGTCCTCGTACGGCAGCACCGGCCGCCCGGCGGACCGCTTCCAGGTGACCACCCACACGCCCGGGCTGGTGTCGTGGTGCTCGGCCAGCCAGGCCCGCCAGGCCGCCCGGTCGGCGGGCTGGAACCGTTCGCGGTCGTCCATCGCTCCGGGCACGCCTCATCCTGGCGTGAGAAGCGCTCCGGTGGGGGAAGAGTGCGACATGCATCGACGACGAGGTCGACGCGGCGTCCGCCTGCCCGCCGCGTTCGTGCTGGCGGCCACGCTCGCCGCCGCGTCCGGC
Organism: uncultured Mycobacteriales bacterium; assembly: GCA_902805565.1. Classification (GTDB taxonomy): domain Bacteria; phylum Actinomycetota; class Actinomycetes; order Mycobacteriales; family CADCTP01; genus CADCTP01. Next base: position 1,520 of record CADCTP010000358.1, read on the forward strand.
TGCGGCGGCCTGGACCAGACCCGGCTGCTCGGCTCGGACACCGGCGGCTCGCTGACCACCCTGGGGTTCGGCCTGCCGGACGAGATTGCCAAGACCCGGGTCGAGGAGTTCCGGAAGACGTACCCGGACGTCGACCTGCAGGTCACCGAAGGCGCGTTCGACGTGCAGCAGTTCCTGTCGGCGGTCGCCAGCGGCCGGCCGCCGGACCTGGTCTACCTCGACCGCGAGGCCATCGGGTCGTACGCGCACCGCGGCGCCCTGCAACCGCTGACGTCCTGTGTGGAGCGTGCCGGCATCCGGATGGGCGACTACCGGGACTCCGCGGTCGAGCAGGTCACCGTGGACGACCAGGTGTACGGGGTCCCCGAGTTCACGATCCTGCAGGTCGTCCTGATCAACGACAAGGCGGCCGCCGACGCCGGCGTCCGGCCCGCGGACATCGACCTGTCCGACTGGGACGGCCTCGCCGCGCTCGGCGAGAAGATGACCAGGCGGGACGGCGGCAAGCTGAGCCGGCTCGGCTTCTATCCCAAGATCCCGGACTTCTACCCGATGTGGGTCAAGGCCGCCGGCGGGCAGATCCTGTCCGACGACGGGAGGACCGTGGGGCTGGACTCGGCCCCGGCCCGGGACGCGCTGGCCTACGCCAAATCCGTGTACGACAAGGTCGGCGGCTACCCCACGGTCAAGTCGTTCAACGACTCGTGGGACTTCTTCGGCGAGAAGAACGAGTTCGCCACCGACCAGGTCGGCATCATGCCGATGGAGAACTGGTACCTCAACGTGCTGGCCGAGGTCTCGCCGAACGCGCCGATCACCGTCCGGGCCTTCGAGGACCGGCAGGGCAACCCGATCTCCTGGGCCGGCGGCAGCGCCTGGGCGATCCCGAAGGGCGCCAAGCACGCCGACCAGGCCTGCGACTTCATCGCCACGATGACCGCCGCGGACACCTGGGTGGCGGCGGCGAAGGTCCGGGCCGAGGCCCGCGCCGCGGAGAAGCTCCCGTTCACCGGGCTCTACACCGCCAACAAGGTCGCCGACCGGCGGATCTTCGAGGAGGTCTACCGGCCCAGCGGGACCAAGTGGGTCGACGACGCGGTCCAGGTGGTGCTCTCCCTGCAGGACAAGGCGTTCGCCACGCCGCCGTCACCGGCCGGCGCCGAGGTGAAGACCGAGTGGCAGGCCGCGGCCAACCGGGTGCTGCTGGACGGCGACGACCCGGCGGCCGCGCTCGGTGAGGCGCAACCCCAGGCCCAGGCGGCCATCGACCGTACGAACGCGGAGGGGTGACGGGATGGCCACTGTGGACACCGCGGCGGCGGCCCGGGCGGGCGCGCCGGCGGGCCGCTCCCGGCGGATCAGCCCGTGGCGCCGGGGCGAGACGCGCTCGGCGTACCTGTTCCTGGCGCCGTGGATCATCGGCTTCCTGGTGCTGACCGCCGGCCCGATGCTGGCCAGCCTGGTGCTGTCGTTCACCGACTACGACATCCTGACGGCGCCGGAGTTCGTCGGGCTGGCGAACTACCGCGAGCTGGTCAGCGACCCGGACGTCTACCGCAGCCTCGGCAACACCGTCTTCTACACGGTGCTGCACGTGCCGCTGTCGATGGCGATCTCCCTCGCCCTGGCGATGCTGCTGATCCGGCTCTCCCGCGGGTCGGCCTTCTTCCGGACCGTCATCTACCTGCCGGTGATGACCCCGCCGGTCGCCATCGGCGCGCTGTTCCTGCTGCTGCTCAACGGCCAGACCGGCCTGGTCAACGCCGCGCTCGGCGTGGTCGGCATCCAGGGTCCCCAGTGGACGACCGATCCCGGCTGGATCAAGCCCGGCATCGTGCTGATGAGCCTGTGGACGGTCGGGGCCAGCGTGGTGATCTTCCTGGCCGCGCTGCGCGAGGTCCCGGAGCAGCTGTACGAGGCGGCCACCGTCGACGGCGCGTCCGGCTGGCGCCTCTTCCGGTACATCACCCTGCCGATGATCAGCCCGTCGCTGTTCTTCGTCCTCATCGTGAACACCATCGGCTCGCTGCAGATGTTCACCGAGGTCTACACGATGTTCTTCGGCAACGAGACCACCCGCTCGTCCTCCGGCGACGCCGCGCTGTTCTACGTCGTCTACCTCTTCCAGCAGGCGTTCCAGTTCCTGCACATGGGTTACGCGTCGGCGATGGCGTGGCTGCTGTTCCTCATCGTGCTGGTCATCACGCTCATCCAGGTGCGGGTTTCCCGCCGCTTCGTCTACTACGAGGGGGAGTAATGGCCGTATCGGTGGCCGCGGCCCGGCGGGCCGGCACGGCCGAGGAGACCCCGCAGCCGGACGCCGGCCCCCGGCACGTACGGCGGGCCAGCCGGGGCGGGCGGATCGCCGCCGCCACCGGGCTGGCGGTGGCCGCGATCCTGTTCACGTACCCGTTCCTGTGGCTGGTGTCGGCCTCGCTGAAGCCGCGGGCCCAGGTCTTCGACAACAAGCTGATCCCGTCGGAGCTGGTGCCGCGCAACTTCGTCGACGTGTGGGAGGCCGCGCCGATCTGGACGTGGCTGTTGAACACCGTGGTGGTCGGGCTGGCCGCGGCGACCGCGGTGACGATCAGCTCGGCGCTGGTCGCCTTCGGCTTCGCCTACTTCCGCTTCCCCGGGCGGGGCGTGCTGTTCGGGCTGGTGCTCGGCTCGATGATGCTGCCCGGCGTGGTCACGATGGTCCCGGTCTACCTGGTGTGGAACGCCACCGGTCTGGTCGGCTCGCAGGTGCCGCTGTGGGCGGGCAACCTGTTCGGCTCGGCGTTCTACATCTTCCTGCTGCGGCAGTTCTTCCTCGGCCTGCCGCGGGACGTGTTCGAGGCCGCCCGGGTGGACGGGCTCGGCTACGCCGGGCTGTTCTGGCGGATCGCGCTGCCGCTGTCCAAGCCGGCGCTGATCATCACCTTCGTCTTCGAGCTGCGGTCGAGCTGGACCGACCTGGTCAAGCCGCTGATCTACCTGCAGGACCCGGAGCTCTACACGCTGCCGCGCGGGCTCAAGGCGGTGCTCGACCAGTTCGGCAAGGGCGGCGAGAGCCAGTGGGAGGTGGTGCTGGCCGCCAGCGTGATCGCGACCGTGCCGATGCTGATCGTCTTCCTGATCGCCCAGCGCTACTTCGTCCAGGGCATCTCCACCACCGGCCGCACCGGCTGAGTCGGGCCGGCCCGGTCCGGGCGCCGATGATGCATCACGACGTCGAAAGACACTAAGCTGTCATCATGAGCGATGCGGCGTACCGGCGTGTGGTGGGGAAGCGGATCCGGGTGTGGCGGGTGCTGCACGAGCGGTCGCAGGACGAGCTGGCGGCCGCCGCCGGCGTCACCCGCAACTTCGTCTCGGCGATCGAGCGGGGCGCGCAGGGGTTGGACGCGGTCCGGCTCCGGCGGCTGGCGGCGGCCATGGACATGAGCCTGGCCGAGCTGCTGGCCGACCCGGAGCCGGCCGGTCTCACCGCCCGTCGGTGATCGGGTCGTGGTGCATCCGGTCCAGCGGCACGCCGTGCCGGCGCAGGCTGTCGACGCTCACCCGCACCATCGCCGGCGGCCCGCTGAGGTAGACGTCGTGCCCGGACCAGTCCCCGGCGCCGAAGCGATCAAGCTGGCCCCGGTCGCGGACCGGATGACGCCGCCGGACTGCTGAGGCCCTGCCTGGTGGCCAGCGGGCAGCACCCGGAGATGGTCGGCCAGGCCCTGGCCGCGTTCGGCCGCCGGGCGGACCGGGTGGTCGAGCCGGACCGGCGCACCGGCAGCCAGCCTGAGCTGAGGCCCCGGCGGCCCTCCACTCCACGTCGGGGCGGGGGGCCGCCGTGCGACCATGGGGCTCCACCGACCCGCAGGAGGCCTTCGCACGTGACCGAGACCGGCTCGTCCGCCCGCACGCCGTGGTGGGACGCCGCCCAGGGTCCCGATCCGGCGATCCGTGCCGCCGCACCGCCCGCACCGCCAGGGCGGCCCGCCGTGCCGCCGGCCTACCAGCCCCCCGTGGTGGAAGGCCCGCCCGCCGGCTCCGGGGCGCTCAGCCTCGGCCTGGGCCGCGGCTCCCGCGAGCGCGAGCTGGTCCGCCAGGTCGGCGTGCCGCTGACCGGCACCCGCCGGGTGGTCGTGCTCAGCATCAAGGGCGGCGTCGGCAAGACCACCACGGTCGCCGTCACCGGGTCGATGCTCGCCGGCGTCCGGCGGGACAAGGTCGTCGCCCTCGACGCCTCCTCCGACTGGGGCACGCTGGCCGCCCGGCTGTCCGTGGTGCCCCGGCAGAGCGTCCGCGACCTCGCCGCCCGCGGCCGGCACGCGGTCTCCGAGCACGGCGTGCTGGCCCAGCTGGCCGCGTCGCCGTCCGGGCTCCTGGTGGTCGGCAGCGACCCGCAGTCGCTGGTCTCCGGCATGCTCACCGAGGAGGAGTACGTCCAGACGCTGCGGCTGCTGGAGTACGTCGGCAACCTCATCGTGACCGACGTCGGCGCCGGCCTGCAGCAGCCGTTCCTGCCCGCGGCGCTCAGCGTGTGCGACCAGCTCGTGGTGGCCAGCGCCGCCACCTGGGACGCCGCCCAGAGCGCCGGCGCCGCGCTCGACTGGCTCGCCGCCCGCGGGTACGCCCCGCTGGTCGAGCGCAGCATCGTCGTGGTCAACAACCTCTCCCCGGCCCGCCGCCGCCGCTCCGGCTACGTCCGCGACCTCAAGGCCGACCTGGCCCGGCGGTCGCGGGCGGTGCACGAGATCCCGTTCGACGCCGCCCTGCAGCCCGGCGGGCGGATCCTGCTCCGCAAGCTCTCCGCACCGGCCCGACAGGCGTACCTGGAGGTGGCCGCGGACATCATGGCCGGCGTCAGCGGCAGGCCGGGCGCAGCTTCCTGAGGTGCTCCCGGGTGGCCTCCCGCGCGCTCACCGCGTCCCGGGCCGCGATCGCCGCGAAGATCTCGTCGTGGTCGCCCTCCATCGCCGACCAGAAGTTGTCCGGTGCGTCGTAGTGCACGACGTAGTCGTAGATGACCTCGAACACCGGCCGGGTCAGCACCTCCACCAGCGGACTGCCGGTCGAGCGCATCAGCACGGAGTGGAAGGTCTTGTTCAGCTCGATCGCCCGCTCCGGCGCCGTCCGGGCCGGCACGAACAGCGTGGCCCGCAGCTCCTCGAGCTGGACCTCCGACCGCCGCATGGCCGCCAACCCGGCCGCCGGGACCTCCAGCATGTCCCGCGCGTCCGCCAGATCCGCGATCGACAGGTTGTCCGCCTGGGCCAGCAGCCGGAACGACGCCTCCAGGTAGCCGCTGATCTGGTCCGGATTCGGATGCGCCACGAACGACCCGCCGGACACCCCGCGAGTGGTGGTGATCAGGTTCTGGCTCGCCAGCACCCGCAGCGCCTCGCGCACCGTCGACCGGGAGACGCCGTACTGCTGGGACAGCTCCGGCTCTATCGGTAGTTTCGCGCCCGGCTGCAGCTCCCCGGTGAGTATCCGGGCACGCAGCGCATCCGCCAGCACCTGGTAGGCAGGCACGGACCCCCGTCCCGCAGTCACAGGGACACCCTAGGTGTACGACCTTGTCGCAGTCGAACCGGGCTTGCGACACTGTGCACCCGATCGGTCGCGCGGAGACGCAAAAATGCCCTGATCGCCCGGGTGTCCGGCCGCCCCCGGACGGCACGGACCGCGTACCACCCGCTGCCCGGCGGCCGGTACACTCCACACTCGGCGCCGTCCGCGGCCGCCAGGAGGCTTCGCCTAGTTCGGTCTATGGCGCCGCACTGCTAATGCGGTTTGGGTCTTAAAGCCCATCCCGGGTTCGAATCCCGGAGCCTCCGCTCTGACCAGCGCCCACGCTGCTGGTCGCCTGACGCCGATGAGATGGGCGCGTCACCCGGCGAGCGTGCCGCCGAACACCTGCCAGGCCAGCGCCGACTTCGCCACCAGGCTCAGGGTGATGTACGCGCGCTCGCCGACCAGGTAGTCGGCCCACCGGCCGACCCGGCGGTACTGCAGCCACTGGTTGACGGCGAAGACGTTGAACAGCAGGAACAGCGACACGATGATCGCGTACACGAACGCCGGCGGCTCCTCGCCGCTGTCGGCGCCGGGGCCGAGGATGTAGAGCACGACGCACAGCCACGGCACGATCCCGGCCAGGCAGCCGAAGACGAACGGCAGCCAGCCGCCGTCGCCGGGCTGGTGGTACTTCTCCTGCAGCCAGCCGAACAGGATCATCGAGGCGTTCACCCCGAAGATCGCGATCAGCGCGGCCACGTCGGAGATCCCGGTGAGCTGGGCGATGAGCACGATCATCAGCGAGCTGGACAGCGCGTACTCGACCCAGCGGAAGTAGTTGCGGTTGTCCAGCAGCCCCGCCCGGTAGCGACCGAAGAAGGTCGGCGACACCACGACCAGGTGCGCCACCGCGGACAGGCCGAGGAAGCCGGCCACGGCCGCTCCGGTCGGGATGTCGAACAGCGCCACCCGCTCGAACGAGTCGCTCCCCGGCGGGCCGGCCAGGTAGTTCGCCGTCACCGGCAGGCTGAAGTCGCTGGCCAGGGCGAGCACCAGCGCGGCCTGGACCGCGTGGACGACAGCGGCGATGAGGTTGTAGCGGCGCAGGGCGCGGAACCGCCCCTCGTCCGCCGGTGGTGCTGTGACCGCGTCGCCGACCGTGCTCGTGCCCGCCATGCCGGATCCCGTCAGACGAAACCGATTTCCTGTGTTCGAGAGTACCGGGATGCCGCCGATCCGCATGCTGGTCCGGTCACCCGCCGGAGCAGCGGTCCAGCGCGACGCGCAGCCGGCGTACGCCCTCGACGATCTCGTCCGGGGTGAGGGTGCAGAAGTTCAGCCGGAGGAACCGGTCCCCCGCGGCCGGCTCCGGGAAGAACCAGCCGCCCGGGGCGAAGTCGACGGCCTCCTCCCGGGCGTGCGCCCGCAGCACCTGCGAGGAGAGCCCGTCCGGCAGCGTCACCCAGGCGAACAGGCCGCCCTTCGGCGTCGGGGCCGACACCTCCGGCAGCTGGTCGGCCAGCGCGGCCATCAGTACGTCCCGGCGCCGGCGGTAGTGCCGGACGGTGCGGCGCAGGTGGGCCTGGTAGCGGCCGACGGTGACGTACCGGTCGAGCACGCGCTGCATCAGCGGCGCCGTGCTGAGGTCCTGGACCCGCTTGTGCTCGGCCAGCCGGTCGTAGACCGGGCCGTCGGCGACGAGGTAGCCGACCCGCAGCCCGGGCATCAGCAGCTTCGAGAAGGTCCCGAGGTAGATGACCTGGCCGGCGGAGTCCAGGGCCTTCACCGCCGGCGGGGAGCGGCCCTCGTAGCGCAGGTCGCCCACGTAGTCGTCCTCCACGATCGGCACGTTGTAGCGGTCGGCCAGCGCGAGCAGCCGGGCCCGGCGGGGCCCGCTCATGCTGGCCCCGCTCGGGTTCTGGAAGTTCGGGATGGTGTAGACGAGCTTCGGGTGGTGGGTCTGCAGCACCGGCTCCAGCAGCTCCACCCGCATGCCGGCGGCGTCCACCGGCACGGTGACGACCCGCTGCCCCCGGGCCCGGAACAGGTCCAGCGCCAGGTTGTACGTGGGCTCCTCCACCACCACCGCGTCCCCCGGCCGGAGCAGGACCTGGCAGGCCAGCGCAAGGGCCTGCTGCGACCCGGTGGTGACGAGCACCTGGGCGGCCGAGGTGCGCAGGCCCTGGCTGGCCAGCACCTCCACGATGGTCTCCCGCAGCGGTTCGTGGCCGGTGGCGAGCCGGCCGTACTCGAGCGCGGCGGGCCCGTCGGAGCGCAGGACCTCCCGGATGGTGCGGGACAGCGCGGCGACCGGGTAGAGGCGGGGGTCGCCGGCGCCGGTGAAGGCCAGGGTGCCCGGGAGCAGCGGATCCGGCCCGGTGGTGGGCCGGCCGGCGCCGAGCTCCCGCTGCCACACCGGCCAGCTGGGCTCGACCGCCCGGCCGGCATGGTCCGGCCGCACGGCCCGCTCCGAGACGTACGTCCCGCTGCCCTCGCTGGCGACGACGAGCCCGCGGTCCTCCAGCTCCGCGTACGCGTTGACCACGGTGATCCGGCTGATCCCCAGCTGCTCGGCGAGCGCCCGGGTCGCCGGCAGCCGCGTCCGCGCGGGCAGCGCGCCGGACTCGATGTCCTGCCGCAGCCAGCGGGCGACCTGCTGGTAGACGGGCACGCCGCTGTGCCGGTCGAGGGGGATCCGCATCGCGGGAAGCCTAGGGCCGGCCGGTGGGTGGACCTACCGGAACAACCGGTTCCTGGCCCTACCGATGGGGCCGCCGCCTCCCTAGCGTGGCGGCCATGACTGACGCATCTCCCCGTACGCTCGGCCGCTCCGGCATCGAGGTCAGCGCGCTCGGCCTGGGGTGCTGGGCGATCGGCGGGCCGTGGACCTTCAACGGGACGCCGGCCGGCTGGAGCGCCGTGGACGACGACGAGTCGCTGCGGGCGATCCGGCGCGGCCTCGACCTCGGGGTCACGTTCGTCGACACGGCCGCGAACTACGGCGCCGGGCACAGCGAGCGGCTGCTGGGCCGGGCCCTGCGCGGGCGCCGGGACGAGGTCGTCGTGGCCACCAAGTTCGGCTACGACGTGGACGAGGCCCGCCGGGAGGTCACCGCGTACGACGGCACCGAGACCGACGGCGACGTCGCGAAGCGGCTGCCCGCGGACGTCGAGCGCAGCCTCGACCGGCTCGGCACCGACCGGCTGGACGTCTACCTCCTGCACGTCGGCGGGCTGAACCTCGACCGGGCGTTCGAGGCCCGGGAGGTGCTGGAGGCCCTGGTCGGCCAGGGCAAGATCCGGACGTACGGCTGGAGCACCGACCTGGTCGACCCCGTCCGCGCCTTCTCCGACGCGCCGCACTGCGGGGTCGTCGAGCAGGAGCTGAGCGTGCTCTACCCCGCCGACGACCTGCTGGCGGTCTGCGACGCGCTCGACCTCGGCAGCATCGTCCGGGCGCCGCTGGGCATGGGCCTGCTGACCGGCAAGTTCGGCCCGGCCAGCTCGTTCGCCCCGGACGACGTCCGGCACGGGGCGAACTGGCACCCCGGGTTCCGGGACGGGCGGCCGACCCCGGAGTGGCTCGGCCGGCTCGCGGCCATCCGGGAGGTGCTCACCAGCGACGGCCGCACCCTGGCCCAGGGCGCGCTGGCGTGGATCTGGGCCCGCAGCCCGCGCACGGTCCCCATCCCCGGGTTCAAGACCGTCGCGCAGGTGGAGGAGAACTGCGGCGCGCTCGCCCGCGGACCGCTCCGCCCTGAGCAGCTGGCCGAGATCGACGGCATCCTGGGCCGCTGACCCGGTCCGCATCCGGGCAGTGCCGTCCGGTAGGGGATCACGAGCACGCTCGGATCCCCTACCGACAGGGGCTTTCCCGCCAAGGCGGTGACCAGCCGGGGCTAGGACCGCCGCACCTCGCCGACGAACACGTCGGTGGGGCCGGTCGCGGCCGGGCCCGTCGCGGCGAAGGCGGGGACGAAGCGGCGGCCCGCGGTGGCCAGGCCCATGGCGTCCCCGAGGAAGTAGCCGAAGGCGACCGGCGCCCGCCGCAGGTCGAACGGGTCCGGGGTGAGCCGGGTCCTGGCCGCCCAGGTCCGCCCGCCGTCGGCCGACGAGGTGAACCAGTGGTCGGCGTCCAGGGTCGGTGAGGCGACGGTGTCGGCGGACAGGTCGACGTACGTCACCCCGACGGTGCCGCCCGCGTTCACCGCGACGGCCGGGGTGAACGCGTCCGCGTCCGGGACGGCGCTGACCCGGCGCGGGCGGCTCCAGGTGCGGCCGCCGTCGGTCGAGCGGCTGTGCAGCACCCGCGCCGCGCCGGTCCGGTCGTCGGTCCACACCGCGTGCACCGTCCGGCGGCCCGGCCGCGGGTCGGCGGCGACGTCGACCCGGAAGTCTCCGTGCCGGACGGCGGCACCGTCCCGGGGGTCGGTCACCTCGGCCAGGTCGATGGGCGCGATGACCGCGGGCGCCGACCAGGTGCGCCCACCGTCCGCGGAGGTCATGGCGGCGGCCGAGTACCGCTCGCCCTCGATGATCGTCATGCCGGCCACCAGGCGGCCGCCCGGCAGGTGCACGATCTCGACCGCGAACGAGGTGACGTCCGCGCCCGGCAGGTCCAGCATCAGCCGGGGCCGGCTCCAGGTGCGGCCGCCGTCGGTCGTGCGGGCGAGGAACGTACGGCCGTCGAAGGTGCTGAAGTCCGGGGTGAAGACCTGCTCCGTCCACACCACGGTGGCGTGGCCGGGGCGGTGCGGGTCGGCCACGACGCTGTGCCGGTCGTAGTCGACCTGCAGGTCCTCGTCGGCGACCAGTGTCGCCACCCGTCCCCAGGTACGGCCGCCGTCGGTGGACGTGCTGACCAGCATGGCGGTCCTCGGCAGGGTGACGTCGTCGGTGGCGTACGCGGCCAGGTACATCCGGCCGTCCGGTCCGGCGCTGAGCTGCGGGTTCGACGTCCGCTGGTAGGTCCCGCCGGTGCAGCGGGTGAACGCCGGCGGGACCGACCGGGCCCAGCTGCGGCCGCCGTCGCGGGTGTACGCGGTCGGCGCCGCGTCGGCCGAGCTGCTGTCCCACCGGTCCTGCATCCAGGTCACGGCGCGCCGGTGCGGCCGGCGCGGGTCGACGGCGACGGACGGGCCGACCTCGGAGTCCGGGTACACGGTGCCGGTCCGGGGGCTGCCGCCGCAGCCGGGCTCCAGCGGCGAGGCGCCGCTGACCCGGGTCGGCGGGGGCTGGCCCGGAGCCGCGGACGCCGGCGGCGCGGGCACGGCCAGGAGGGCGATCAGGACGGGAACGGGAATCAGTCGGCGCATCGCGTACCTCCGGAGGGGTGGGGTCGTGCGAGGCTGACCCCGGGCGCTGACAGATCACTGATGAGTCGGGAGCGCGCGGTGGAGTTCGGGATCCTCGGCCCGGTGGAGGTACGCCGGGCCGGCCATGTGCTGCCGCTGCGGTCCCGGCGACAGCGGACGCTGCTGGCGATCCTGCTGGTGCACGCCAACCAGGTCGTCACCGTGGACACCCTGATCGACGGGATCTGGGCCGACGCACCCCCGGCCACCGCCCGCAACGCCCTGCAGGCGCACGTCGCCGGCCTCCGCCGCCGGCTGGCGGAGCAGCCGGGAGCCGGCTCGGTGAGCACCTGCCCGGGCGGGTACCGGCTGCTCCTCGCCGAGGACCGGCTGGACGCGGCGCGCGCCGAGCGGCTCGCCCGGGCGGCCCGCGCCCACCGGGCGGCCGGCCGGATCGACCGGGCCGCCGGCG
>CADCTP010000359.1 GCA_902805565.1 uncultured Mycobacteriales bacterium
CGCCACCGGCCACCTCGGCCCGCACATCGCGGCGCTGCTGTTCGAGCTGGTGGTCCTGCGCCGGGCGGCCGGGCCGGACTGGCCGGACCGGCTGGCCGACCGGGACCCGGCCGAGCTGGCCGCCGCCCGCCGCCGGGTGGTCCGCGGTGCGGACGACCTGCTGGCCCAGCTGGCCGCGCTGGACTGCCGGGTCACCGACGACGAGGGGACCTGGGCCGGTGCCGGCACGGGCGCCCAGCCGCCCGGGGTCGACCTGCGGACCGCCCGGGTCCGCTGGTGGCAGCGGGTGCTGGCCGACCTGGGGCGGCTGCCGGCCGCCGGGCCGGACCCGGACGAGGCGGCCGTGCTGGTGGCGCTGCTGCGGCACCCGCGGCTGCGGGACTCCGTGCGGCCGGGGACGGCCGCCGAGCTGGTGGGAGGAGGCGTCGGTGCCGGACGCTGACGGCGAGGAACTCAAGGCCGTGCTGGAGTCGTACGCGCGGTCCCGGCTGCTCATGGAGGCCGTGCGCCTCGGCGTGGTGGAACGGCTGTCCACCGACCGGGCGGTCCCGGTCCGGCCGCTGGCCGCCGAGCTGGGGCTGGACCCGGAAATGCTGCGGCGGTTCCTGCGCGCGCTGGCCACCCTGGGCGTGGTCGAGCTGCGTCCGGACCTGCTCACCGGGGACGCCGCCGCGCTGACCGGGGCCGGCGGGCTGCTGCGCCGGGACCACCCGCGCTCGCTGGCGCCGGTGGCGGACTTCTGCGCCGAGCACGGCTGGCCGGCCTGGAGCACGCTGGGCACCGCGCTGGCCGACGGTGACCGGCTGTCCGCGGACTCGCCGGACAACCCGTTCGCGGTGTTCGCCGACGACCGGGTCGCGCTGGACCGGTTCGAGGCCCAGATGGTGCGGGCGGCCGAGCGTTACGCCGGGGCGATCGCGGCCGCGCTCGACCTGCCGCCGGGCACCTCGGTGCTCGACGTCGGCGGCGGCAGCGGCCCGGTGGCCGCGGCGCTGCTGGCCCGCGAACCGAAGCTGGAGGTCACGGTCCTGGACCGGCCGTACGCCGAGCCGGGGCTGCGCCGGTACCTCGGCGCCCGCTGCCCGGACGGCGGCTGGGACTTCGTGGCCGGCGACTTCTTCCAGGCGGTGCCGGCCGGGCACGACCTCCACCTGCTGTCCCGGGTGCTGCACGACTGGGGCGACCGGGACGCCGACCGGATCCTGGCCCGCTGCGCCGCGGCGGCCCGGCCGGGCAGCCGGCTGGCCGTCTTCGAGAAGACCCTGCCCGCCGGGGGCGCCGCCGACCCGGGGGCGCTGGCGGACTTCGCCCTGTCCGACCTGAACACCTGGCTCATGTGCGGCGGGCGGGAGCGCAGCCGCGAGGAGCTGGCCGCGCTGGTCGGCCGGCACGGCTACCGGGTGCTCGACCAGCTGACCATCGACCCGCGGCACGTGCTGCTGGTCGCCGAACATCCCGGGAGGGACGCCTGACATGGTGGACCGCATCGTCATCGTGTCCGACTGCACGGACATCGCCTTCGCCGAGATGCGCGGGTCGATCCTGCGCAGCGCCCACGAGTACGCGCCGGGCCGGCCGCTGCACATCGAGCCGCTCGCGCCGGTGACCCCGTTCTCCGTCCTCAACGCCGGCTTCACCCTGCGGCTGATGGCGGAGGCGTACCCGACCGGCACGCTGCTGATGTTCATCATGAACAGCATCCGGGAGCGCACCGAGCGGATCGTCGGCCGGACCAAGACCGGCGTGCTGTTCGAGGGCACCAACACCGGCGCCGCCGGCTGGCTGGTCGAGGACCTCGGCGTGGAGGAGTGCTACGAGCTGCACGACCCCGGCTTCGTGCCGTTCGGCGGCAAGTTCGTGCACGCGCCGGCGGTCGGCCGGCTCGCCGCCGGCTGCGCGATGTCCGAGCTGGGGAACCCGTTCCCGGCCGAGCGCATCCGCCGGACGATGCCCGGCGACGGCGTCGTGGTGCACGTGGACAACTTCGGCAACGCCAAGCTGCCGCTGCGGGCCCGCTTCGAGATCGGCCAGCCGCTGGTGGTCACACTGCCGGACGGCCGGCGGATCGACGCCGTCTACGGCCGGCGGATGATGGAGCACGAGGACGGCACCTGGGTCGTCTACCCGGGCAGCTCGTTCGACCTGCACGAGGTGGGCGAGGTGCGCGGCTCCGGCGTGCTGCGGTTCGGGGTCGGTCCCGGGGACGCGCTGCGGGTCGAGGCCCGCGCGGCCGCGCCGGCCGGGGCGGTCTGAGGTGACCACCCGACTGCTGGCCGGCGCCCGCCCCACCGGGGGCCTGCACATCGGCCACTACCTCGGCACGATCAAGCCGTTCCTGCGGCAGCTCGACGTGGTGGACGAGGCGTTCTTCGTCCTCGCCGACCTGCACATGTTCACCACCAACGCCAACCGGGCCGCGACCGACCTGGTCCCCGGCCGGGTGGAGCGGCTGGTCCGGGAGTGCGTGGCCGCCGGCCTCGACCCGCGGCGGTGCGGCTTCTACCTGCAGTCCGGGGTGGTCGAGCAGGGCCAGCTCTACGCCATCGTGCAGAGCCTGGTGCCGTACGCGGGGCTGCTGGAGCAGCCGTCGTTCGCGGCGATGAGCCGGTCGGCCGGGCCGGCCGCCTCCCTCGGCCTGCTCGGCTACCCGGTGCTGGAGTGCGCCGACGTCATCGGGATGGCCGCCACGTCCGTCGCCGTCGGCGAGCACAACGTCCACCACGTCACGGTCTGCCAGGACATCGTCGACCGGCTCGACACCGAGTGGGGGCTGCGGCTGGCCCGGCCCGAGCCGGCCACCGCCGGCGCCAACCTCATCGGCCTGGACGGCCGGGAGAAGATGAGCAAGAGCCTCGGCAACGCCATCGACCTGGCCGCCTCCGAGGAGGACGTGGAAGCGGCCGTCGGGCGGATGGTGATCTGGGGCGCGGACGACCGGTGCGTCCCGGCCGAGTACGTCGCCGCGCTCGCCGACGAGCAGCAGGGCGCCCGGCTGGCCGCCGGCCTGCGCTCCGGGCAGGTGTCCGAGGCCGACGCCCGCACCGCCGTGCACGCCGCGGTCGAGCAGGTCCTCGGGCCGGTGCGGGAGCGGCTGCGGGCGCCCGCGGACTCGGTGGCGGACCTGTTGGCGGCGGGTGAGAAGCAGGCCCGGGAGCTGACCGCGGACACCCTCGGCCGGGTGCGCCGGGCGCTGTCGTTCCGGCCGCTGTAGCGGTGCCCGGACGCGGCCCGGTGCGGGTCGGCCCGCCGGTGCGGTGGAGCGGGTTCCCGCCGGGCGCGCCGCTGCCGCCGCTCGGACTGGACATCGCCGACCAGGACCTGCCCGGCCCGCCGGCCGCCGCCGCCGCGCTGCACCGGCTGGTCGACGCCGGCCCGCTGCGCTACACCGCGGCGCTGGACGGCCTGCGGACCACCGTCGCCGACTGGTACGCCCGCCGGCACGACTGGGCGGTCGACCCGGACAGCGTGCTGCTGCTGCCGTTCGGGCCGAAGCCGGCGCTCGCGCTGGTCGTGGCCGCGCTGGCCGAGGCCGACCGGCCGGCGGTGGTGCCCTCGCCGGTCTACTCCGGGCTGACCAAGGTCGTCGCCGGGCTCGGGGTCCGGCTGGTCGAGGTGCCGCTGCCGCCCGGTCCCGGGCTGCGCTACCGCCTGGACGCCGCGGCGGTCCGGTCGGCCGCCCGGGCCGCCCGGGCCGGCACCCTGCTGCTCTGCAACCCGCACAACCCGGTGGGCCGGGTCTGGACGGAGGACGAGCTGGCCGGCCTGGCCCGGGTCGCGGCCGAGGAGGACCTGCTGGTGGTGAGCGACGAGGTGCACTGCGACCTCGTGCACGCCGGGCACCGGCACCGGCCGTGGGGCCGGGTGGCCCGCTCCGACCGCTGGGTGGTGGTCCACTCGGTCGGCAAGGCGTTCAACCTGTCCGGCCTGCCGTTCTCCTTCGCGGTGGTGCCGACCCCGGCCATGCGGACCCGGGTCCGCCGCCGGCTCGGCGACCAGGGCTGGTACGAGGGCAGCCTGCTCGGCGACGCCGCCGCGGCCGCCGTGCTGCGCGACGGCGACCGCTGGCTGGACCGCCGGGTCGCCCGGCTGGGCCGGCTCGCCGGCACCGCCCGGACCGGGCTGGCCGCGCTGCCCCGGCCGCTGGCCAGCGCCGAGCCGGAGGCCGGGTTCCTGCTCTGGGTGGACCTGCGGGACGAGCCCGGGGCGCCGGACGCGGCCGGTGCGCTCTG
>CADCTP010000360.1 GCA_902805565.1 uncultured Mycobacteriales bacterium
GCCCGCCCGGTAGGGCGCCCCCGGCCGGGCCGCCGTCCCCGCCCGGCGGGTCGCCGGTGGCGGCCAGGGTGCGCCCGACGCCGGCGGTGAAGTCCTGCCAGGCCGCCGTCCAGCCGGCCAGCGCGGCCCGGCCGGTCCCGGTGGTGCGGTAGTAGGTGCGGTTGGGCCCGCCGTCGCCGGGCTGCTCGTAGACCTCCACCAGACCCTCGCGGCGCAGCCGGCCGAGCGCCGGGTAGATCGAGCCGCCGGCGACCTCCAGCCCCGCGTCGGCGAGCCGGCGGGTCATCTCGTAGCCGTAGGCCGGCTCGGCGTCGACCACGGCGAGCAGGCACATGTCCAGCACGCCGCGCAGCCACTGCGCCCGCGGGGTCTCCATGGCGGCTAGCGTGCACTACAAGACTCTTGCAACGCAAGAGACTCGGGGAAAGAACCGGGCCCCGGCATCGGCCGGGGCCCGGTCGGTCCTGCTACCAGCGGTGCGCGACGTCGATCACCAGCCGGGACCCCGTGCCCGGCCCCGCCAGCGCGAACACCCGGAACGGCAGCCGGGCCCGGACCCCGACCCCGACCGTGGTGTGGCCCTCGAAGCTGCCCGCCCAGACGACCTGCCGGAACGTCGGCCAGCCGGCGACGCCCACCAGTTCCGCCCGGTTCGCCGGCCGGTACGTCGGCCGCCCCGCGCCGTCGTACGCCGGCACCCGGGCGACCACCTGCAGCGCCGCCCCGCCCCGGGTCGGGACCACGGCCCCGGAGCCGTCCTGGGTGATCCGGCTGACGTAGCTGACGTGGTAGCCGGCGGCCGGGCCGGCGACGTCCAGCACCAGCCGGTCGAAACACGCGTGGCTGCCGGCCCGGACGTCCGTCAGGTGCCCCGTGCTCGCCCGGGCCGACTGCTCCGCCAGCGACCCCCATCCCGTCGCGCACGCCGCGCCGGCCGAGGCCGCCACCGGCGCCACCGCGGTCGTCACGCCGACCCCCACCATCGCCGCCAGCCCGGCCAGCGCGACCCGCCATCGCCTCATCGACTGCTCCTCTCGCTCGGTGTCACACGACCAGGACGCACGGCGGGCCGGAACGGATGACAAGGCCGGCCCGGGTTCGTCCCGCCGCTCGTCGGCACCGCGGGTGCCCGTCCGGTCACGGCGGGTCCGGCGGCGAAATCAGTGGTTAGGCGTGGGCTGTCCCGAAGGTAGGATCCGCCCGTGTCCGGGAGAATCGCCCGCCTCGCCCCCCTCGCCGCGGCCCTCGCCGTCGGCATCGCGGGGTGCTCCTCGGACGCCGCGCCGACCGCGCTGCCCGAGGGGCCGGCCGCGGCCCCGACCGGCTCGACCGCCGCGCCGACGGCCACCGCCGCCGCCGTCCCGGCCACGGTCGTCCGGCTCACCCCGGGCCGGCCCTCGCCGGCGGACGAGGCGCTGCTGGCCGGCTACCGGACGTTCTGGACCGGGCTGACCGAGGCGTACCGGACCGGCCGGACCGCGGCGCTGGCCGAGGCCACGGTGGACCCGGCCCGGACCCGGTTCGTCACCCGGGCCACCGAGCTGGCGGCGAACGGGCGGACCCAGCGGGGCACCGTGCTGGGCACCCCCGTGGTGGCCGACCTGGCGGCCGGGGTCGTCGTGGACTGCATGGACCTGCGCGAGTTCCGCACGTACGACCGCGCGGGCCGGGCGCTGTTCCCGCGCGACCCCGGGACGACCCGGGTCCGGGCGACCCTGCGGTCGGTCGGCGGCCGGTGGCGGCTCGCCGGGTTCGAGACGGAGGGATCGGGATGCCGGCGATGAACCGGGCCGCGAACCGCACCCTGTGCCGGCGGGGGATGGCCGTCGCGGCCGGCGCCGTGGCCGTGCTGCTCGCGGCACCGGCGACCGCGGCCGCCGAGGGCCCGGACGGCCCGTCCGCCGGCAGCCCGGCCACCGGGACCTACACGGCGTACGTCTCGGTCAGCGGCAACGGCGTCGGCCGCGGCGGCGACCTCGGGGTGCCCCCGGTCGGCGGCGGCGGCGGTGGCGGCCGGGTCGCGGTGCCGTCGCCGTGCGGCTACGAGAAGGGCATCCGCCAGGAGGAGCTCCAGGCGCTGCAGGAGGAGTACTACCCGAACGGCAACGCCCGCGAGGTCCTGGCCGGCGAGGCCAACAAGCTCGACCACTTCGACTACCCGACCGACGCCGCCATCGCGCGGGCCCAGGCGGGCGCCTGGGGCCAGCAGGGCACGTGGTACATCAGCCGCTGCGATTTCGACGCCGAGGGCATCGGCATCCCCGAGTTCCGCGACTTCTTCTTCGACAACCCGCCAGTCCTGGTGCCCGACGGCGCCCCGGCGCCGCAGGCCGACGCCCCGGCCGACCCGGAGTTCCTGCTCCGGGTCGCGCAGGGGGCCATGACGCTGCCCACGCCGACCGCCCAGGTCGTACGGCCGGAGACCGTGGTCCGGCTGGACACCTGGGTGTGGGTCGCCCCGGCCGCCGTCGGGACCCGCACGGTCACCGCGTCGGTGCCGACCATGCAGGTCACGGTGACCGCCACCAGCGTCGGCTCGCGCTTCGCCTCCACCGGCGCCCCGCCGGTGGACTGCGCGGGCGCCGGCCACCCGGGCGACGCCGACTGCGCGCTGACCTACCGGCGGTCCTCCGGCGGCGCCCCCGGCCAGCAGTTCGGGATCGTCGCCTCGACCGTCTGGGCGGCGGCGGCCAGCGGCGCGGTCACCCGCCAGCTGCCCGGCGCGACGATGGCCGGCCCGCCGGTGCCGATCACCGTGCGCGAGGTCCAGACCGTCAACGGCGGCTGACCGGCGGCGCGGGGCCGGACCGCCCGGCCGATCCTCACCGGCCCGGGTCAGGCCGGCAGGTGCACGTCGCGGACCGGCCGGTACGCGGCCGCGGCCAGCGTCAGCCCGGCCACGACCAGCTGCGCGGCGAGCAGCCACTGGTTGAGGAAGCTCTGCTTGTTGGCCAGCGCGAAGAACGCCAGCACCAGCCCGGAGCCGAGCAGCAGCCCGGCCGGCGACCGCGGCACCCCGCGCAGCACCAGCGCGTACGCCACCGCGACCAGCGCCAGCAGCGCGACCGTCCGCAGCGGCCCCGGCACCAGCTGCCACACCGACAGCGAGTCCTGGCGGGCCGGCAGGTCGAGGAAGAAGTCGACCACGCAGTGCCAGAACCGCTCCGGGTTCCACAGGAAGAACGGCAGGGTCACCGCGGCCGCGCCGGCGCCGGCGCCGACCGCCCGCCGCCAGCCGAAGGCCGGCCACAGCGCCCACAGCGGCAGCAGCAGCACCACGTGCTGCTTGGTGCACAGCGCCACCGCCAGGCAGGCCGCGGCCCACCAGGGCTTCTTCACCGCGACCAGCACCCCGGCGGCGGCCAGCGCGCCGAAGACCACCGTCTCGTTCCAGGCCTGCTGGACGTCGTAGAGCGAGCCGGGCAGCACGCCGGCCAGCACGGCCAGCGGGACCGCCTCGGTGCGGCCGGACCGGACCGCGAACCACACCAGGGCGGCCACCCCGGCCAGCAGGACCGCGGCCTCGGCGTACCGGACGTCGCCGAACAGCAGCCGCCCCGGCAGCGGCACCAGGAAGGTGCCGGGCAGGTAGTTGAAGCAGTCGTCGACCTGGCCCGGCGGCACCCCGACGAACGTCATCTCGTACGGGTTGCGCCCGTCGAGCACGCCGCGGGCCGCGCCCTGCAGGATCGGCCAGACGTCGATCAGCGGCTTCCCGCCGGCCACGACCAGCGCGTACGCCACCCCGGTGGCGGCGGTCAGCCCCGCGGCGAGCGCCCGGGACCGGACCAGCAGCAGCGCCGCCGCCGCGGCGGTGACCGCCATCGCCAGGTAGACCCCGGCCCGCAGCGCTCCGGTGCGGTCCTCGACGTTCATGTACGGCGGCTTGAGCACCTGGGCCAGCAGGGCCAGCGCCAGCGCGACCAGGACGCCCAGCCGGGACGGGCTGCCGCGGGCCGCGCCCCGCCAGGCCGCCACCGCCAGCACGGCCACGCACGCGACCAGCAGGGCCACCCCGAACGCGGTGTAGACGGCCTGCCGGCTGACCGACCCGGCCACCACCACGGCCGCGATCAGCGCGGTGTCCGCCGCCCGGGACCCCGCGGTCCAGGACCGGCGGTCGGCCGCGGTCGCCGCCCCGGTCACGGCCGCTCCACCGCGGGCCGGCCGGTCCCGTCGGCGGCACCCGCGCCGTCACCCGGCCCGGCCGGAAG
>CADCTP010000361.1 GCA_902805565.1 uncultured Mycobacteriales bacterium
CGGCCGCGGCGTCCAGGTCGCCGAGGGCGGCGGCCAGCTCGGCCCGGGTGGCGCCGCGGGCGCCGGCGGCGACGATCCCCAGCGCGGAGGCCACCGAGTACGGCGACCAGGCGAAGCCGCGGGCCGGGTCGGCGGCCAGCAGGCGGTGCAGGTCGAGGGCGAACCGTGGATCCGGAGCGGGCACGGCCCCATGCTGCCAGCCCGGCACCGTCCGCGGGGGCCTCCGGCCGGACGGCCGGTCCGGGTGTCCGTCACCCGGCAGGGTGAGCGGCGTGGTGGGATGGCCGGGTGCGCCAGCTGCTGCCCGACCCGCGCGAGGACCTGTCCGACGACGACCTGCTGGCGGCGTACGCGCACGGCGAGGGCCGGCTGCGGGTCAACTTCGTCTCCAGCGCGGACGGCGCGGTGACGCTGGAGGAGAAGTCCGCCGGGCTGTCCGGGCCGGCCGACAAGCGGGTGTTCGGCCTGCTGCGCGATCTCGCCGACGTGGTGCTGGTGGCCGCGGGCACGGTCCGCGGCGAGGGCTACGGCTATCCGGAGTTCGGCCCGCGCCGCCGGGAGCGCCGGCGGCGGCTGGGCCTGGCCGAGCTGCCGACGTTCGCGATCGTGTCCCGCAGTCTGGAGCTCGACCTCAGCTCCAGCCTGTTCATCGACGCGCCGGTCCGGACGGTCGTGCTGTCCACCGGCGGCGTGGAGCCGGGCGCGGAGCTCGGCTCGGCCGCCGACGTGCTGGCCGTGCCCGACCTGGCGGCCGGGATCGGCGCGCTGCGCGGGCGGGGGCTGACCCGGATCCTCTGCGAGGGCGGCCCGAGCCTGTTCGCCGCGCTGGTCGCGGACGGCCTGGTCGACGAGCTGGCGCTGACCGTGTCGCCGCTGCTGGCCGGTCCCGGCCCGGGCCGCATCGTCGCCGGGAGCCCGCACCCGGCGGCGCACCTGGACCTCCGGCACGTCCTCGAGGAGGACGGCAACCTGTTCCTGCGCTACGCGGTGAGGGGATGACCCGATGGACCTGCCCGTGATGCCCCCGGTCGCGCCGATGCTGGCCAAGTCGGTGAAGGAGGTCCCCGCCGGCCCCGGCTACCTGTACGAGCCGAAGTGGGACGGCTTCCGCTGCATCGTCTTCCGGGACGGCGACGAGATCGAGCTGGGCAGCCGCAACGAGCGGCCGATGACCCGCTACTTCCCCGAGGTGGTGGAGGCGGTCCGGGCGCAGCTGCCGGAGCGGATCGTCGTCGACGCCGAGATCGTCATCGCGGCCGGCGACCGGCTGGACTTCGAGGCGCTGCTGCAGCGCATCCACCCGGCCAGCTCGCGGGTGACGCTGCTGGCCGAGCAGACCCCGGCCAGCCTGGTGATCTTCGACCTGCTCGCGCTGGGCGACGAGTCGCTGCTGGAGACCCCGCTGGGCGAGCGCCGGGCCCGGCTGGACGAGGTGCTGGCGGGGGTCACCGCGCCGGTGCACCGCACGGCGGTCACCGACGACCCGGCGGTGGCCCGGGAGTGGTTCGGCACGTTCGAGGGCGCGGGGCTGGACGGGGTGGTCGCCAAGCCGGTCGACGGCCCGTACGAGCCGGACAAGCGGGCCATGCTCAAGATCAAGCACGAGCGCACCGCCGACTGCGTGGTCGCCGGGTTCCGCTGGCACAAGACCAGCACCGAGGAGAAGCCGCTGCTCGGCTCGCTGCTGCTCGGCCTGCACGCCGCGGACGGGTCGCTGCAGCACGTCGGCGTGGTCGCGTCCTTCCCGATGGCCCGCCGCGCGGAGCTGGTCGAGGAGCTCGCGCCGTGGCGGGAGGGCGCGCTGGAGACCCACCCGTGGCGGGACTGGGCGCAGGCGCAGGCGCAGGCGCAGGCCGACGGCCGGATGCCGGGCGCGCAGTCGCGCTGGAACGCCAAGAAGGACCTGTCCTGGCAGCCGCTGCGCCCGGAGCGGGTGGTCGAGGTCCGCTACGACCACATGGAGGGGACCCGGTTCCGGCACACCACGCAGTTCGTCCGGTGGCGGGACGACCGGGAGCCCGCGTCCTGCACGTACGAGCAGCTGGAGGTCCCGGTCAGCTACGACCTGGCGGCCCTGCTGTCGGCGAAAGGGGTCAACTAAGGTCGTCCAATGCGCCGCAGCCTGCTGCCCCTCCTCGTGGCCGCACTCGCCGTGGCCGGCTGCACCAGCCTGACGGCCGTGGACGGCAACGGCCGGTACGCCGGGGACCCCATCCCCGGCGCGCCCGCGCCGACCACCCAGGCCCCCGCGCAGCCGACCATCTCGCCGCTGACCTTCGACGACTGCACCTCGGTGATCGCGCCGCAGATCCGGGACGCCGAGGGCGGCGACCGGCCGCTGGCGTTCGGCTGCGGCAAGATCCGGGTGCCGCTGGACTACCGGTCGCCGTCGACCAAGGCGATCGACGTCTTCCTGGTCCGGGTCCGGCTGGCCGGCCAGCAGAAGCGGATCGGCTCGCTGGTGGTCAACCCGGGCGGGCCGGGCGGCTCCGGGGTGGACGCCGCGATCGGGCTGGGGCTGACCCTGCCCACGGACCTGCTGCGCCGGTTCGACGTGGTCGGGTTCGACCCGCGCGGGGTGGGGCTGTCCGCGCCGGTCGACTGCATCCCGGACCCGCTGAAGGAGCGGGCGATCGCGCTCGACCCGGACGCGCGGACCGCCGCGGCGTACCAGGAGCAGGTCCGGGTGGCCCGGGAGATCGCGCGGGCCTGCGTCAGCCGGTACGGCGAGGACCTGCGGCACTACAACACCGAGGCGACCGCGCGGGACCTGGACCTGGTCCGCCAGGCCGTCGGCGACCCGAAGCTGACCTACCTCGGCTACTCGTACGGGACCCGGCTCGGCTCGGTGTACGCCCAGCTGTTCCCGAAGCGGGTGCGGGCGCTGGTGCTGGACGGCGCGGTCGACCCGCGGGCCGGCGAGGTGGCGGGCGCGCAGACCCAGGCGGCCGGCTTCGAGAAGGCGTTCGACCAGTTCGCGGCGGAGTGCCGGACCCGGCTGGCGGCCTGCCTGATCGGGCCGGACCCGCGCGGCACGGTCATGCGGGTGCTGGCCCGGGCCCGGCAGGCGCCGATCCCGGGGGCCCGCGGCCGCACGGCCACCGCCGGGCACGTGCTGCTCGCGGTGGTCTCCGCGCTGTACGACCGGGCCACCTGGCCGGAGCTGGAGTCGGCGATCGCGGAGGCCGAGGGCGGCATCTCCAACGGCGTGCTGAGCCTGGCCGACGCCTACTCCCAGCGTGGCGCGAACGGCGAGTTCAGCAACCTGCTCGACGCGAACACCGCGGTGAACTGCGCGGACACCAAGGAGAAGGTGTCCGAGCCGACGGTGAAGAAGACCCTGGCGGCGTGGCGGACGAAGTACCCGATGTTCGGCTCGACGCTGGCCCTCGGGCTGCTGTCCTGCCAGCAGTGGGCGGTGCCGCGGCAGCCGGTTCCCGCGGTCCGGGCGGCCGGCGCGCCGCCGCTGCTGGTGATCGGCACGGTCAACGACCCGGCGACCCCGTACGCGTCGGCGCAGGTGCTGGCCCGGACGCTGGCCTCGGGGCGGCTGCTGACCTGGCGCGGCGAGGGGCACACCGCGTACCCGAAGACGCCGTGCGTGACCGCCGCGGTCAACACGTACCTGATCTCGGTCAAGCCGCCCGCCGCCGGCGCCTCCTGCGCCGCCTCCGGCTGACCGGCTCCCCCGTCCCGGCGGCCCCGGCGGGCGGGGCCGTCAGGCGAGGCGGCGGCGGACCACCAGCAGCAACTGGGTGAGGCCGACGGCCCCGAGCACGATCCAGGCGGCGACCCCGGCGGTGGCGACGAGGTCGGCGGACCCGGGCAGCACGCCGCTGCCCAGCAGCAGGAAGGCGGTCAGGATCACCCGGGTCGGGCGCTCCCAGATCGTGACGACGCCGATCTCGCCCATGCCGGCGTTGCCGGCCCGCGCCCGGGCGTACTCCTGCAGGACCATCAGGGAGCCGCCCACGACGCAGGCCGGGCCGGGGGCGCCGAGGAACCACAGCGGCAGCAGGTAGGCGGCGTCCGACAGCCGGTCGGCGAGCGAGTCGAGCACGTAGCCCCACCGGGAGGTGCGGCCGGAGAGGATGGCAACCGCGCCGTCGAGGTTGTCCAGCAGGCCGGCGAGGACCACGATGCCGACCGCGGCCAGCGGCCAGCGGCCGCCGGGCGCGGCCACGGCGGCGACCGCGGCCGACA
>CADCTP010000362.1 GCA_902805565.1 uncultured Mycobacteriales bacterium
CGCTGGACCGGGCGCTCGCGGTGGCGCTGGCCGCGGCCGGCGCCGCGCCGGCCGCGCCCCCGCCGACCCGCAGCCGGGGCACCATCGGCCTGCTGGAGGAGAACTGCACGGTCTGCATGCTGTGCGCCCGGGAGTGCCCGGACTGGTGCGTCTACATCGAGTCGCACAAGGAGGCCGTCGAGGTACCCGGCGGCCGGCCCCGGCAGCGCAACGTGCTCGACCGGTTCGCCATCGACTTCTCGCTCTGCATGTACTGCGGGATCTGCGTCGAGGTCTGCCCCTTCGACGCCCTGTTCTGGTCCCCGGAGTACGAGTACTCCACCGGCGACCTGGCCGAGCTGACGCACGAGCGGGACCGGCTCCGGGACTGGATGTGGACGGTCCCGCCGCCGGAGCCACTGGACGCGTAGCGACGCATAGCGCCTCCTCAGCGGGCGTACAGGGGGGAACGCAGCCCGGCAAGGGAGCGTTGAGGGATGCGTACGGCAACCCCAGTAAGAGAGGCCCCAGTGCGACAGTTCAACGGGCTGAAGACCGCCGCGCTGCTCGGACTGCTCTCGGCGATCATCATCGGCGCCGGGAGCCTGTTCGGTCGCGGTGGACTGTTCATCGGGTTCCTGCTCGCGCTCGGCACCAACGCGTACGCGTACTGGAACTCCGACAAGCTGGCCCTGCGCGCGATGCGGGCGCGGCCGGTCAGCGAGGCCGAGGCCCCGGAGATGTACGCGATGGTGCGCGAGCTGGCGACCGCGGCCCGGCAGCCGATGCCCCGGCTGTACGTGAGCCCCACCAACCAGCCGAACGCCTTCGCCACCGGGCGCAACCCGCGCAACGCCGCCGTCTGCTTCACCGACGGCATCCTGCAGATCCTGACCCCCCGGGAGATCCGGGCCGTGCTCGGCCACGAGCTCTCCCACGTCTACAACCGCGACATCCTCATCTCCTCGGTGGCCGGCGCGCTGGCCAGCGTGATCATGTTCCTGTCGCACATGGCGATGTTCGCGTCGCTGTTCGGCGGGCGCAGCGACGACGAGGAGGGCGGCGGGGTGCTCGGCAGCCTGCTGCTGGTGTTCCTCGGCCCGATCGCGGCGTCGATCATCCAGCTGGCGATCAGCCGCAGCCGCGAGTACCAGGCCGACGCGTCCGGCGCCGAGCTGACCGGCGACCCGCTGGCCCTGGCCAGCGCGCTGCGCAAGCTCGCCGCGGGCACCGAGGCCCTCCCGCTGCGGCAGGAGGACCGGATCGTGGCGCAGAGCCACCTGATGATCGCCAACCCGTTCCGGCCGACCGGGCTGGCCCGGATGTTCTCCACCCACCCCCCGATGGAGGAGCGGGTGCGCCGGCTGGAGGAGATGGCCGCCCGCAAGGGCCGCTACTGACCCCGGCGGGTCAGGGGGCCGGCTGCGGGTCCGCGGTGGGGCCGCGGACCACCGGCCGGTCGCCCGTCCACTCCACCTCGTCCAGCCACAGCTGCCGGCCCGGGGACACGCTGCCGATCGTCTGGGGCTGCCAGGCGTGGTAGATGATCCAGGTCCCGCCCTCGGGCGTGGTGACCACGTACCCGTGGCCGGGGCCGGCGGCCGAGTCGCTGGAGCGCAGCACCGGCTCCCCGGCGTCGGCGCACGGGCCCAGCGCGCCCCGGCAGCCGGCGTAGCCCATGGCGTACCGGTCGGTGTCGTAGGCGTTCGCCGAGTAGAACAGCACGTGGGTCTTCCCGCGCCGGACCATCTGCGGCGCCTCGACCAGGTTGCCCTGCCACGGCTTGGTGTTGGTGAGCAGGGTGGCCCGGCGGCCGGTCAGCCGCATCCCGTCCGCGGACAGCGCCTGGCCGTACAGGCGGACCGGCTTGGCGCAGCAGTTGCCGTCGTTCTTCCAGTAGAGGTAGAGCCGGCCGTCGGTGTCCCGGAACGGGCTCGCGTCGATCGACCCGCCCTCGGCCGCCTCGCAGACCAGCGGGCCCGGGTCCGGGTCGGCGAACGGGCCGGTCGGCGCGGTCGCCACCGCCCGGCCGATGCACTGCTTGCCGGTGGAGATGGACCGGGCCGTGTAGTAGAGGAGGTACCGCCCGCCGGCGGCCAGCACCTCCGGCGCCCAGGTGTTGCCGCCGACCGCCCAGGTGCCGACGTCCGGCAGCGCATCCGGCCCGTCCGCCCAGGTGACCAGGTCGGTGGAGGTCATCGTGGGGACGTTCTCCGCCGAGGTGTTGGTGCCGTACACGTGGTAGGTGTCGCCGACCCGGAGGACGCCCGGGTCCGGGAAGTTCTCCGCGTACACCGGGTTGGTGAAGGTCCCTGGGCCGCCCGCCGAGGGGCCGGGGCTGCTGCCCGGGGAGAGGCCGGGGCCGGCCGGCGGGGTGCCGGCGCTCCCGCCCCCGTCGTCGCCCGCGTCAGCGCCGCAGCCGGTCAGGGCGACCAGCAGTGCCAGCGCGCCCGCTGCCGACCTCGCCGTACGTGCCACGTAAAACCTCCGACCGTTGGTCCGGAGGGTTGTGTACCGCGCGTTTACAACGATGTAAAGCGCCGCGGGGTCAGCCGCCGAGCTCGACCGCGCGGGCGACCTCCATGATGTACTGACCGTAACCGGACTTCCCGAGCGCCTCACCCAGCGCGTACGCCTGGGTGGCGTCGATGAAGCCCATCCGCAGCGCGATCTCCTCCAGGCAGGCGATCCGCACGCCCTGCCGGTGCTCCAGCACCTGCACGAACTGCCCGGCCTCGAGCAGGCTGTCGTGCGTGCCGGTGTCCAGCCAGGCCATGCCGCGGCCCAGGTCGACCAGGCGGGCCCTGTCCTTGTCCAGGTAGGCCCGGTTGACGTCGGTGATCTCCAGCTCGCCGCGCGCCGACGGCGTCAGCGAGGCGGCGATCTCGACCACCTCGTTGTCGTAGAAGTAGAGCCCGGTGACGGCCTTGTTGGACTTCGGCTTCGCCGGCTTCTCCTCGATCGACAGCAGCCGGCCGCTCGCGTCGGCCTCGGCCACGCCGTACCGCTCGGGGTCGCGGACCTGGTAGCCGAACAGCGTGCAGCCGTCCAGCCGGCTGACCTCGCGCTGCAGCAGCTCGGCCAGGTCGTTGCCGTGGAAGATGTTGTCGCCGAGCACCAGCGCCGCGGTGTCGTCGCCGACGTGGTCGGCGCCGATGATGAACGCCTCGGCCAGCCCGTTGGGCTCCGGCTGCTCCGCGTACGTCAGCGTCAGGCCCAGCTCGCTGCCGTCGCCGAGCAGCCGCCGGAACTGCGGCAGGTCGGTCGGCGTGGAGATGATCAGGATCTCCCGCACCCCGGACAGCATCAGCACGGAGAGCGGGTAGTAGACCATCGGCTTGTCGTAGACGGGAAGCAGCTGCTTGGAGACGCTGCGCGTGATCGGGTGCAGGCGCGTGCCGCTCCCGCCGGCCAGGACGATCCCCTTCACAGCCTGATTCCTCCGCGCTCGTTCGGTTCGACGGACCCGGAGACCGTACTCGCGCCTAGCGGTAGTTGGTGAACTGGAGGGGGACGTCGAGGTCCGCGGCCTTCAGCATCGCGATGACGGCCTGCAGGTCGTCCTTCTTCTTGGCGCTCACCCGGAGCTGGTCGCCCTGGATCTGCGCCTGCACGCCCTTGGGCCCCTCGTCGCGGATCCGCTTGGCGATCGCCCGGGCCTCGTCCATCTCGATCCCGTTCTTGATCGAGGCGGAGAGCTTGTACGTCTTCCCGGAGGACTGCGGGTCCCCGGCGTCCAGCGCCTTCATCGAGATCCCGCGCTTGATCAGCTTCTCCTTGAAGACGTCCAGCGCGGCCTTGACCCGCTCCTCGCTGTCGGCCTGGAGGGTCACCGCCTCCTCGCCGGACCAGCTGATGGAGGCGTTGGTGCCCCGGAAGTCGAAGCGCTGGGACAGCTCCTTGGCGGTCTGGTTCAGCGCGTTGTCGACCTCTTGCCGGTCGACCTTGCTCACGACGTCGAACGACGGATCGGCCATGCTCCCGAAAATACCCACCCGCGGTCGGGTCGGGGCGCGCGGGGCCGCCATCACGCCGCCCTCGCCCCGTCCGCGAGCGCGGCCGCCGGCGAGGTCGCGAGCGTCGCCGGGTCCATGACCGCGCAGGGCGGCTCTGGGACGGCGCGGACGGCGCGGCCAAGGGCGGACACCAGCGCCGATCCGGGCCCGCACCCCGCCGGACAGCCCGGGTGCACCGCCGCCCGCGCGACGA
>CADCTP010000363.1 GCA_902805565.1 uncultured Mycobacteriales bacterium
GCGGGCCGGCCGGTCACGGCGCTCGGGCTGGTCGGCTCGGCCATGCTGCCCGCCGACGGCGGCCCGCCCGCCTCGCCCGGCGCCGGCAGGCCGTCGCCGGAGGAGCCGCCACGGACGGGGGACGAGGAGGGCCAGGGTGTGCCGGTGACCCCGGACTGCACGACCGCGATCCCGCCGACGACGACCGCCGCCGCAGCGGCCGCGGCCAGCCGCTTCCTGATCTCCATACCGCCCCCACCAGCTCGCCGTCCCCGACGGACGTAGTGGCATGTACCCCCAGCGGGTCCCTTTTCACCCCCCGGCCCGGCCGGCTCAGCTCCAGGGCTTCAGCGGCGGGGTCTCGCCGAGTTCGCGGCGGACCACCGAGACGCGGCCCAGCAGCCAGCCGACCAGCGCCCAGGACGGCCCGACCACGCGCACCGGCGGCGGCGCCGAGGCCCGTACGGACCGGGAGCGGCTGGCCGGCTGCGGCGTGCCGCCGACCAGCCAGCGCTGGCCCGAGTCGGTGTTGATCACCTCGACGGCCAGCCCGGCCGGCAGCCGGGGCCCGATCCGGTCCGGGTCGAGCAGCGACGGCAGCAGCGGGGCGACCAGGGACGCCGGCCAGTCGCCGGGACCGTACCCGTCGTCGAGATCGACCCGGTGGATCTCCACCTCGCGCCAGCGGGCGCCGATCAGCCGGACCGCCGGCAGCGGGCCGGTGCGGCCCGCGGCGTCCCGGGACCACTCGACCGGCGACAGCCGCGACCAGGTCGCGTCCAGCCGGTGCGCGCTCGCGGTGACGTCCTCGACCAGCTCGGGCCGCGAGCGGTGGGCGCCGGCGGCGATGTCGGCCGCCCGGTGCGCCTCGTCGTCGTACATCGGGACCAGCTCGCCGCGCAGCGTGCCCTCCGCCGTGCGGGCGATCGCGTCGGCGTTGCGGGCGAGGTGCGTCAGCACGTGCCCGCGGCTCCAGCCGGGCAGCAGCGACGGCTGCCGCTCCCAGCCGGCCGGCCGCCGGGCCGCCAGCGCGGTCAGCAGGCCCTCCGTCGACCAGCGGACCTCGTCCAGCCGCCGGGCGACGTCGTCGGAGGTCACGGCGTCATGATGCCAGCCGGGCCCGGGTTCCACCCGGGCCCGGCGCGGATCGGTCAACCCGAGACGACCAGCGTCCCGATCCCGGACATCGAGCCCGGGTGCAGGCTGCAGCTGTACTTGTACGTCCCCGGCTCCATCGGCGCGGTGAACGTCGCCTTCTCGCCCCGGCCCAGCACCGGGGTCCTGAACTTGCCGCCGTCGTCGGAGAGCACGTCGTGGCCGGCGCTGTCCTCGTTGGTCACCGTGATCACCGTGCCGGGGGCGACGGTGAGCGGGTCGCCGTACTTGAAGTCCTTGATCGTGATGGCGGCGGTGGCGGCGGTCCCCTCGCCGCCGGCCGGCGCGCTGGTGGTGGGGTCGGCGGCCGCGCTGGTCGCGGCCGCGCTCGTCGCGGCCGGGGGAGTGCCGCCGGAGGCGGAGCCGGACTCGGAGTCGGACCCGCAGGCGGCGACCACGAAGGCGACGGCGGCCGCGGCGGCGACGAGCCGGAGAAGTCGGTTCATGCTCGGCATCACGGGGATCCGGCCCGACCGGTTCACTGAACCGGAGCGCCGCTTCACTGAACCGGATCGCCACGGGCCCCGTGGTGTGCGCTAGGGGGTGGGACGTGGGCGCGGACGAGCAGTTGCTGCGGGTGCTGCACGACGAGCACGCCCCCGCCCTCTGGGGGTACGCGATGCGGCTGACCGGCGGCGACGCGGGCCGGGCCCAGGACGCGGTCCAGGAGACGCTGCTGCGGGCCTGGCGGCACCCGGACGTGCTCGACGACGGGCGCGGGTCGCCGCGGCCGTGGCTGTTCACCACGCTGCGCAACGTGCTCATCGACGAGTGGCGGGCCCGCAAGATCCGGCCCGAGGTGGTCACCGACGAGCTGCCGGAGCTGTCCACCCCCGACCACGCGGACGCGGCCGTGCAGTCCTGGCTGGTCGCGGACGCGCTGCGGCAGCTGAGCCCGCAGCACCGCGAGGTCCTGCTGGAGTGCTACTACCGGGGCTGCAGCGTGGCACAGGCCGCCCAGCGGCTCGGCGTGCCGCCGGGGACGGTGAAGTCCCGGACGTACTACGCGCTGCGGGCCCTGCGGCTCGCGCTGGAGGAACGAGGGGTGACGGCATGACCGACGGGTTCGCCCACGACGCCGCCCCGTACGTGCTGGGCGCGCTCGGGCCGGAGGACCGCCGCGCCTTCGAGGAGCACCTCGAGGGCTGCGCGCCGTGCCAGGCGGAGGTGCGCGGGTTCGCCGGGCTGCCCGGCCTGCTGTCCCGGCTGCCGGCCGGCGAGCTGCCGGCCGCCCTGGCCGGGGAGGCGGAGCCGCCGGGACCGGTGTCGGTGGTGCCGGCCGTGATGGCCCGGATCCGGTCCGAGCGCCGGTCCCGGACCCGCCGGGCGGTTCTGGTCGCCGCGGCGGCGGCGGTCATCGCCGGGGCGGCCGGCGCGGCCGCCACCGAGGTCCTGGACCGGCCGGCGGCGGCGGTCGCCTTCACCCCGGCGTCCGCGGAGGTGCCGGCCTCGGCCGAGGCCCGGCTGACCGACGTCCCCGGCGGCACCCGGATCGACATGACCTGCCGGTACGAGGGCGAGCTGGACGGCCGGGCCCGCGAGTACGTGCTGCTGGCCGTGCCGAAGGGCGGCGGCGAGCCGGCCCGGCTCGGCTCCTGGCCGGTGCTCACGGCGGCCGACTACGGGATGGTGGTGGTCGTCCCGATGCCGCGCGGGCAGATCGACCGGCTCCAGGTCACCAACGCGACCGGCCGGTCGCTGCTCACGCTGCGGCCCTGACCGTCGCCGGTCCGGCCGCGGCGACCGCGTGCCGGGTGCGCCGGGAGTGCCGTACGCCTTCCGCGGCGAAGACGGCGAGCGCCAGCCAGACCAGCGCGAACCCGGCCAGCCGGGCCGGCGGCATCGGCTCGCGGAACACCAGCACCCCGACGGCGAACTGCAGCACCGGCGCGAGGTACTGCAGCTGCCCGAGCACCGACAGCGGCAGCCGCCGCGCGGCCCCGGCGAACAGCAGCAGCGGCACCGCGGTGATCGGACCGGTGGCCACCAGCAGCAGCGCGTGCCCGGCGCCCTCGGCGCCGAAGGTGGAGCCCCCGGTGGCGGCCAGCCAGCCCAGGTATCCCACGGCGGGCACGCAGAGCAGCGCCGTCTCGGTGCCCATGCTCTCCATCGCCCCGACGCCGATCTGCTTCTTGATCAGCCCGTACGTCGCGAAGGTGACCGCCAGCGTGAGCGCCAACCACGGCGGCCGGCCGTAGTCGACGGCCAGCACGACCACCGCCACGGCACCGAGACCGAGGGCGGCCCACTGCCCGCGGCGCATCCGCTCGCCCAGCAGGCCGACCCCGAGCAGCACGCTGACCAGCGGGTTGATGAAGTAGCCGAGGGACGTCTCGACCACCCGTTCGGTGCTGACGCCCCAGATGTAGAGACCCCAGTTGACCGAGACGACGGTGGCGGCGACCGCGAGCAGCGCGAGCCGCCGCCCGCCCAGCTCGCGCACCCACGACCAGCGCCGGCGGACCAGCAGCAACGCCGCGACGAACACCATCGACCAGGCGATCCGGTGCGCCAGCACCTCGACCGCGCCGGCGGGCCGGAGCAGCGGCCAGAACAGCGGGAAGAGCCCCCAGAGCAGGTACGCCCCCGTGCCGAAGACCACGCCCCGCCGCTGCTCGTCCATCGCGGGGCCAACCTACGCCGCCCCGGGCGGCATTCCGGCCCGGCCCGGGAAGTCGCGCGCCGTCCCGGGTCAGCGGCGCCGGACCAGGCCGGTGTACCCGGCGACGACCAGGGTCGCCGACGCCCACCCGGCCAGCGTCAGCACCCAGGTCGCCACGGCCAGCGCCTGGCCGGCGCCGGTGCCGGTGGCCGGCGCGCAGCGCTGGCTGGTGCCGGTGGACACCAGCGGCACCGACGCGTCGATGGCCAGCCCGACCCGGTCCACCCACGGGCAGGCCGGCCCGGTCGGCGTCCGGGTGCCGCCGGCCACGGCCAGGAACAGCCCGACCGCGACGGCCAGCACGGCCAGCAGCCCGGCCACCGCGCGCAGCGGCTGGTAGCCGTACTGCAGGGTGATGCCGAAGAGCCGGTGCCGCAGCCGGCTCCACCCGGTCAGGCCCTCCCGCAGCCGCTCCTGCTGGGCGACCAGCACCCGGCGGGCGTCGTCCTCGTGCCCGGCCGCCTGGTAGGCCGCCGCCAGCTGCTGGTACGGCTGCGCCGCGTACGCCGGCATCCGCTTCAGCCAGTCCAGCCGCCGCTGCACCGGCCCCCGGTCGCTGGCGGTGCCCGGCAGCCCCCGGTAGGTCAGCCCGTCCAGGTCGATCCAGCCGTCCGGGGCGAGCATCCCGGTCGGGTCGTCGTGCAGCGCCCCGACCGCGGAGTCGCGCAGGTCGACCCCGCCGGCCTCGATGGCGACCCGGCTCATCGCCGCCCGGCCCTCCACGGTGGCGGTGTTCAGCCGCAGCGCGGTCCCGCCCGGGTTGGCCAGCCGGCTGCCGCGCAGCGACAGGTCCCCGGCGATCCGGGCCGACCGCAGGTTGACCGTCGGTTCGGCCGAGGCGCTGACCAGGTGCGCGGACGCGACCACCACCCCCTGCGCGACCTGCAGCCGGGTCCCGGCCAGCGCCGAGCGGGGGCCGCCGTCGACGGTCGTCCCGGTCAGGTCCACCTGCCCGCCGACCCGGCTGCCGGAGATCCGCAGCCCGCCGACGGCGGTGACGCGGTCGAGGTAGAGCGTGCCGGCGGCGTCCAGGTAGTGCGCCGCCAGCGCCCAGCCGTCCGGGTTGTGCAGCCGGGCCTCGCCCAGCGACAGCGACCCGAACCGGGACCCGACCAGCCGGACCGCCCCGCTCTCCCCGGTGCCGCGCAGGTCCGCGCCCCGGCTCAGGTCGACCAGGTCCGCGACCTGCAGCGCGGCGGCGGACAGCGCCGGGCCGGCCGGGTTGTCCGCCCGCAGCCGGCGGGCGGAGAGCCGGCCGCCGATCCGGGCCCCGGTCAGCTGCAGGGTGCCGGCGGCCGCCCGACCGGTGGCGGTCACGTCGTCCAGCACCAGGTCGGAGCCGGTGGTCATCCGGTCCGCGACCAGCGCCGGCCCGTCCCCGCCGTCCAGCCGGGCGCCGGACAGGTCCACCTTGCCGCCGATCCGGGCCCCGACCAGGCTCACCGGCCCGGTGCTGCGGAAATCCCGCCACAGCAGCACCGACCCCTCGGCCACCAGGTCGTCGGCGGCGAACCCGGCCAGCGTGCTGCCGCCGAGGTCGAGCAGCGGCACCGACGCCCCGCGCAGCCAGAGCCCGTCCGGCAGGTGGCAGCCGCGCATCCGCATCCGGACCGGGGTCCGGATGCCGTCCAGGTCGAGCCGGCCGACCACGGTCACCCCGCGCAGCCGCAGCCCGCGCGGGTCGTGGTCGGACCCGATCCGGCCGAGCAGCACGTCCCGCAGGACGTCGGCCCGCACCGCGCGGTCCGGCCGCCCGGTGAGGTTGAGCATCTCGCCGCGGTCGACCGCGGTCACCAGCGCCTGCTCGGCCGTCGACAGCTCCGTCACGCGGGGGACCGTACCGGCGTCGGGCCTACTGGTAGACCGTCCAGGTGTCGCCACCGGCCAGCAGCCCGGCGAGGTCCGGCTCGGCCGCCGCCCGCGCCTGGTCGAGCTGGTCGTTGAGCAGCCGGTCGTACGTCGGCCGCTCGACCGAGCGGAACACCCCCATCGGCGTGTACCGCAGGTCCGTCCCGGACAGCCGGGACAGCGCGAACGCGTACGCCGGGTCGGCGTTGTGCGCGTCGTGCACGACCACCCGCGGGTCGTCCGCCGCGACGTGCTCCTCGACCCGGATCGAGCCGGTCGCCGGGTCCCGGACGACCGCCTTGACGTCGTCCCGGCCGAACCGGATCGGCTGCCCGTGCTCCAGCCGGATGGTCCAGTCGTCGCGGGTGTCGGCGTCCTTGAGCAGCTCGAACGCGCCGTCGTTGAAGATGTTGCAGTTCTGGTAGATCTGCACCAGCGCGGTGCCCTCGTGCTGGGCCGCCGCCCGCAGCACGCCCTGCAGGTGCTTGCGGTCGGAGTCCAGGGTCCGGGCCACGAACGACGCCTCGGCCCCGATGGCCAGCGAGATCGGGTTGAACGGGCTGTCCAGCGACCCCATCGGCGTCGACTTGGTGATCTTGCCGACCTCGGAGGTGGGGCTGTACTGGCCCTTGGTCAGCCCGTAGATCCGGTTGTCGAACAGCAGGATCTTCAGGTTGGCGTTGCGGCGCAGCGCGTGCATCAGGTGGTTGCCGCCGATGGACAGCGCGTCGCCGTCCCCGGTCACCACCCAGACCGACAGGTCCGGCCGGGAGGAGGCCAGCCCGGTCGCGATCGCCGGCGCGCGGCCGTGGATCGAGTGCATCCCGTACGTGTTCATGTAGTACGGGAAGCGGGAGGAGCAGCCGATGCCGGAGACGAAGACGATGTCCTCCTTGGGGACACCGAGCTCCGGCATGAAGCCCTGCACCGCGGCCAGGATCGCGTAGTCCCCGCAGCCGGGGCACCAGCGCACCTCCTGGTCGGTCTTGAAGTCCTTCGCCTTGAGAGCGGTGACCGGGATCTCCCGGCGGACCGGCTCAGACATCAGTGATCACACCCTTGAAGACCTCGGCCAGCTCGGCCGCGCGGAACGGCAGCCCGCGGACCTGGTTGTAGCCGATGACGTCGACCAGGTATTTCGCCCGCAGCAGCATCCCGAGCTGGCCGAGGTTCATCTCCGGGACGACGACCCGGTCGTAGCGCCGCAGGATCTCGCCCAGGTCGTCCGGGAACGGGTTCAGGTGCCGCAGGTGCGCCTGCGCCACCGACAGCCCGGCCCGGCGGACCCGCCGGCAGGCCGCCCCGATCGGGCCGTACGTCGAGCCCCAGCCCAGGACCAGCACCTTCGCGTCCCCGGTCGGGTCGTCGACCTCCAGCGGCGGCAGCGAGCGGGCGATGCCGTCCACCTTCGCCTGCCGGGTGCGGACCATGAAGTCGTGGTTGTCCGGGTCGTAGGAGATGGCGCCGGTCCGGTCGGCCTTCTCGATGCCGCCGATCCGGTGCTCCAGCCCCGGCGTGCCCGGCACGGCCCACGGGCGGGCCAGCGTCTCGGCGTCGCGCAGGTAGGGCAGGTAGGTGCCGTCGGGGCCGTTCGGCTCCCGGATGAAGCCCGGCTCGATCGTGGGCAGGCTGTCCACCGACGGGACCTGCCACGGCTCGGACCCGTTGGCCAGGTAGCCGTCGGAGAGCAGGAAGACCGGGGTCCGGTAGGTGACCGCGATCCGGACCGCCTCCATCGCCGCGTAGAAGCAGTCCGACGGCGACTTGGCCGCGACCACCGGGACCGGCGCCTCGCCGTTGCGGCCGAACAGCGCCTGCAGCAGGTCGGACTGCTCGGTCTTGGTGGGCAGCCCGGTCGACGGCCCGCCGCGCTGGATGTCGCAGATCACCAGCGGCAGCTCCAGCGAGACCGCCAGCCCGATGGTCTCGGACTTCAGCGCGATGCCGGGGCCGGAGGAGGTGGTGACGCCGAGCCCGCCGCCGAAGGACGCCCCCAACGCCGCGCCGATGCCGGCGATCTCGTCCTCGGCCTGGAAGGTCCGCACGCCGAACCGCTTGTGCTTGGCCAGCTCGTGCAGGATGTCCGAGGCCGGGGTGATCGGGTACGCGCCGAGGAACAGCTCCAGCCCGGCCCGCTGCGCCGCCGCGATCAGCCCGTACGCCAGGGCCGGGTTGCCGGAGATGTTGCGGTAGGTCCCGGCCGGCAGCGGGGCCGGCGCGATCTCGTACGACACCGCGAAGGCCTCGGTGGTGTCGCCGTAGTTGTAGCCGGCCCGGAACGCCGCCACGTTCGCCGCCGCGATCTCCGGCTTGCGGGCGAACTTCTCCTGCAGGAACGTGATCGTGCTCTCGGTGGTCCGGTTGTACATCCAGGACAGCAGGCCGAGGGCGAACATGTTCTTCGCCCGCTCCGCGTCCTTCTTGGAGATGTCGAACTCCTCCAGCGCGCGCACCGTCGTCGACGTCAGCGGCACCGCCTGGACCTGGAACTGCGACAGCGAGCCGTCCTCGAGCGGGTTGCTCGCGTAGCCGGCCTTGGCCACCGAGCGGGTGGTGAACTCGTCGGTGTTGACGATCACCGTCGCCCCGGCCGGCAGGTCGCCCTGGTTGGCCCGCAGCGCCGCCGGGTTCATCGCCACCAGCACGTCCGGGGCGTCGCCCGGCGTCATGATGTCGTGGTCGGCGAAGTGCAGCTGGAACGAGGAGACCCCGAGGACCGTGCCGGCAGGGGCGCGGATCTCGGCCGGGAAGTTGGGGAGCGTCGACAGGTCGTTGCCGAAGGACGCCGTCTCGGCGGTGAACCGGTCGCCGGTCAGCTGCATGCCGTCGCCGGAGTCACCGGCGAAGCGGATGACGACGCGATCGAGGCGCTTGACCTCTTTCTGCATGGTGTGGACTGCCCTCCCCGGCGGGCCCGTCGGGGGGACGCGCCGCGACCCATATTACGGTCGGGCACTTGGCAGTTGCTCGGATCCGCTGTGACAGGGAACTGCTGACAACCCCCATGACGACGGCGTCGGCCCAGGCCGAACCGCTCGATGTGACATGCGTCACCATTGTGCAGGGGCGGTCAGAAGATGCTGCCGCGGCCGGTCGACGGGCCGTCCGGCCGGGCGCCGGGCCGGGGCGGGACGCCGTCCGCGATCGCGGCCCGGGCGGCCTGCGCGGCCTGCCACCGCAGCCAGGCGACCCCGCCGCCGATGCAGACCAGCCCCTGCATCACCAGCATCTCGGCACTGGTCAGGACGCCCACGGCCAGGACCACCGCGCCGAAGACGAGCAGTGCGCGGGCCGGCCAGCGCCGGGCCGGCCGGACCGGCGGGCCGGCCTGGAAGCCGTCGGCGAACCGCCGGTCCTCCGCCCGCAGGCCTTCCTCGATCAGGGCCAGCTCATGCCGTTCGCGGTCGCTCAACATCCCCGAGACCTCCCAGACGGCGGTGTCCGCAGCGTGCAGTACCCCGCAGGGCCCCACTACAACCTGTGGATCACTGACGACCGTACAGCCACGAAATGTGGTGCACGACTCGGCGCCGGGCTCCGGGTATCACAGCCGGCCGGCGTCCACGATCCGCCGCAGGAACTGCCGCGTGCGCGGCTCGACCGGCGCGGACAGCACCTGCTCCGGGCTGCCGCGCTCGACCACCGTGCCGCCGTCGAGGAAGCAGACCTCGTCGGCGACCTGCCGGGCGAAGCCCATCTCGTGGGTGGCGATCACCATCGTCATGCCCTCGGCCTTGAGCTCGCGGACCAGCGCCAGCACCTCGCCGACCAGCTCCGGGTCCAGCGCCGAGGTGATCTCGTCCAGCAGCAGCAACCGCGGCCGGGTGGCCAGCGCGCGGACGATCGCCGCCCGCTGCTGCTGCCCGCCGGACAGCCGGTCCGGGTAGTCCCCGGCCCGCTCCGCCAGCCCGAACCGGTCGAGCAGCTCGCGGGCCCGGTCCTCGGCCTCCCGGCGGGCCACCCCGTGCACCCGGCGCGGCGCCAGCGTCACGTTGTCCAGCACGCTGAGGTGCGGGAAGAGGTTGAACGCCTGGAAGACGATGCCGATGCGGCGGCGTACGGCGTCCGGGTCGG
Organism: uncultured Mycobacteriales bacterium; assembly: GCA_902805565.1. GTDB lineage: Bacteria > Actinomycetota > Actinomycetes > Mycobacteriales > CADCTP01 > CADCTP01. The sequence continues at coordinate 9,719 of CADCTP010000363.1, forward strand.
CCCGCGGGTCGGTGACGTCCTCGCCGTCCAGCCGGATCACCCCGTCCTCCACGGTCTCCAGCAGGTTGACGCAGCGCAGCAGCGTCGACTTGCCCGAGCCGGAGGCGCCGATGAGCACCGTGACGTGGTGCGCCGGCACGGTGAGGTCGACGGACCGGAGCACCACCTCGGACCCGAACGCCTTCCGGACCCCCTCCACCTCCAGGACGGGCGTCACCGGGCACCCGCCGACTGCCGGCGCAGCGCCCGCATGCTGATCCAGTCGGTCACCCGGACCATCGGGATCGTCAGCAGCAGGAACAGCGCCGCCGCCACCAGGTAGGGGGTGTAGTTGAACGAGTACGACGTCTCGATCTGCGCCGCCCGGACCGCGTCGATCACCCCGAGCACCGAGATGAGCCCGGAGTCCTTCTGCAGGCTGGCCGCGTCGTTGAGCAGCGGCGGCACCACCCGGCGCAGCGCCTGCGGCAGCACCACGAACCGCAGCGACCGCCCGTGCGAGAGCCCGAGCGAGCGGGCCGCGGCGACCTGGCTGGGGTGCACCGACTCGATGCCGGCCCGGATCACCTCGGCGACGTACGCGCCGTAGGTCAGCACCAGCGCCGCGGTGCCCCACACCACCGCGCCGTCCGGCACCCCACCCAGCCGCAGCGCCGGCACCCCGAAGCCGAGCAGCAGGATGACCAGGATCAGCGGCAGCCCGCGGAACAGGTCCGTGTACGCCGCGGCCAGCAGCCGCACCGGGAAGAACACCGGCCCGCGCAGCGTGCGCAGCACCGCCACCGCCAGCCCGACCGCGAGCACCAGCACCGCGGCGACCGCGAAGATCCGCACGTTGAGCCAGAACCCGGCCAGCACCGCCGGGAACGCGTCCCGCGCCGCCGCCCAGGAGAAGAACGTCCCCCGCACCCGCGGCCAGCCCGGCGAGCCGACCAGCACCGCCACCGCGACCCCGGCCACCACCAGCGTGCTGGCCCCGGCGACGCCCACCGACCGGCGGGTCTGCCGGCGCCGGTACGCCTCGCGCTCGCGCTGCCGCGCGCTCGGGACCCAGTCGGTCACGTCAGCACGGGTGCGCCGGCGGAGCCGGCCAGCCACTGCTGCTGCAGCCGGGCCAGCTCGCCGGAGGACTTCAGCGTCGCCAGCGCCCGGTCGACGCACGGCACCAGGCCGCTGCCCTTCTCGAACAGCAGCCCGAACTGCTCCGGCTGCCCCGGCGTGGGGAACTGCCCGACGATCTTCGAGCCCTCGATCTCGGCGGCGGTCAGGTAGAACGCGGTCGGCAGATCGAACACCGCCGCGTCGATCTGCCCGTTCTGCAGCGCGGTCTTGGTGTCGTTGTTGTCGTTGAACACCGCCGGCTGCCTGCTGGGCCGCACCGTCTGCTGGATCGCGGTCAGGCTGGTCGTGCCGACCTGCGCCCCGAGCTTGGCGTCCTTGAGGTCGGCCACCCGGGTCGCGCTCGCCACCGGCGAGGAGTTCAGCGCCACGACCGCCTGGGTGACGTCGTAGTAGCCGGCCGAGAAGTCCACGGCCCGCTTGCGCTCCGCGGTGATCGAGATCTGGTTGATGTCGAAGTCGAAGGTCTTGCGGCCCGGCGCGAACGAGGCGTTGAACGGCACGGTCACCCAGCTCACCTCGCCGGCGGCGAAGCCGAGCTCCCGGGCCACCGCGTACGCCACCGCGCTCTCGTAGCCCTTGCCGTTGGTCGGGTCGTCGCCGGAGAACCACGGCTCGTACGCCGGCTTGTCGGTGCCGACGGTCAGCTTCCCGTCGGCGACCAGGTCGAGGTCGGCCTTCGCACAGGCGGCCGCGGCCGGCGCGGACGGCGACAGACCGGGCTCGGCGGTGTCCTCGGGCGCGCAGGCGGCGACGGCGACGAGGACGGCCGCCGCGGCGACGACGGGCAGCAAGCGACGGTTCACGCCGGAAGTGAAACGCACCCCCAACGCCCGGGCAACGGGCCGGACTATCGTTTACCTGATGGACACACCGATCCGGTTCACCCTGGACTGGGGCCGGCGCTACCGGCTGTCCATCCTCAACTTCGGCCTGGCCTGCTGCGCGGTGGAGTTCGTCGCCGCGTCCGTGCAGCGCCCGGACCTGATCCGGCCGGCCCGCACCGACGGGCCGGGCCAGGCGGAGGTGCTGGTCGTCGCGGGCACGGTCACCGACAAGATGGCCCCGGCCATCCTCCGGCTGTACGACGAGCTGCCCGACCCCAAGCACGTGCTGTCCTTCGGTGCCTGCGCCAACAGCGGCGGGCCGTACTGGGACTCCTACAGCGTCACCAAGGGCGTCGACCAGCTGATCCCGGTCGACGTGTACGTCCCCGGCTGCCCGCCGCGCCCGGAGGCGCTGCTGGACGGGCTGCTGCGGCTGGAGGCCGCCCTCGCCCCCGGAGGGCCCCGGTGAGCCTGGCCGACCGGCTGGTGGCGCTCGTCCCGGCGGCCCGGGTGTCGACCGAGTTCGGGCAGCTGACCGCGGACGTGCCGGCCGGGTCCTGGGTGGCGGCGGCGACGGCGTACCGGGACGACCCGGGGACCGACCTGTCCTGCTTCGACTGGCTGTCCGCGGTCGACGAGCTGGACGACGGCTTCGCGGTGCTGCTGCACTGCTACTCGGTGACCCACCGGCACCGGGCGCTGCTGCGCACCCGGGTGCCTCGGTCGGCCCCGGTCCTGGACTCGCTGCACGAGGTGTTCGCCGGGGCGGCCTGGCACGAGCGGGAGACGCACGAGATGTTCGGGATCGCCTTCGCCGGCCACCCCGACCCGGCCCCGCTGCTGCTCCCGGACGGCTTCGAGGGGCACCCGCTGCGCAAGGACTTCGTGCTCGCCTCCCGGGTCGCCAAGGAGTGGCCCGGGGCCCAGGAGCCGGGCGGCGCCCAGCCGCGCCGCCGGGCCCGCCCGCTCGGCGTGCCCGAGGACCGCGCGTGACCGCCGGACCGGG
>CADCTP010000364.1 GCA_902805565.1 uncultured Mycobacteriales bacterium
CCGCGCCGGGCGTAGGCGACGCCCAGTGTGACCAGGGCGGCGCCGCCGATCGCGGCGGCCGCGGGCGCGCCGAGCAGGCCGGCCGCGAGCCCGCCGACCAGCGTCCCGGCCGGCCGCAACGCTCCGGCCAGGCCGGTGACCAGCCCCAGCACCCGGCCCCGCACCGCCGACGGCACCTCGGTGACCAGCCGGGTGTCGGACACCACCGACGTCAGCCCGAGCGCCGCGCCCGCCGCGGCGACGGCGAGCACCGCGAGCGGTACCGACCGGCTGGCCGCGAGCAGCCCGTAGCACCCGCCCAGGGCGGTCAGCCCCATCCCGAGCGTCCGCGGGTCGCCGACCCACCGCTCCGGCAGCGCCCGCACCGACAGCGTCGTCGCCACCGCGAGCATCCCGCCCTGGAACGCCGCCAGCAGCAGCCCGTACGTCCCCGCCCCGGCGGCCAGCGGTCCGCGGGCCAGCAGTGGAAGCGTCACCGTGACCGCGGCGATCGAGCCGTTCGCGACCAGCGCGACCGCGACCAGCCCGCGCAGCCGCCGGTCCCCGGCGAGGTGCCGGACGCCCCCGGCCCGGGCGCGGTCGCCCCGGACCGGCCCCACCGCCCGCAGCGCGCGCCGTGCCCGTAGCCAGGCCGCCGCGTACAGCAGGTAGGACAACGCGTTGGCCAGGCAGCACAGCCGCAGCCCGCCCGCCCCGACGAGCACCCCGCCCAGCAACGGGCCGGCGATCCGCCCGGTCCGCGACGCCACCTGGGACCGGGCCATCGCCGTCGCGACCGTCCCCGGCGGGCTCAGCCGGGAGATCATCACCGCCAGCCCCGGCCCGGACAGGGATGCGAACAACGGCACCGCCGCCGCCAGGACCAGGAAGAACAGCAGCCCCGGGTCCCGTACGGCCGCCGCGGCCAGCAGCAACCCGGCCGCGGCGGTCTCTGACCCGACCAGCCAGGACGGCCCGCCCGGCCGGTCGATCAAGTGGCCGGCCAGCGGCGCCGCCACCAGCGGCACCACCGTGAGCACCGTCAGCACCAGTGACAACTGCCGGGCCGAGCCCGTCGCCTCCAGCACGCTCCAGGCCAGCCCGGTCACGAACAGCCCGTCCCCGGCCTGCCCGAAGGCCGCCCCCAGCACCAGCGTCCCCCGGGTCCCGGACCCCGGGATCAGCCCTGTCACCGGATTAGGATGCGATGGATGACCACCGAACGGCAGTATGTCGAGGCCCACCGTGACCTGCTGCACGCCGACCTGGACGGCTGGCTGCGGATCCCGTCGATCAGCGCCGACCCGGCGCACGCGGCCGACGTGCGGGCCAGCGCGGAGTGGCTCGCGGCGGCGTTCCGCCGGGACGGCTTCCCGACGGTGGAGGTCTGGGAGACCCCGGGCGCGCCGGCGGTGTTCGCCGAGTGGCCGGCCGCCGAGCCGGGTGCCCCGGTCGTCGTGGTCTACGGCCACCACGACGTCCAGCCGGTGGACCCGATCGAGAAGTGGACGACGCCGCCGTTCGAGCCGACCGTCCGCGGCGAGGAGCTGTTCGCCCGGGGTGCCGCCGACGACAAGGGCCAGCTGCTGTTCCACCTGCACGGCCTGCGCGCGCACCTGGCCGCGACCGGCCGGGACACCCCGGCGGTGACGCTGCGGTTCCTCATCGAGGGCGAGGAGGAGTCCGGCTCGCCGCACTTCGCCGACCTGCTGCGCGCCCGGCGGGACCGGCTCGCCCCGGACATCGTGGTGGTCACCGACACCGGCGTGTTCGCCCGCGACTTCCCGACCACCACGGTCGGCATGCGCGGCCTGACCGGCTGCCAGATCGACTTCCACGGGCCGGACGTGGACCTGCACTCCGGCTCGTTCGGCGGGGCGGTGCCCAACCCGCTGACCGCGCTGGCCCGGCTGCTGGCCGCGCTGCACGACGAGGACGGCCGGGTGGCCATCCCCGGCTTCTACGACCGGGTGGCCCCGCTCGCCGACTCCGAGCGCACGGCGTACGGGAACCTGCCGTTCGACGAGGCGGCCTGGCTGGCCGGCCCGGCGCACTCCCGGGCCGCCACCGGCGAGGCCGGGTACACGACCCTGGAGCGGATCTGGGCCCGGCCGACGGCCGAGGTCAACGGCATGTGGGGCGGCTACACCGGCCCGGGCCACAAGACGATCGTGCCGGCCGACGCGTCCGCGAAGCTGTCCTTCCGGCTGGTCTCCGGCCAGCGCGGCGGCGACCTGCGGCCGCTGGTCGAGCGGTGGCTGGCCGAGCACACCCCGGCCGGGATCACCGCCACCCTGCACTGGGGGGGCGACGGCGTCGCCCCGGTCACCACGCCGATCGACTCGCCGGCGCTGGCCGCCCTGGTCCGGTCGATGGAGCGCTCGTTCGGGCAGCCGGTCGGCTACTCGCGGGAGGGCGGCAGCGGCCCGGAGGCCGACCTCGCCGAGGTGCTCGACGCACCGGTGATCTTCCTCGGGGTCGGGCTGCCCGACGACGCCATCCACTCGCCGAACGAGCGGGTGGTGCTGCCGATGCTGGAGCGCGGCGCCGAGGCCGCGGCGTACCTGTGGTCGGAGCTCGCTTCACCCGGAGCCAACCCCTCGGCGTCCTAACCTGGGCCCATGACCGAGGCACCCCCTCCGGGCTGGTACGACGAGCCGGGGGGCGACCGTGCCTCGCTGCGCTGGTGGGACGGCCGCACCTGGACCGACGTGACCCGCAGCCGGGCGCCGGCCGAGGAGCTGCCGGCGGCCGCGCCGGCCGAGGTGCTGGACTCCGGCCCGCCGCCGCGGCCGGCCTCCGACCGCCGCTCGCTGGTGATCACCGGCGCGGCGGTCGTCGCGCTGGTCGCCCTGGTGGTCACGGTGCTGCCGGGCCGCGGCGACGACTCCGACCGCCTCGCCGAGCGGCGCGCCGGCCCGGCCACGGTCGCGCCCTCGCAGCCCGCGCCGACCACGCCGACCCCGGTGACCGGCCGGATCTCCGACCGGGTGGCGCGGCTGTCGTACGACGTGCTGCCCGGCACCTGGCGGGAGTGGGACCGGGAGTCCTTCGACGGCCTGCGCTCCACGCTGGGCTACTACCGGATCACCCAGCAGAACGCGCCGAACAACCAGACGTACTGGGCGAACGTCAACTCCGGGCCGGTCGACGAGCGCACGGTCGGCCCGGACCTGCCCGACACCGCCCGCCGGCTGGTCGGCACGCTGGCCGCCCGCTACTACCCCGACCACACCCGGACCGCGGTCGAGCAGCGCGAGCTGACCGTGGACGGCGCGCCGGCGGCGCTGGTGCGCTACCGGGCGGTGTTCGACCCGGACTCGGCCGCGGGCTACTCGGCCGGCGCCGAGCAGATCCTGGTGCTGGTCGTCGACGTCGGCCAGGACACCCCGTCCGCGCTGTACGTGTCGCTGCCGGACACCGTCCAGGACCTCTGGCCGGCCGTCGACGGCCTGCTCGCCGGCGTCCGCGTCCTGGACTAGCGCGGCCGCCGGGACGGCCGGCCCGAGTCCGTCGGCGGCCGGCCGGGTTGCGCGTTCGGTCAGCCCACCGCCGCCTGGTAGGACGCGAACAGCGCCGGCCCGGCCAGCACCGCGACCATCGCCCCCAGTGCCAGGTACGGCCCGAACGGCGTCGGCGTGCGCCGGGGCACCACCCCGGTCGCGACCAGGAGCAGCCCGGTCACGAACGCGCCCGCCGCGGCCAGGAACGCCGCCACCAGCGCCGCGCCGATCCCCAGCGACCCGACGAACAGCCCGATCATCCCGGCCGCCTTGACGTCGCCCATCCCCATCCCGGTCGGCCGCCGCGCCAGCAGGTAGAACAGTGCGAACAGCAGCACCGCCGCCGCGGCCGCGCGGTACACCGGCCCCGGGTCGCCGCGGTGCACCCCGACGAACCCGACCAGCAGGATCCCGGCCAGGTACGACGGCAGCGTCAGCACGTTCGGCAGTCGCCGGGTGTGCAGGTCGACCACGGCCAGGCCGGCCAGCACCGGCACGAAGAACAGGAACGGCACCGCCCCGGGGTCGGCGCCGAACCGCAGCCCGACCAGCAGGCAGCCGAGGGACGACAGCAGCGGCACGACCGCCCACCGCCACCGGCCGCCGGCCAGGTGCCGGTCCAGCCGGCCGGCGTGCCGGAGGTCGTCGCCGGTCGGCATCGTGCCGGCGCGCTCCTCCCGG
>CADCTP010000365.1 GCA_902805565.1 uncultured Mycobacteriales bacterium
TCGAACGTCGACCGCGAGGTCACCAGCGACCACCCCACGTCCACCGGCGACAACCCGTCCACCCGGGCCGCCAGCGCGGCGGCCTGTCCCCGCAACGCCTGCGCCGACCGTGCCGACACCACCCACGGCACCACCCGCCCGGCACCCGGCTCCACCGCCGACACCACCGGACCAGCCACCACCACCGGCTCCGCCGCCGGATCCGTCACCGGCTCCGCCGCCGGATCCGCTGTCGCGGCCGCCGGCTCCGGCGGCGCCTCCTCCAGGATCAGGTGCGCGTTCGTCCCCGAGATCCCGAACGCCGACACCCCCGCCCGCCGCGTACGGTCCCCGGCCGGCCACTCCACCGACTCCGTCAGCAGCCGCACCGCACCCGAGGACCAATCCACGTGCGGGCTCGGCTCGTCGATGTGCAACGAGGCCGGCAGCGCCTCGTGCCGCAGCGCGCCGACCATCTTGATCACGCCGGCCACCCCGGCGGCGCCCTGGGTGTGGCCGATGTTCGACTTCACCGATCCCAGCCACAGCGGCCGGTCCGCGGGCCGCTCCCGGTCCCGCCCGTACGTCGCCAGCAGCGCGCCGGCCTCGATCGGGTCGCCCAGCGCGGTGCCCGTCCCGTGCGCCTCGACCGCGTCCACGTCGGACGGCACCAGCCGCGCGTCGGCCAGGGCCGCGCGGATCACCCGTTCCTGCGCCGGGCCGTTCGGTGCGGTCAGGCCGTTCGACGCGCCGTCCTGGTTCACCGCCGACCCGCGGATGACCGCCAGCACCCGGTGCCCGTTGCGGCGGGCGTCGGCCAGCCGCTCCAGCAGCAGCACGCCGATGCCCTCGGCCATGCTCATGCCGTCGCTGGACGACGCGAACGGCTTGCACCGCCCGTCCGGCGCCAGCCCGCGCAGCTCGCTGAAGCCGATCAGCGGGGCCGACGACGACATGACGTAGACGCCGCCGGCCAGGGCCAGCCCGGTCTCGCCCGTCCGCAGGGCCTGGCAGGCCAGGTGGATCGCGACCAGCGACGACGAGCACGCGGTGTCCACCGTGACCGCCGGCCCCTCCAGCCCCAGCGCGTACGCCACCCGGCCGGAGGTGACGCTGGCCGAGTTGCCGATCGTGAAGTAGCCCGCGCTGCCGTCGGGCACCCGCCCGCCGCCGAGCGCGTAGTCCAGCCCGTCACACCCGATGAAGGCGCTGGTACGGCTGCCGCGCAGGCGGTGCGGGTCGATGCGGGCGCTCTCGACCGCCTCCCACGCCACCTCCAGGGCGAGCCGTTGCTGCGGTGCCATCGCGACCGCCTCGCGCGGGCTGATCTCGAAGAACCCGGCGTCGAAGTCGGCGACGTCGTAGAGGAAGCCGCCCTCGCGGACGTAGCTGGTGCCGGGGTGGGCCGGGTCCGGGTCGTACAGGTTGTCCAGGTCCCAGCCACGGTCGGTGGGCAGCCCGGACACGGCGTCCCGCCCGGCGTCGACGAGCTCCCACAGCTGCTCCGGCGAGCGCACCCCGCCCGGGTACCGGCAGGCCATGCCGACGATCGCGATCGGCTCGCGGGAGGCCGCCTCGGCGGCCTTGAGCCGGCGCTCGGTCTGGCGCAGGTCCGCGGTGACGCGCTTGAGGTACCCGAGAAGCTTGTCCTCGTTCGACATCGCCGGCGCAGCGCTCCTCTCCGCGGGAGTCACCCGACCCCCGTGCCTTGCGACCGGACAGGCGCGCGGCGCACGGCGCACACCGGGCGTCCGAACGTGCTGGCAGCGTCGCCGACGCGGCTAAAGCCCTCCTTGCGTGCCGACCCGCCCGCCCGAGGGCCCGCCGGCCCGCCGCCCTAGGGCGGCTTAAGCGCGGGTCGGGATCATCCGGTGCACGGTCCGTCGGTATCCGGAAACGAGGCTCCGTGTCCCCGTCGAACAGCATCTCCGCCCCGGTCGACCTGCTCGGCCCGTCCTTCTGGGCCCGGCCGCCGGCCGAGCGGGCGCTGACCTTCCAGCGGATGCGGGCCCTGCCGCACCCGGAGCACCACCACCTGCCGGCCGCCGGGTTCATGCCGGCGGTCGACTACCACGCCGTGGTCACCCACGCCGACATCGCCGAGGTCAGCCGCCGGCCGTACGACTTCTCCTCGGCCGGCGCGACGAGCATCCTCGACCTGCCCGGCGAGTTCAACGAGTACTACGGCTCCATGATCAACATGGACAACCCGGAGCACGCCCGGCTGCGGCGGATCGTGGCCCGGGCGTTCGGGCGCGGCATGGTGCCGGAGTTCGAGGCCGTGGCGACCGCCACGGCCCGGCGGATCGTCGACGAGCTGCTGGAGCGCGGCGGCGGCGAGTTCGTGCGCCCGGTCGCCGCCGAGATGCCCATCGCCGTGCTCAGCACGATGATGGGGCTGCCGAGCGACGACTACGAGTTCCTCTTCCAGCGGTCGAACACGGTGGTCGGCGGGCTGGACCCCGACTACGTGCCCCCGGCCCAGGCCGGGACGGCGGTCCTGCAGGCCTCGCGCGAGCTCGGCGACTACATCGGGCGGCTGAGCGAGGAGCGCAAGGCCCGGCCGCGCGACGACCTCATCACCAAGCTGGCCCACGCCCAGGTGGAGGGGGAGGCGCTGACCCGCCAGGAGCTGGTGGCGTTCTTCATCCTGCTCGTGGTGGCCGGCATGGAGACCACCCGCAACGCCATCTCGCACGCCCTGCTGCTGCTGACCCGCCACCCGGACCAGAAGCAGCTGCTGCTCGCCGACCTGCCCGGCCGCCTCGGCGGCGCCGTGGAGGAGGTCCTGCGGGTGGCCACCCCGATCAACTGGATGCGGCGCGTCGCCACCCGGGACTGCGAGCTGAACGGCACCCGCTACCGGGCCGGCGACAAGCTCTTCCTCTTCTACTGGTCGGGCAACCACGACGAGACCGTCTTCGCGGAGCCGGACCGCTTCGACATCAGCCGGGACCCGAACCCGCACCTGACGTTCGGCTCGATCGGACCGCACTTCTGCCTGGGCGCGCACCTGGCCCGGATGGAGATCACCGCCCTGTTCCGGGAGCTGCTGACCCGGGTGCCGGGGATCCACGCGGTCGGCGAGCCGCGGCGGCTGGAGTCCAGCTTCATCGAGGGCATCAAGCACCTCGAGTGCGCCTTCTGAGTCCCGCCGGGACAGGACCGCCACGGACCGGGATCCGGTCCGTGGCGGTCCTGTCCGCGCGTGCCGGTCAGCCGACCGGGTCCTGCTCCGCGGTGAACTCCCTGGCCAGGTAGCTCCCCAGCTCCGCCGGCGTGGGGTTCTCCACGATGGCGACCATGGGGACCTCGCCGCCGACCCGGCTGATCAGCGTCTTGGCCAGCTCCAGGGCGGTGAGCGAGTTCAGCCCCTTCTCCAGGAAGTTGCTGTCCAGGGCGATCGGGCTGCTCAGGATCGTCTCGGCCTCCGCCCGCACCAGCTCGCTGAGGAACTCCTCGCGCCGGTCGGCGACGAGGCCGGCCAGGTGCTGCCGCAGCTCGGCCGAGCCGTCCTGCTCGGCGACCGCCTCGGCCGGCTCGGCCGCCGGGTCCGGCGTGGGCTCGCTGACGTGGTCATCCATGGTCTCTCCAGTCCGATCTGGCCGGGGGCCGTCAGTGGGGTGGGCGGGTACGGGGATCAGCTCGTCCGCTGCCGGCGCCAGGCCGCCAGCGCCGGCAGGACCTGGACCAGCAGCGGCTCCAGGTCCGCCGGTGCGTCGAGGACCTTCGCCACCGCGGCGGGGTCCTCGCTGGCCACGGCGTCCCAGAACCGGTCGTCGTCCCCCGCCGCGGGAGCGCCCACGGTGTCGGGGAGCCAGTAGCGCCGGTTCTGGAAGGCGTACGTCGGCAGCGGCACCGCCGGTGGTGGCGGCGCGCCGGCGAACAGGGCGGGCCAGCTCACCGTCGTCCCCGCGGTGTGCACCCGGGCGAGGGCGAGCACGAGGTTCTCCGGCGGGCCGAGCGCCGGTAGCACGGGCCGGCCGGGCGCGACGGCGGCCAACGCCCCGCCCGGGTCGCCGCCCAGGCCGAGCAGCAGGCCGAGCTCGGGGTCGCCGGGCGCCGACCGCGGCGGCACCGGGGGATGGGCGGGCGTGGTCCAGTAGGCCGCGGTGGCGATCCCGTCGTCGTCCGGCCGCCCGGTGCGGGAGCTGACGATCCGCGCGGTC
>CADCTP010000366.1 GCA_902805565.1 uncultured Mycobacteriales bacterium
GCGTCCGCGCCGACCAGACCACCACGTCCGGCACCGGCCGGCCCGCGGCCAGCGCCGCGTCCAGGGCGTCCAGGTCCGGGTACGGCTCGCCCGGCACCTCACCCGCCACCCCGCCCGCCGCCCCGGCCGGGCCGAGGACGCCCACCCGGACCGGGCGGGCCGCCGCGGGCTCGACCGGCGTCCAGTCGAGCCGGAACAGCGAGCGCTGCCCGCCGCGCCGGGCCGCCTCCAGCTGGGCCTGCTCGACCGGACGGACGTCCAGCCGCTCCACCCGGGCGATCGGCGCCCCGGTCTCGTCGGCGATCTCCAGCCGTAGCGCGGCCTTGTCCGCCAGCCCGATCCGTACCCGCAGCCGGGTGACCCCGGCCCGGTCCAGCCGCACCCCGGACCAGGAGAACGGCAGCCCGCCCGGCGAGTCGGGGCCGTTGTCCAGCATCCCCAGCCCGCCGTGCAGCGCGGAGTCGAACAGCGCCGGGTGCAGCCCGAAGCCCTCGGCCGGGCCGGCGACCTCCGGCAGCACCAGCTCGGTGCAGACGTCGTCGCCGACCCGCCAGGCCGCCCGTACGGCCCGGAACGCGGGGCCGTAGTCGAAGCCGATGTCGGTCAGCGCGGCGTGCTCGGCGACCCCGGCGTACAGGGTCTCCACGGCCAGCGGCTCGGCCCCGGCCGGCGGCCACTGCGCCGCGAACGGCGGCTGCGGTGCCTCGTCGGTCCCCAGCCAGCCCCGCCCGTGGCAGGTCGTGCCCGGCTGGTCGTCACCGGCCGCGCCCTCCGGGCGGGTGTAGATGGCGATCTCGCGGCGGCCGTCGTCGTCGGGCCGGCCCAGGGTGACCTGGACCTGCAGCGTCACGTCGTCGTCGAGCAGCAGCGGCGCCTCCAGCACCAGCTCGCCCAGCACCGGGCAGCCGACCTCGCGGCCGGCGGTCAGGGCCAGCTCCACCAGCGCCGTGCCCGGGACCAGGACCATGCCGAAGACCACGTGGTCGCGGGTCCACGGCTGGGCCTCCTGGGAGATCCGGCCGGTGAAGACCCACTCGTCCCGGTCGCCCACCCGCACCGCCGCGGCCAGGACCGGGTGCTCGACCCGGCCCAGCCCGACCGCGGTGGCGTCGGTGGTCCCGGTCGAGGGGGCCAGCCAGAACCGCTCCCGCTGGAACGCGTACGTCGGCAGCCCGACCCGGCGGGCCCCGGTGCCGGCGTAGAACGCCGCCCAGTCCACCTCGACCCCGGCCACGTGCGCCTCGGCCAGCGACAGCGCGAACCGGTCCGGCCCGCCCTCGTCCCGGCGCAGCGACCCGACCACCCGGACGGAGTCGGCGACCTCCATCGCCTCCAGGGTCTGCTCGATCCCCATCGTCAGCACCGGGTGCGAGGACACCTCCAGGAAGCAGGTGACCCCGGTCCCGATCAGCGCCCGGACCGCCGGCTCGAACCCGACCCGGCCGCGCAGGTTGCGGTACCAGTAGCCGGCGTCCAGCTCGGCGGTGTCCAGGAACCCGCCCTCGGCGGTCGAGTAGAACGGCACCTGGCCCGACCGCGGCGTCACCGGGGCCAGCAGCTCGGCCAGCTCCGCCTCGATCGCCTCGACCTGGGCCGAGTGCGAGGCGTAGTCCACCGGCACCCGGCGGGCCCGGACCGCGTCCCGCTCGCACCCGGCGAGCAGGTCGTCCAGCGCCGCCGGCTCCCCGGAGACCACCACGGTCGACGGGCCGTTGACGGCCGCGACCGAGACGCGCCCGGCGTACGGGGCGATGCGCTCCTCGACCCGGTCGATCGGCAGCGTGACCGAGACCATCCCGCCGTGGCCGGCCAGCCGGTCGCGCACCGCGCGGCTGCGCAGCGCGACGATCCGGGCCGCGTCGTCCAGGGACAGCCCGCCGGCCACGTACGCGGCGGCGATCTCGCCCTGGGAGTGGCCGAGCACCGCGGCCGGCTGCACGCCGTACGAGCGCCACAGCGCGGCCAGCGACACCATCACCGCGAACAGCGCCGGCTGCACGACGTCGACCCGCTCCAGCGACGGCGCCCCCGGCGCCCCGCGCAGCACGTCCTCCAGCCGCCAGTCCACGTACCGGGCCAGCGCCTCGCCGCAGGCGGCGATCTCGGCCGCGAACACCGGCGCGGTGTCCAGCAGCCCGACCGCCATCGCCGGCCACTGCGCGCCCTGCCCCGGGAACACGAACACCGCGGTGCCGCCGAGCGGGCGGCCCTCGACCACCTCGGCCGCGGGTGCCCCGCTGGCCAGCGAGCCCAGCGCGACCAGCAGCCCGGCCCGGTCGGTCGCGACCACGGCCGCGCGCCGCTCCAGCTGGGCCCGGGTGGTGGCCGCCGAGAAGCCGGCGTCCAGGACCGAGACCTCCGGCCGCGCGGCCAGGTGGGTCCGCAGCCGGTCGGCCTGGGACCGCAGCGCGGCGTCGGTCCGGCCGGACACCAGCACCGGCACCGGCACGGCCGGCGGCACGCGGTCCGCGCGGGCCGGGTCGGGGCCGTCGTCCGGCGCCTGCTCCAGGATCAGGTGCGCGTTGGTGCCGCTGACCCCGAACGAGGACACCCCGGCCCGCCGCGGCCGGCCGGCCGCCGACCACTCGCGCGCCTCGGTGAGCAGCTCGACCCGGCCGGACTCCCAGTCCACGTGCGGGGACGGGGCGTCGACGTGCAGCGTGCGGGGCAGCACCCCGTGCCGCATGGCCTGCACCATCTTGATCACGCCGGCCACCCCGGCCGCGGCCGAGGTGTGACCGATGTTGGACTTGATCGAGCCGAGCCACAGCGGCTGGTCCGCCGCCCGCTCCCGGCCGTACGTGGCCAGCAGGGCCTGGGCCTCGATCGGGTCGCCGAGGATGGTGCCGGTGCCGTGGCCCTCGACCGCGTCCACGTCGGACGGGCGCAGCCCGGAGTTGGCCAGGGCGGTGCGGATCACCCGCTCCTGGGACGGGCCGTTCGGGGCGGTGAGGCCGTTGCTGGCGCCGTCCTGGTTGACCGCGGTGCCGCGGACGACCGCGAGCACCGTGTGCCCGTTGCGGCGGGCGTCGGACAGCCGCTCCAGCACGACCAGGCCCACGCCCTCGGCGAAGCCGGTGCCGTCGGCCGAGGCCGAGTACGCCTTGCAGCGCCCGTCCGGCGACAGCGCCCGCTGCCGGCTGAACTCGGTCAGCAGGTACGGGCCGGCCATCAGGGTCACGCCGCCGGCCAGGGCCAGCGAGCACTCCCCGGAGCGCACCGCCTGGGCGGCCAGGTGCAGCGCCACCGCCGAGGACGAGCAGGCGGTGTCCACCGACAGCGACGGCCCCTCCAGCCCCAGCGTGTACGAGATCCGCCCGGACACCACGCTGGTCGTGGTGCCGGTCAGCCGGTAGCCCTCCAGCTCGGTGGACGCCATGCCGCCGTAGTCGGTGGTCACCGCGCCGGTGAAGACGCCGGTGTCGCTGCCGCGCAGCGAGGTCGGGTCGACCCCGGCGTTCTCGAACGCCTCCCAGGCGGTCTCCAGGATCAGCCGCTGCTGCGGGTCCATGGCCAGCGCCTCGCGCGGGCTGATGCCGAAGAACTCGGCGTCGAACTCGCCCGGCCGCTCCACGAAGCCGCCGCCGCTGGTGGTGACGGTGCCGGTGCGGTCCGGGTCCGGGTCGTACAGCCGCTCGACGTCCCAGCCGCGGTCGGTGGGCAGCCCGCTGATCGCGTCCCGACCGGAGGCCACCAGCTCCCACAGCTGCTCGGGCGACGTGACGCCGCCGGGGTAGCGGCAGGCCATGCCGACGATGGCCAGCGGCTCGTCGGCCTCCGCGCGCCGCCGCCGGGCGACCGGCGCCGGGGTCGCCGCCACCCCGCCGACCTCGGCGAGGATCAGGGTTGCCACCGCGGCCGGGGTCGGGTGGTCGAAGACCAGGGTGGCCGGCAGCCGTACGCCGGTGGCCTGGGTCAGCCGGTTGCGCAGCTCGACCGCGCTGAGCGAGTCGAACCCGAGCTCCTTGAACGCCCGCTCGACCCCGACCGCCGCGGCGGAGGAGTGCCCGAGCACGGCCGCGACCTGCGCCTGCACCAGCTCCCGGACGATCCGGGACCGGTCGGTCTCGGCGACGCCCGCGAGCCGCCCGGCCAGCGACCCGCCGGCGGCCGCGGTGGTCCCGGCCGGGACGC
>CADCTP010000367.1 GCA_902805565.1 uncultured Mycobacteriales bacterium
CGCCGGCCGGTTGCCGTCGTCCGGGGTGCCCAGCCGCAGCCCGAGGACCGGCGCAGCCAGGGCGAGCAGCGCCGCCACCGCGACCAGCCCGGCCAGCCGCGGCCGGCGGGTCACCGCGAGCCCCCAGCGGGCGAAGCCGGGCGAGGACGCCGCCCGGCTGCCGGCCGGCGGGACCAGCCGCCGGCCGGCCAGCGCGAGCAGGGTCGGCACCACCACGACCGCGCCGACGGCGACCACGGCGACCGCCACGGCGGCGCCGACGCCCATCCGGGTGACGAACGGGATGCCGGTCACCAGCAGCCCGGCGATGGAGATCATCACGATCGCGCCGGCGGTCAGCACCGAGACCCCGGCGGTGCTCGCGGCCCGGACCGCGGCCCGGGTCGGGTCGGCCCCCTCGGCCAGGCCGGCCCGGTGCCGGGCGACGAGCAGCAGCGCGTAGTCGATGCCGGCGCCGAGCCCGAGCATCACCGCGAGGGTCGGGGTCAGGGTGGGCAGGTCGGTGACCCGGGTGCCGGCGTCGAGCAGGGCGAGGGCGGCGCCGAGCGCCAGGAACGCCGAGCCGAGCGTCACCGCCACCGCGCCGAGCGACCGGAACAGCAGCAGCAGGACCACCAGCGCGACCGCGATCCCGATGACCTCGCCGAGCGGGATGCCGCCGGCGGTGGTGCCCACGTCGACGACGAGCCCGCTCATCGACACCTCGACGCCGGCCCGCTCGGCCGGCGCCATCGCCGCCCGCAGCCGCTCGTACGCCCCCGCGCCGAGGTCGTCCGCGGTGGCGTCGTACTGCACGGTCGCGTACGCGACCCGGCCGTCGGCGCCGACCTGGCCGGCGCCCTCCGGCGTCAGCGGCGAGGCGACGGCGACGACCCCGGGCTGGTCGGCGACGGCGGCCAGCGCGGCGCGGGCCGGGCCGGCGACGGCCGGGTCGGCCACCGTCCCCCGCTCGACGGCGAGCACGACCGTGGCGGTGTCCCCGGCCGCCTCCGGGAAGCGCTCCTCCAGCAGGTCGAACGCGCGCTGCGCGTCGCTGCCGGGGACGGAGTAGTCGTCGGTGTAGCCGCGGCCGACGGCGGCGGCCAGGCCGCCGAGCAGCGCGAGCAGCACCAGGACGGCGGCCAGCGACCATCCGGGGCGGGCGGTCAGGCGGCGGGCGAGACGGGTGATCACGGGCGCTCCTCCGGAGCCGGTACGGGACACCCCGAGTTCTATCGCACCGACTGCAATTCTGCAATCAGTGCAGAGTTGCACTGGTTGCTAAGGTGGTCGCGATGACCGGACTGCGGGAGCGCAAGAAGCGCCAGACCCGGCAGGCGATCTACGCCGCCGCGGTCCGGCTGTTCGGCGAGCGGGGGTGGCACGCGACGACGGTCGCCGACATCGCCGCGGCGGCGGACATCGCGCCGCGGACGTTCTTCGCCTACTTCCCGGCCAAGGAGGACGTGCTCTTCGCCCCGTACGAGGACCTGTTCACCGGGTTCGACGAGCTGATGCTCACCCGGCCGCACGGCGGGTCGGTGCTGGACGAGCTGCGGACCTGGCTGGACCAGGTCTTCGTGCAGCAGGCCGAGGACTTCGACCCGGTCGCCGAGGCGCTGCTGGACAAGCTGTCCGTGGAGGTCGACTCGATCGCGGCCAAGGGACTGCAGATCATGGACCGGGCCGAGCGGGGGCTGGCCGCGGCGCTGGCGGACGAGCTCGGCTCCCCGGCCGGCGACGCGCTCCCGGCGATGGTCGCCGCGGCGGCCGTCGCGGTGCTCCGGTCGATCCCGGTCGCCGGCATCGAGCAGCCCGCGGAGGAGCGGGCCCGGCAGGCGGTGGCCGACCTGGACCGCGCGTTCCTCTTCATCCGCGCCGGCCTGGCCGCGCTGCGGTCCGGCAGCGCCACCGCGCCGGCCGGCGGCTGACCCCGGCCCGGACCCGCGCCGGGGCCCGCCCGGGCCTCACATCGAGGCGATGAGCTTCTCCACCCGCTCGTCCTGGGACCGGAACGGGTCCTTGCACAGCACGGTGCGCTGGGCCTGGTCGTTGAGCTTGAGGTGGACCCAGTCGACGGTGAAGTCGCGCCGCTTCTCCTGGGCCTTGCGGATGAACTCGCCGCGCAGCCGGGCCCGGGTGGTCTGCGGGGGCGTGTTCTTGCCCTCGAAGATGGCCACGTCGGTGGCGACCCGGTCGACCGAGCCGCGCTTCTCCAGCAGGTAGTACAGGCCGCGGCCGCGGTGGATGTCGTGGTAGGCGAGGTCCAGCTGGGCGACCCGCGGCGAGGACAGCGGGAGGTTGTTCTTGGCCCGGTAGCGCTCGATCAGCTGGTACTTCGTGGCCCAGTCGATCTCCCGGTCGATCAGCGACAGGTCACCGGAGGCGATCGCGTCCAGGGTGCGGCCCCACAGCTCGACCACCCGCTTGGACGTCGGGTCGCCGCCGCGGCGGTCGACGAAGTCCACCGCCTTCTGGTGGTACTCCCGCTGGATGTCCAGCGCGGTCGCCTCCCGGCCGTTGGCCAGCTTGACCCGGCGCTTGGAGGTGATGTCGTGGGAGACCTCGCGGATGGCCCGGATCGGGTTCTCCAGGGTCAGGTCGCGGAAGACGATCCCGGCCTCGATCATCCGCAGCACCAGGTGGGTCGAGCCCACCTTGAGCAGGGTGGTCGTCTCGCTCATGTTGGAGTCGCCGACGATCACGTGCAGCCGGCGGAACCGCTCGGCGTCCGCGTGCGGCTCGTCCCGGGTGTTGATGATCGGCCGGGACCGGGTGGTCGCCGAGGAGACGCCCTCCCAGATGTGCTCGGCCCGCTGGGACACGCAGTAGACCGCGCCGCGCGGGGTCTGCAGCACCTTGCCGGCGCCGGCGATGACCTGCCGGGTCACCAGGAACGGGATGAGCACGTCGGCCAGCCGGGAGAACTCGCCGTGCCGGGCGACCAGGTAGTTCTCGTGGCAGCCGTAGGAGTTGCCGGCGGAGTCGGTGTTGTTCTTGAACAGGTAGATGTCCCCGGTGATGCCCTCCTCGTGCAGCCGCCGCTCGGCGTCGACCAGCAGGCCCTCCAGGATCCGCTCACCGGCCTTGTCGTGCACGACGAGGTCCACCAGGTTGTCGCACTCGGGCGTCGCGTACTCCGGGTGCGAGCCGACGTCGAGGTAGAGCCGGGCGCCGTTGCGGAGGAAGACGTTGCTCGACCGCCCCCAGGAGACCACCCGCCGGAACAGGTAGCGGGCCACCTCGTCCGGCGACAGCCGTCGCTGACCGTGGAACGTGCACGTCACGCCGTACTCGTTCTCGAGCCCGAAGATGCGCCGGTCCATGCCTGCCACCTTACGGCGTGGGTAGGTCCGTGCGCGTGACGAACATCCCTGACCCCACCACCATCGAGGCCCTCGGGAAGATCGGTGAGGCCCTGGAGGCCGTCGAGCGCGCCCGGGGCCACCTGTACTCGTTCCACCAGCTGTCCGGCACGGCCGACCTCACCCTGCAGGCCGGCGTGGCGAAGCTGCGCGAGGCCGGGCACGAGGAGCTGGCCGAGGAGATCGAGTCCGACCTGGTCGGGCGGAACGTGCTGCCCGGCCACTGGACCTTCCAGATCGTCGAGGAGTACGACGACGGCTACTGGAGCGTCTTCCGCGAGTACGAGAACAAGGCCCGGCAGCTGCTGGCCGGCGGCAAGCGGCACCTGTACGAGGCCAACATGAAGGCCGAGGAGCGCGCGGGCAAGAACTTCGACGCCCACTCCCGCCCGCCGGCCTGACCGCCCGGCAGGACCGGCCCCCGCGACGACCGGCCCAGCGACGACCGCGGCCGGGCGCGGATCGGGAGGGCGGATCAGGAAGGCGAGGTCAGGAAGGCGAGGGGTCCTCGGTCTCCTGGTCCGGGTCCACCGACCCGCCGGCGGCCTGCTCCGGGGTCGGCTCCCCGGCCGCGGACCCACCGGCGGGTGACTCGCCGGCCGCGGACGGCAGCAGGGTGGCGAGCACGGCGTCGGGCAGCCGGCGGAACTTGCGGGCGGGCCGGCCGCGCTCCAGCACGGCCACCTCCAGCTGCGCCGCCTCCAGCTCGCGCGGCTTGCCGTTGTCGGCGCCGACCGCGCCCAGCCCGCGGATCGCCGCCGCCAGCGCGCCGGCCAGCGGCAGGTCCGTCGAGTGGCCCTCCTTCAGCGCGGCCACGATCGGCTCGGTCTGCCCGCCGAGCACCGCGTACTCCGGCTCGTCGTAGATCGAGCCGTCGTAGGTCAGCCGGTAGAGCCGGTCGTCGGCCGGGGTGCGGCCGACCTCACCGACGCACATCTCCACCTCGTACGGCTTCTGCGACTCGGTGAAGATCGAGTTCAGCGTCTGCGCGTACGCGTTGGCCAGCGCGCGGCCGGTGACGTCCCGCCGGTCGTAGGAGTAGCCCCGGACGTCGGCGAGCCGGATCCCGGCCACCCGCAGCGTCTCGTACTCGCTGTAGCGGCCGACGGCGGCGAAGCCGATCCGGTCGTAGATCTCGCCGATCTTGAACAGGGTCGCCGACGGGTTCTCGGCGACGAACAGGACACCCTCGGCGTACTTCAGCACGACCACCGGGCGGCCGCGCGCGATGTTCTTGCGCGCGTACTCCGACCGGTCGCGCATGATCTGCTCGGCCGAGGCGTAGAACGGCATCGTCATGGCGGGATCCCCCTCAGACCGGGTTCGCGGTGCGCTCGGCGACGATCGCCTCGGCGAGCGCGCCGAGCTCGTCGTCCGGCACCCGGGTGGTGCCCTCCGCGGTCGCCAGCATCACCACCGGGTAAATCTTGCGGACCAGGTCCGGGCCACCGGTGGCGGAGTCGTCGTCGGCGGCGTCGTACAGCGCCTCGACGGCCACCCGGACCACCTGCTCGCGGGCCATCCCCGGGCGCCACAGCTTCTTCAGCGAGCCACGGGCGAAGATCGAGCCGGAGCCGATGCCGGCGAAGTTCTGCTCCTCGTACGGGCCGCCGGTGACGTCGTAGGAGAAGATCCGCCCGGCCCGGCCCGGGGTCTCGGCGTGGAGGTCGAACCCGGCGAACAGCGGCAGCACCGCCAGCCCCTGCATGGCCGCGCCCAGGTTGCCGCGGATCATGCTGGCCAGCCGGTTGGCCTTGCCGTCCAGCGTGAGCAGCGTGCTCTCGATCTTCTCGTAGTGCTCCAGCTCCAGCTGGAACAGCCGGATCATCTCGATGCCGATGCCCGCGGTCCCGGCGAACCCGACCAGGCTGTACGCGTCGGCCGCGGAGACCTTCTCGATGTCCCGCTGGGCGATCATGTTGCCCATCGTGGCCCGCCGGTCGCCGGCGACCAGGACGCCGTCGCCGTACGTCGCGGCGACGATCGTGGTCGCGTGCGGCGCCAGGTCGCCGGCCATGCCCGGGGGCAGCGGCCGGTGCCCGGGGAGCAGGTTCGGCGCCGCCACCCGGAGGAAGTCCGTGAACGACGGCAACCCCGCCGTCAGGTACTCGGTGGGCAGCCGCCCGGCTGGGATGTCAGCGGACACGGATCTCCTCGGTCGTCGCGAACGGGGCCAGGGACGGAACCCTAGCGATCACTGGCCGCCCTTCTGGACGTACCCGCGGACGAACTCCTCCGCGTTCTCCTCCAGGACCTCGTCGATCTCGTCGAGGATGGCGTCGACGTCCTCGGAGAGCTTCTCGTGCCGCTCCTGGACGTCGGTGGACGCCTCGGCGGTCGTCGCGGCCTCGTCGGTCTCGTCGGTGCGGCGGGTGGCCTTGCTCTGGCCGCCGCCGGTCTCTCGTGTCGCCATGGCAGAACCTCCGCACTCCGGGGACTTCCGACATTAGTCGGCGCGGCCGGTCGGAGCACGGCCGCTATCCGCCGGACAGCGCCTCGACGAGCGAGTCCGCGGTCGGGGACCGGTCCAGCAGCGCGCCGACGTGGGCGCGGGTGCCGCGCAGCGGCTCCAGGGTCGGCACCCGGACCAGCGACTCGCGGCCCAGGTCGAAGATCACCGAGTCCCAGGAGGCCGCCGCGACCTGCGCCGGGTAGCGGCGCAGGCACTCGCCGCGGAAGTACGCCCGGGTGTCCTCCGGGGCGGCGTCCACCGCCCGGGTGACCTCGTCCTCGGTGAGCAGCCGCTGCATCGCGCCGCGGGCGACCAGCCGCGCGTACAGCCCCTTGTCCGGGCGGACGTCGCTGTACTGCAGGTCGACCAGCTGCAGCCGGGGCGAGCCCCAGTCCAGGCCGTCGCGGGACCGGTAGCCCTCCAGCAGCCGCAGCTTGGCCACCCAGTCCAGCTCCTGGGCGCACTGCATCGGGTCCTGCTCCAGCCGGGTCAGCACCGACTCCCAGCGGGACAGCACGTCGGCGGTCTGCGCGTCGACGTCGGAGCCGAAGCGCTCCTCGACGTACTTGCGGGCCTGCTCCAGGTATTCCATCTGCAGCTGGACGGCGGTCAGCGTCCGCCCGGACCGCAGCGTGAGCAGGTGCTTCAGCGTCGGGTCGTGGGAGACCGCGCGCAGCCCGGCGACCGGCTCGGCCACCGACAGGTCGACGGTGAGGAAGCCGTCCTCGATCATCGCCAGCACCAGCGAGGTCGTGCCGACCTTGAGGTAGGTGGAGATCTCCGACAGGTTCGCGTCGCCGATGATCACGTGCAGCCGGCGGTAGCGCTCGGCGTCGGCGTGCGGCTCGTCCCGGGTGTTGATGATCGGGCGCTTGAGCGTGGTCTCCAGCCCCACCTCGACCTCGAAGAAGTCGGCCCGCTGGGACAGCTGGAAGCCCTCGCCCCGGCCGTCCTGCCCGATGCCGACCCGGCCCTGCCCGGCGACCACCTGGCGGGAGACGAAGAACGGGGTGAGGTGCCGGACGATGTCGGCGAACGGGGTCGCCCGCGACATCAGGTAGTTCTCGTGGGAGCCGTAGGACTGGCCCTTGTTGTCGGTGTTGTTCTTGTAGAGCTGGATCGGCGGCTGCCCCGGGACGACCTGGGCCGCCCGCCGGGACGCCTCGGCCATGATCCGCTCGCCGGCCTTGTCCCACAGCACGATGTCGCGCGGGTTGGTGCACTCCGGCGTGGAGTACTCCGGGTGGGCGTGGTCGACGTACAGCCGGGCGCCGTTGGTCAGGATGACGTTGGCCAGGCCGGCGTCGTCCTCGGCCTCCATGTACTCCGGGCCCAGCGCGCTGCCGAGGTCGAAGCCGCGCGCGTCCCGCAGCGGCGACTCCTCCTCGAAGTCCCAGCGGGCCCGGCGGTTGCGTGGCGCGTCGGAGCGGCCGCCGTACCCGTTGACGATCTGGGAGGACAGCAGCATCGCGTTCGCACCCGGCTGGCCGGGGACGGAGACCCCGTACTCGACCTCGGTGCCCATCACCCGGCGTACGGTCATGCGACCACCCTACGGCGGTGTCGCCCGGTCACGCGCCGAACGTCACCCCGGCGAGCAGCTTGTCGACCGCCTCGCCGGTGCCGGCGGCCGAGCCGCGCTGCCGCAGCGCGAGCTGCGAGGTGGGCAGCCACCACAGCCTCGGGGCGAAGTCCTTGGTGGCGTCCGCGCAGCTCACGGCCCAGCGGCCGTACGCGGCGGTCTTCGGGCCGACCTTCTTGAAGCCCTTCTCGGTGACCGCGCTGCGGGTGACGGCCGACACCTGGCCGGAATCGCCGCAGGACGGCGCGTCCGAGCCCCACCACCAGCCGTACTCCTCCCCCGGCGCCGGGGTGGACACCGACCCGCCGGCGGCCCGGATCCGGCCGATGTCCACGACCTCCAGGTCGCAGCCGGTGCCGTTGGCCAGGGTGACGCAGAGGAAGTCGCCGTCGACCCGGGCGGTGGTGCCGGGGGTCAGCGGCATCCGCAGCGTGCCGACGGAGGCCACCCGCCCGGTCGGGTCGCCCGGTAGCGCGGAGCCCGCCGGCCCGCTCGCGGTCGGGTCCGCGCCGCCGGTCGGCGGGGGCGAGGTCGGCGAGGCCGCCGGTCCGCCGGCGGCGGTCGCGCCGTCCGCCGGCCGGCCCGATCCCGCGGTGCTGGTGGCGCAGCCGGCCACGGCCAGCAGCGCGACGACGGAACCCAGGACGGCACGGGTACGGCGGCTCACGGATCTGTCTCCCCTCGGACGGCGCACCGACCCTACGGGCCGGGCCGGGCGGACCGCCGCCGGCGTCCGTGCGGGGAAACCGCCGCCGGCGTCCGTGCGGGGAAACCGCCTCCGGCGTCCGTGCCGGGGAACGCCGGAGGCCGCCGTCCCGGTGGGGACGGCGGCCTCGGGCAGCCCGCTAGAGGTACTGGCCGGTGTTGCTGATGGTGTCGATCGCCCGGCCGGACTCGGTGCCCTTGCCGGTGACGAGGGTGCGGATGTAGACGATCCGCTCCCCCTTCTTGCCGGAGATGCGGGCCCAGTCGTCCGGGTTGGTGGTGTTGGGCAGGTCCTCGTTCTCCCGGAACTCGTCCACGCAGGCGTTCAGCAGGTGCTGCAGCCGGACGCCCTTCTGGTGGAGCTCCAGGTAGTCCTTGATCGCCATCTTCTTCGCCCGGTCGACGATCGACTGGACCATCGCGCCGGAGTTGAAGTCCTTGAAGTACAGGACCTCCTTGTCGCCGTTGGCGTACGTCACCTCGAGGAAGCGGTTCTCCTCGGTCTCGGTGTACATCCGCTCGACGGTGCGCTGGATCATCCCGGCCACGGTCGCCTGCCGGTCGCCGCCGTGCTCGGCGAGGTCGTCGGCGTGCAGCGGGATCCCGGTGGTGACGTACTTGGAGAAGATGTCCCGGGCCGCCTCGGCGTCCGGCCGCTCGATCTTGATCTTGACGTCGAGCCGGCCGGGGCGCAGCACCGCGGGGTCGATCATGTCCTCGCGGTTGGAGGCGCCGATGACGATGACGTTCTCCAGGCCCTCGACACCGTCGATCTCCGACAGCAGCTGCGGCACGATCGTGTTCTCCACGTCGGAGGACACGCCGGACCCGCGGGTCCGGAAGATCGAGTCCATCTCGTCGAAGAACACGATGACCGGGGTGCCCTCGCTGGCCTTCTCGCGGGCCCGCTGGAAGACCAGGCGGATGTGCCGCTCGGTCTCCCCGACGTACTTGTTGAGCAGCTCGGGGCCCTTGATGTTGAGGAAGTAGGACCGGCCGGCCTCGCCGCCGGAGACCTCGGCGACCTTCTTGGCCAGCGAGTTCGCCACCGCCTTGGCGATCAGCGTCTTGCCGCAGCCGGGCGGGCCGTAGAGCAGGATCCCCTTCGGCGGGCGCAGCTCGTGCTCGCGGAACAGGTCCGCGTGCAGGAACGGCAGCTCGACGGCGTCCCGGATCTGCTCGATCTGGGAGGCCAGCCCACCGATGTCGGTGTAGTCGATGTCCGGGACCTCTTCGAGGACGAGCTCCTCGACCTCGGACTTCGGGATCTTCTCGTAGACGTAGCCGGAGCGGGGCTCCAGCAGCAGCGAGTCGCCGGCGCGCAGCTTCTCCGTCATCAGCGTGTCGGCGAGGTGCACGATGCGCTCCTCGTCGGTGTGGCCGATGACCAGCGCCCGGTCGCCGCCCTCGAGCAGCTCCTTGAGCATCACCACGTCGCCGGCCCGCTCGAACTCGCGGACGAGCACGACGTTGAGCGCCTCGTTGAGCATGACCTCCTGGCCGCGGCGCAGGCTCTCCAGCTCGATCGTCGGAGAGACCGCCACCCGCAGCTTGCGGCCGCCGGTGAACACGTCGACCGTGCCGTCGTCGTAGGTCCGGAGGAAGACGCCGTACCCGCTGGGCGGTTGCGCCAGCCGGTCGACCTCCTCCTTCAGCGCCACGACCTGGTCGCGTGCCTCACGCAGCGTCCCGGTCAGCTTCTCGTTGCGCTCCGAGAGCGCGGCGACGCGGCTCTGCGCCTCGGCGAGCCGTTCCTCGAGCACGCGGAGGTGGCGCGGCGACTCCGTCAGCCTGCGACGGAGCATGGCCACCTCCTCCTCGAGGAAGGAGACCTGCGTCGTCAGCTCGTGAACGTCCTTCTCGTACCTCGAGGCACGAGATTCCTGGTCGTCGGAGTCGTTGGCCACGATCACCCACCTCCCGCGGCAACCTGCGGTCAAAGTCACCCTACACAGCGGCACCGACACTAGGCCCGTTCGGCATGGTTCCGCTCGCCTGCCGTGGTCCGGGCCCGCCGCTCTTACCCTGCCGGACGGTCCCCACCGCCCACCGGCCGGGTGATCCGGCGCGCCGCCCGGTCCGCCCGGGACGTCCCCGACAGACCGGTCCGCGCACCGTCCGCGCACGTCAGCGCCGGTGTGCCCGGAACGGCCCGGCGGGTCCACCCGGCCGGGGGCCGCACCGCGCCGGGCGGCCGCCGTCCGATTGTCGCCGGCGTGAAAATTGTCACTGAGAGGCGGCGAACGGACCCGGGGTGTCGGCCTCGGTGGAGGCGTTCTTGGCCGGGCGCCGCTGCCGGACCGGCGCGGTCACCCCCGGGGCCAGCCGCCGGGCCGACACCAGGAACGCGGTGTGCCCGATCATCCGGTGCTCCGGCCGGACCGCCAGCCCGACCACGTGCCAGGGCCGGACCAGCGTCTCCCAGGACGCCGGCTCGGTGAACCCGCCGTGCTCGCGCAGCGCCTCCACCACCCGGGACAGCTGGGTCACGGTGGCCACGTACGCCAGCAGCACCCCGCCGGGCACCAGCGCCGCCGCCAGCGGCGCCAGCACCTCCCACGGCGCCAGCATGTCCAGCACGACCCGGTCGACCGGCTCGTCCGCCGGGTGCCCGGCCACGTCGCCGTCGCGCAGCTCCCACGCCGCGGGCGCGCCGCCGAAGAACCGGGTCACGTTGGCCCGGGCGACCTCGGCGAACTCCGGCCGCCGTTCGTAGCTGACCACCCGGCCGGCCTCGCCGACCGCGCGCAGCAGCGAGCAGGTCAGCGCGCCGGAGCCGGCACCGGCCTCGACCACCCGGGCACCGGGGAACACGTCGCCCATCCCGACGATCTGCGCGGCGTCCTTGGGATAGATCACCGCGGCCCCGCGCGGCATCGACAGCACGAAGTCCGACAGCAGCGGGCGCAGGGCCAGGTATTGCGTGCCGGACGGCGACGCCTTGACCACGATCCCCTCCGGCTCGCCGATCAGGTCGTCGTGCGCGACCGCGCCGCGGTGCGTGTGGAAGGACTTGCCCGCCTGGAGCACGACCGTGTGCAGCCGCCCCTTCGGATCGGTGAGCTGCACGGAGTCGCCCTGCTGGAAGGGGCCGGTCCTGACCTCGGTCACGGGCGTGATCCTGCCGGGGCGCCCCGACCCTGCAGGACCCGGGCCACGTCCGCGGCCGCGACCACGCCGACGGCGCGGCCGTCCCGGCCCACGACCAGGTACTCCGTGGCCGGGGTGCGGCGGAACGCCTCCACCACCTCCGCGCCGGACAGCCCCACCCCGAGCACCAGGCCGGGCTCCAGCGGGCGGGCCACGTCGGCGACCGTCGTCCACGGCCGGCGGCCCTCCGGCACGGCCATCACGTGCGACTCCGACACCAGCGCGCGCGGGCTGCCGGTGGCGTCGACCACCATCAGCGCCCGGGACTGCCGCTCCCAGGCCCGGCGCAGCGCCTCGGCGATCGGCAGGTCCGGCGGCACCGGCAGGGTCGGGCGGACCAGCGCGCGCAGGTCCACCGCCGGCAGCCGGGCCGAGACCGTCGCGGTCGACAGCGACTGCGTCGCCCCGACCCAGATGAACGCGCCGAGCAGCCCGGCCAGCAGCACGTTGCCGATCCCCAGCGCGCCGTCCAGCGGGGCGGTCAGCGCGGCGAAGGCGACGACCAGGATCGCCACCGCGCGGCCGCCGTACGCCGCGGCGCGGGTGCCGGTCAGCTGGTTGCCGGAGAGCTTCCAGACCCCGGCCCGGACCAGCCGGCCGCCGTCCAGCGGCAGCCCCGGCAGCAGGTTGAACACCGCCACCGCGAGGTTGCTCCACACCAGCAGGAAGATCATGGTCCGGGCGACCGACCCGTCGCCGGTCAGCGGCAGCAGGCAGCCGCCGACCGCGGCCAGCACCAGGCTGACCAGCGGCCCGGCCATCGCCACCAGGTATTCCTGGGCCGGGTCGGCCGGCTCCTTCTCGATCTCCGACACCCCGCCGAGCAGGAAGATCACCACCCGCCGCACCGGCATCCCGAACGCCAGGCTGACCGCGGTGTGCCCGAGCTCGTGGGCCAGCAGGGACAGCGCCAGCAGGACCGCGAACGCGAAGGCCACCACGTACGAGCCGGTGGGGCTGATGTCGTCGACACTGCGGGTGACGAGGTCGGAGTAGGTCAGCGTGATGAGCAGGGCGATGAGCAGCCAGGAGGGCGAGAGGTAGACCGGGACCCCGAAGAACCGGCCGAGCGGCAGCCCGGCCGACGGGACCCGGCCCGGTCCCTGGCGAGGGGCCGACATGCGGCGATCGTACGGCGGTGGGGTGCGGGAGCGACGCGGCGGGCCGCCGTGACCTAACGTGCTCCCATGACCCGTCCGGGCTCCGGCAGCGGGCCGGACGACGGGCCACCCTGGTCCGCGCCGGCCGACCCTGCCGATCCCGCGGCCGGCAGGCGCCGCGGCGGCCGGCACGCCGCGCCGGAGACCGCCGGCACGGACGGCCCGGCGGAGCGGTTCCCGCGGCCGTCCGGGCGTT
>CADCTP010000368.1 GCA_902805565.1 uncultured Mycobacteriales bacterium
CGCGGCGCCGGCCGCGGTGGCCGGGGCGGGGTTGGTCCTGGCCCAGCCCAGCAGCCGCCCGGGCAGCGCGAGCAGCAGCGCCAGCGGCGCCAGCGCGGTCAGCGCCCGGCGCCGGGTCAGCAGCGGCTCGGCCAGCTCCGCGCAGGTCGGGCAGCCCACCAGGTGCTCGGCGGCCAGCAGGGTCCGCTGCCGGCGCCGGTCCCCCAGCGACAGCGCGTCCAGCACCCCGCGGCAGCGCGGGGTGGGCAGCGTCACCCGGCGCAGCGTCAGCAGGTGCTCCACCCGCAGCCGGGCCCGGGCCCGGGCCAGCCGGGCGGCGACCGCACCGGCGTCCACGCCGTCCTCGGCGGCGATCTTGCGGGCCTCGACCCCGTGCACCTCGTGCTCGACCAGCAGGCGCCCGGCCTCCTCGCGCAGCGCGGCGACCGCCCGGGCCACCGCGGCCCGCTCCTCGGCGGCGAGCAGGTGCACCGCCGGGTCGTCGGCGACCACCGGGTCGACCAGCCGGTGCCCGTGGCGGCGGCGCACCCGGGCCTCCCGCTCGGCCGAGGTGACCAGGTTCCGCGCCACCACCAGCCCGTACGCGAGCAGCGTGCCCTTCTCCAGCCGCCACCGGGCCTCCCAGACCCGGGCCAGCGTCTCCTGCACCACGTCGTCCGGGTCGTACTCCGGCCGGTCGGCTAGGCGGCCGGCGACCGCGCGACGCACCGGTTCGGCGAGGGCCACCAGGTCCTCGTCGGTGGCCACGTCACGCGCCGGTCGGGCGGTACGGGTCACGGGAGCGCTCCGGGGTCGGCACACGGGATCTGCTGTGGCCGTGCCCGAACCGGCGGGGCCGGAAACGTGCGTCATGCCGCCGGGTCCAGCTCGTACGGCCCGGGGCTGTTGGGGACGGGGTGCGACGGGGCATTCCGAAGCCTGTTGGCGGCGCGAGATGCCGCCGGCCCGACCCGTGCCGACGACCCGGGGTCCGGGCCGGCCGGTGGTTCGACCGCCGCGGGAACACCTGTTGCCGTCACACCTGGAGGAACCATGAACCCGAACGATGTCAGCACCCTCTCCGGCGCCACCGTCCGCTCGTCGGACGGCAGCAAGATCGGCAGCGTCTCCCAGGTCTACCTGGACGACGCATCCGGCCAGCCCCAGTGGGTCACGGTGCGGACGGGCCTGTTCGGCACCAAGGAGAGCTTCGTGCCGCTCGCCGCCGCCCGGTTCGACGGGAGCGACCTGGTGGTGGACGCCACCAAGGACAAGGTCACCGGCGCCCCGCAGGTCGAAGAGGACGGGCACATCTCGGAGCAGGAGGAGGCCGAGCTGTACCGCTACTACGGCGTCTCCACCTCCGGCACCGCCGGCTACGCCGGTGGCGTCGAGCGCGGTGTGGGCCACGACACGTCCGGCCCGAACACCGATGACGCGATGACGCGCTCGGAGGAGCGCCTGACCGCGGGCACCCAGAAGGTGGAGGCGGGTCGGGCGCGGCTGCGCAAGTACATCGTGACCGACACCGAGACCGTGCAGGTCCCGGTGTCCCGCGAGGAGGTCCGCATCGAGCGCGAGCCGATCACCGACGCGAACCGGGACGCCGCGTACTCCGGCGGGGACATCACCGAGGAGGAGCACGAGGTGACCCTGCACGCCGAGAAGGCGGTCGTGGGGACCCAGACCGAGGCGGTGGAGCGGGTCCGGCTCGGCAAGGAGACCATCACCGACACCGAGACCGTGTCCGGCGAGGTCCGCAAGGAGCAGATCGAGCTCGACGACCCGACCGGCACCTCCCGGAAGCGCTGAGACGCGGCGAGGGTCCGGCACCGGGATGCCGAACCCTCGCCTTTCCGGGGACCCCGTGGGTTCCCTCCCGCTGTCGCCGCCCCTACCGGGGGGATGGGCGGCGACAGCGGGTCAGTACGTCAGTTCGCCGACAGCGCGTCGAGCAGCTCGCCGACCGGCCGGTCCGGCAGCGCCCGGGCCACGTCCGCGGCCGCGATGATGCCGACCAGGTCGTGCCCGTCGATGACCGGCAGCCGGCGCACCTGGTGCTCGGCCATCGTCCGCAGCACCTCCTCGATGTCGTCGTCGGCGCCGATCGTGACCGGCTTGCCCTGGGCCAGGTCGCCGGCCGTCGTGCCGTTCGGATCCCCACCGGCGGCGAGCACCTTCACCACGATGTCCCGGTCGGTCAGCATTCCCTTGAGCCGGTTGTCCTCGCCGCAGATCGGCAGCGACCCGACGTTGAGGTCGGCGAGCTTCTTCGCCGCCTGCAGCACGGTCTCGGACTCGCCGACGCACTCAGCACCCGACGTCATGATCTCCCGTGCGGTGGTCATCCCCACTCCTCACATCGACAACGGTGTCGAGTGGCCCGTACCCGGCACGGCGGCCGTCACGCCCCCGCCCGCCGGTCCGCACCGATCTTGCCGCCGGACCGATCTTGCCGCCGCACCGGCCTTGCGGCGGCGCACCGGCCCAGCCACGCCGCACCGGCCCACCACGCCGCACCGGCCTTGCCTTGCCGCACCGGCCTTGCCTTGCAGCCGCGCCCTGCCGGCCGCAGCCGCCTGCCGACCGGACCCGCGTCCCTCGCATGTCCCCACACGCGTGGGACGCGGGCCCGACCCCGGTCCGTGTCGCCGGTCCGCGCCCCGCGCCGTGCTCAGTCGCGCGACTCGTCGCTGAACGTCATCGCCGTGCTGCCACCGCTGACCTCGGGCCCGGGGGTGTCCTCGGCCGCCGGCGCCGCGAACCGCGCCCCGGCCGGCTCGTCCCCGACCGGCGCGTCGCCACCGAAGACGGCGTCGACGACGTCGTCCTCCCGGTCGACGTCCGTCAGGTCATCCCCCGCAGGCCCGGCATCGTCCGACCGTCCGGACCGGGCGTCCACGGCGACCAGGTCGCCACCGCCCGACTCACGGCCGACCGAGCCGCCGTCAGCCGGGTCATCGCCGGCGTCGACCGGATCGCCGTCGACCGGGTCAGCACCGCCGCCTGCCGAGTCGCCGTCAGCCGGGTCCTGGTCGGCCCGGTCCTCGTCGGCCGGGTGGTTCCCGGGGAGGTCATCGTTCTCGCTGGCCAGGTCAGCCCCCGCAAGGCCGTCCCCGTCGTCGTCGGCGTCGTCCACGTCCGCGTCGTCGGCGTCGTCCACGTCCGCGTCGTCGTCGGCGGCGTCGTCGGCGGCGTCGTCGTCGTCCTCGTCGTCCTCGTCGGCGTCCTCGTCGACCACGACCACGCCGTCGAGCTCGAGCAACCGCTCCTCGGCGTCCGTGCTCCCCTCCGCGTCGACCTCGGCCGCGGCCGCGAACCACTCCCGCGCCTCGTCCTCCCGGCCCGCCGCGAGCAGCAGGTCGGCGTAGGCGTACCAGACCCGCGCCGACCACGGCTGCACCGGCGTCCGGTCCAGCCCGAAGTCCTGCAGCGTGACGAGCGCGGCGTCGAGCTGCCCCAGGTCGTGCCGGGCCCCCGCCTCCACGATCACCATCTCGGCCCGGGCCTCCGGGTTCAGGGCCGCCGCCTCCGGCGACTGCGCCAGCCGCAGCGCCCGGTCCGCCCGGCCGAGCGCGCGCTCGGCGTCGGCGAGCATCGGCAGCCCCGAGTCGTCACCGGTCATCCGCCGGGCCGTCCGCAGCTCGGCGATCGCCTCGGCCCACTCCCCCGCCGCGTACGCGGTCTCGCCGACGGCCTCCCGCACCACCGCGACCCGGGATCCGAGCGCCCGCGCCGCCCGTGCCTGCTCCAGCGCGGCCTGCGGGTCCTCGTCCACCAGCCGTCCGGCCGCCACCAGGTGCTGGGCGACCCGGTCCGCGGCGACCTTGCTCAGCGTCCGCAGCTGGGACCGCACCTCCGGGGCCAGGTCCCGTGGGTCGATGTCCGGCGGCGGCTCGACCGCCGGCCCGGGCCGGCGCGACCCGGCCGCCGGCTCCCGCCGCTCCCGGAAGGTGCCACCCGACCGCTCACTTCGGTCGCCGCCCGACCCGCGCCGGTCGTCGCCGCGCGAGCCCGGCCCACGGCGCTCGCCCTCCGGCCGCCGCTCCCCGTACGTCCGCGCCGTACCGGACCGATCGCCGAACCGGGACCCGCCCGCCGGCCGCTCTCCCGCACCGCCCGAACCCGACCGCGGC
>CADCTP010000369.1 GCA_902805565.1 uncultured Mycobacteriales bacterium
GTCGCCGGCGGGGTGAGGGTGGCCGCGGTGCCGAGCGCCTGCAGGACGGCACGCGCCTTGTTGCGGGTCTCCTGCTCCTCGGCCGCCGGGTCGCTGTCGGCGACGATCCCCGCCGACGCCTGCACGTACGCCACCCCGTCCCGCATCACCGCGGTCCGGATCGCGATCGCCATGTCCAGGTCGCCGGCGGCGTCGAGGTAGCCGACCGCCCCGCCGTACACGCCGCGGCGGACCGGCTCCAGCTCGTCGATGATCTCCATCGCGCGGACCTTCGGCGCGCCGGTCAGGGTGCCGGCCGGGAAGCACGCGGTGAGCACGTCGAGCGCGTCCCGGCCGGCGGCGACCTCGCCGGTGACCGTGGAGACGATGTGCCAGACGTGCGAGTACCGCTCCAGCGCGCCGAACTCGACCACCCGCACGGTGCCGGGCGCGGACACCCGGCCCAGGTCGTTGCGGGCCAGGTCGACGAGCATCACGTGCTCGGCCCGCTCCTTGACGTCCGCGACCAGCTCGGCGGCCAGCGCGGCGTCCCGCTCCGGGGTGTCGCCGCGCGGCCGGGTGCCGGCGATCGGGTGCAGCACGGCCCGGCCCTCGGTCACCGTGACCAGCGCCTCCGGGCTGCAGCCGACGATGTCGAAGCCGTCCAGCCGCAGCAGGTACATGTACGGCGACGGGTTCAGCGTCCGCAGCACCCGGTAGACGTCCAGCGCGTCGGCGTCGGTGGCGGCCTCGAACCGCTGCCCGATCTGCACCTGGAACACCTCGCCGGCCCGGACGGCGTCCAGCGCGGCCTTGACCGCGGGCTGGTACTGCCCGGCCGGCGTGCGCGACACGTGCTCGGCCGGCGGCACGGCGCGGGTGGTGGTGACGCTCGGCGGTGCCGCGGTGGCCAGGTCGCGCGTCATCGCGTCCAGCCGGGCGACCGCGTCGTCGTACGCGGCGTCCACCTCGGCCGTCCCGGCGCCCTCGGCGACCAGCGCGTTGGC
The DNA here is from genome assembly GCA_902805565.1 of uncultured Mycobacteriales bacterium. GTDB lineage: Bacteria > Actinomycetota > Actinomycetes > Mycobacteriales > CADCTP01 > CADCTP01. The sequence goes on from CADCTP010000369.1 coordinate 987, forward strand.
GACCAGCAGCACGCTGGCCTCGTGGTGGTCGACGACCGCCAGGTCGGTGGCGACGAGCATGGTGAGCTCGGGCAGCCCCAGGTCGTCGGTGGCGTACTGCGGGAGGCGCTCCATCCGGCGGACCACGTCGTAGCCGAGGTAGCCGACCAGGCCGCCGGTCAGCGGGGGCAGCGTGTCGTCCTCGGTACGCGGGCCGAGCAGCGCCCGCCAGGTCCCGGCCAGCACCTCCAGCGGGTCGCCCTCGGTCGGCGCCCCGGGCGGCGGCGTGCCGGTCCACACCGCCCGGCCGTCCCGCTCCGACAGCGTCGCGGAGGACCGCACGCCCACGAAGGACCAGCGCGACCAGGACCGGCCGTGCTCGGCCGACTCCAGCAGGAAGGTGCCGGGGCGGCCGCCGGCCAGCTTGCGGTAGACCCCGACCGGCGTCTCCCCGTCGGCCAGCAGCCGCCGGGTCACCGGCACCAGCCGCTGCCCGGCCGCCAGCCTCCCGAACCCGGCCCGGTCCGGGACCGCCTCGCCGGTCGTCATTCCGCCCCGCCCGCGCCGCGGACCGCCGCGGACCCGCCGCCGATCGGCCACTCGGTCGCGGACCCGGCCGCGCCGGACCCGGCTGTGTCGGATCCGGCTGTGTCGGATCCGGCTGTGTCGGATCCGGCGGTGTCGTCGGCCTCGGTCGCGTCGGACCCGGTGGCCGCACCCCGGACGGCCGCGGACCCGCCGCCGATCGGCCACTCTGTCCCGGACCTGGCCGCGCCGGACCCGGCGGTGTCGGATCCGCCCGCCCCGGCCCCGGCCGGGTCCGACCGAACCGCGTCCGGGTCCGCGCCGGCCGGGCGGTCGGCGACGACCGCGGGCAGGACGTCCGCGTCGAAGCAGGTGCGGTCGCCGGTGTGGCAGGCCGCGCCGACCTGGTCGACCTTCACCAGCACGGTGTCGCCGTCGCAGTCGAGCGCGACCGAGCGGACCCACTGCTGGTGGCCGGAGGTGTCGCCCTTCACCCAGTACTCCGAGCGGGACCGGGACCAGTACGTGCACCGGCCGGTGGTCAGCGTCCGGTGCAGTGCCTCGTCGTCCATCCAGCCGACCATGAGCACCTCGCCGGTGTCCCACTGCTGCGCGACGGCCGGGAAGAGGCCGTGCTCGTCGCGCTTGAGCCGGGCGGCGATCGCGGGGTCGAGGTCGGACGGGCGGGCGGCTGCGGACATGGCGCCATTCTGCCCCCAGCGCGCCGGCGGCCCGCACCCGCGGGAGGATGGCGGCGTGCCCTGGACCGCGTCCGACATCCCCGACCTGACCGGCCGCGCCGCCATCGTCACCGGCGCCAACTCCGGGATCGGCTTCCACACCGCGCTCGAGCTGGCCCGGCACGGCGCCCGGGTGACGCTGGCCGTCCGGGACCCCGGCCGCGGCGCGGACGCGCTGGCCCGGCTGCTGCACGAGGTGCCGACCGCGGACGCCGAGCTGGGCCGGCTCGACCTGGCCGACCAGGCGTCCGTGCGGGACTTCGCCGCGGCGTACCGGGGCGACGGGGTGGACCTGCTGGTGAACAACGCCGGCATCATGGCGGTGCCGCTGCGGCGTACCGCCGAGGGCTGGGAGAGCCAGTTCGCCACCAACCACCTCGGCCACTTCGCGCTCACCGGCCTGCTGCTGCCCCGGCTGCTGGCCCGGCCGGGCACGCGGGTGGTCACGGTGACCAGCGGCGCGCACCGCGGCGGCCGGATCGACTTCGCCGACCCGAACGCGCAGCGCCGGCGGTACTCGAAGTGGGCCGCGTACGCCCAGTCCAAGCTGGCCAACCTGCTGTTCACCGCCGAGCTGCGGCGGCGGGCCGAGGCGGCCGGGGCGGACCTGCGCCCGGTCGCCGCGCACCCCGGGTACGCCGCGACGAACCTGCAGGTGGCCGGCCCCCGGATGGCCGGCAGCCGGTTCGGCGAGCGTGCCGTCACCCTGATGAACGGCGTGCTCGGCCAGCCCGACCGGGCCGGCGCGCTGCCGTCCCTGCGGGCGGCGACCGACCCGGCCGTGCGGGCCGGCGAGGTCTACGGCCCGGACCGGTTCTTCGAGATGCGCGGCCACCCGGTGCCGGTCCAGGTCGGCGCCCGGGCCCGGGACGCGGCCGACGCCGCCCGGCTCTGGGCGCTGTCCGAGGAGGCCACCGGGGTGCGCTACCCGCTGGGCTGATCCCCGCGCGTCGGCCCCCGCGTCGGCCCGTACGTTCCCCGAACACGGCGCTGACCGGGACGGGCGGCCCCGGCCCGTACGGTGACGCCGTGGCGGACAGCAAGGGGCTGGTGCTCGTCGTCGAGGACGAGCGGGCGATCGCCGACCTGGTCCGGCTCTACCTGGCCCGGGAGGGCTTCGGCGTGCACGTGGAGTCCGACGGGCTGGCCGGGCTGGCCGCCGCCCGCCGGCTGCACCCGGTGGCGATCGTGCTGGACGTCGGCCTGCCGTCGCTGGACGGCACCGAGCTGTGCCGCCGGCTGCGCGCCGACGACGACTGGACGCCGGTGCTGTTCGTCACCGCCCGCGACGACGAGATCGACCGGGTGCTCGGGCTGGAGCTGGGCGCCGACGACTACGTGACCAAGCCGTTCTCGCCGCGGGAGCTGGTGGCCCGGGTCAAGACCGTGCTGCGCCGCACCCGGCCGGCCGAGCGGGGCGGGCCACCGCTCGTCCTGGGCGCGGTCTCGCTGGACCCGGACCGGCGCCGGGCCTGGGTCGAGGGGGCGGAGGTGGACCTGACCACCACCGAGTTCGACCTGCTGGCGTTCCTGCTGCGCCGCCCCGGCCGGGTGTACCCCCGGGAGCACCTGCTGTCCGAGGTCTGGGGGTACGCCGCCGCGGCCGGCACCCGCACCGTCGACGTGCACGTCGCGCAGCTGCGGGCGAAGCTCGGCCCGGCCAGCCCGATCCGCACCGTCCGCGGGGTCGGGTACTCCGCGGACTCCCGGTGACCGCACCGCCGGACACCGCCGGCCGGCCGCCGCCCGGCCCGGCCCGGCCCCGGCCGCGGGGCACCCTGGCCACCCGGGTCGCGCTGGTCACCACGGTGGTCGCGGCGGTCGCGGTGCTGGTCGCCGGCCTGGTGTCGCTGGGCCTGGTCCGCTCGGCCGGCGACCAGGACG
>CADCTP010000370.1 GCA_902805565.1 uncultured Mycobacteriales bacterium
CCCACCGCCTGACGATCCCGCGCGCCGGCCCGGGCGGACCGGCCGGCCGGGTGTGCCGGGCCGGCCGGGAGTGCCGGGCCGGCCCGCGGCTCAGCGGCGGCGGCGCCGCCCGGACGGGGCCGGCGTCTCCGGCTCCGTCGCCGCCGCGTCGTCCTCGTCGTCGTCCGGGGCGGCGTGCGCCCCGCGGGCGGCCTCCGCCTGCTCGGCGACCTCCTTGGGCAGCGTGAGCGGCAGCGGGTCCCGTACCGGCATCGGGCCGGTCCCCCGCACGACCACGACGTTGCGGACCGCGTCCTCCAGCACCGAGGCCTTGGCCGGGTCGGTCGCGGCCGCCCCGGTGAACAGCCCGCGCAGGAACCAGCGCGGCCCGTCCACCCCGACGAACCGCACCGCCTGGAACCCGCCCTGCACCGGCACCCGGCCGAGCAGCTCCTTGCCGAAGCGGCCCCGGCTGTCCTCGGCGGTCCCGCCCTGCTGGGTGATCGAGCCGCGGATCTCCTTGCGGACCTCGTCCCAGATGCCGGCGGTGCGCGGCGCGGCGAACACGCCCAGCTGCGCCTCGCTGCCCCCGTAGGACAGCGTGGCCGCGATGACCTGCTGGTCCGGGCCGACGTCCACCCGGACCTCGACGCCGGGGATCACCGGGACGCGCAGCGCGCCCAGGTCCAGCCGCTCCAGCTCGTCCTCGGGCGCGTCGCTCTCGTCGAACGGCCCGGTGGTGACGTCGGTGTCCCGCTCCCGCTCGGTCGACCACGGCGGGGTGGCGTCGATCTTCGCCCGCTCCGACTTGTGCGCGCGCTTGCGCCCCAGGGCCATCACCGGCCGCCGACCGCGAGGGCGTGGCCGCCGGTGGAGCCGTGGCCCCCGGCGCCGCGCTCGGAGTCCGGCAGCGTGTCCACCGCCGTGAACACCGCCCGCTCGACCCGCTGCAGCACCAGCTGGGCGATCCGGTCGCCGCGGGTGAGCCGCAGCGGCGTGACCGGGTCGTGGTTGATGACGATGACCTTCACCTCGCCGCGGTAGCCGGCATCGACCGTGCCGGGCGCGTTGACCAGGGACATGCCGCACCGGGCGGCCAGGCCGGACCGGGGGTGCACGAAGGCCGCGTACCCCGCCGGCAGCGCGATCGCCAGGCCGGTCGGCAGCACCGCCCGCTCACCGGGCGCCAGCTCGGCGTCGACGGTGGTCACCACGTCGGCCCCGGCGTCGCCGGGCAGCGCGTACGCCGGCAGCGGGACGCCGGGGTCCAGGCGCTGGACGAGGACCTCGACCGGAGGCGCGGACGGCGCGGGCGGCCCGGGCGGCGCGGGCGGCGCGGGCGGCGTGGTGGGTGACGGCACAGCGGGCAAGGTTACCCGCGCCGCACCGGGCGTGGCGCTCAGCGTCCGCGCCGGCCGCGCAGCTCCGCGGCGACCTTGTCGCCGAGGGAGCGGGTGACCCGCCGGTTGACCACGCCGCCGGCGACGGCCCCGGCCAGGAACGGCGCCAGCTTGGTCAGGCCGCGGCCGGCCCGGCGGGTGAGCATGGTCCTCAGCTCACGCTTCGCCGCGGCGCCGAGCACGGCGGACAGGCCGGCCGCGCCGGCCGCGGGGTCCAGGGCGCGCTGCCGGACCCAGGACATCAGGTACGCCGACGCGCGCTGGGCGCCGCTGCCCGGCGCGGGATCGCCGAGGATCTCGTGCAGCTCGGCGACCAGCTTGACCTCGGTCGCCGCCACGGCCAGCGTCTCCGCGGCCAGCTGCACCGGCGCGGCGAGCAGGGTGGGCGGTGCGGCGAACTGGACGGCCGCCAGCGCACCGACCGCGGCCCCGAATGCGGCGGTGGTGCGGGCGGCGGTGCGGACGAGGGCCTCGGCGATCTCGTCGGCGGACCTGCCCGGGTGGTGCAGGCGCAGCGTCGCCGCGTCCCGGATCCGCATTCTGGGAGCGGCATCCGTGAGCACGTCGGCGAGCAGCTGCCCGGCACCCCCCGCCCCGCCACCGGCCGCGACCCCCCGGGCCCCCGCTGCCAGCCCGCGCGCGAGCGTGGCCAGCTGGGCCCTGCGGTCGCCGTCGCCGTCCGCGGCCCGGGCGGCGAGCTCCCCGAGGGCCGCGGTGCCGTCCGAGGTCGGCTCCGCACCCGGCCGGGGATCCGGCTCGGTGGCGGGCCTGCGCCTCGGAAGGCGGGGCACGGTGTCTCCTACCTTCCCGTCACGCCGCGCAGTCGCGGCAGACGGGCTGGCCGTTCTTCTCGCCGGCGAGCCGGCTGCGGTGGTGGACGAGGAAGCAGCTGGAGCAGGTGAACTCGTCCTCCTGCTTCGGCAGGACCCGTACGGTGAGCTCCTCACCGGACAGGTCCGCCCCGGGGAGCTCGAGGTTCTCGTTGAGCTCGGCCTCGTCGACGTCGATCGAGCCGGACTGGGCCTCGGCACGCCGGGCCTTCAGCTCCTCGAGCGAGTCCTCCCCGAGCTCATCGACCTCGCTACGGCGAGGCGCGTCGTAGTCGGTAGCCATGCGGTCACTCCTGACGGTCGTGCGGGTGGCGTGCGGGCAACGCATCGGCGAGCGGTTTTGTGCCCGCTGGGAGGCCCCGATCCGAGGTCGTCGATAACCCCTCGGCGCGGCAGCCGCGGGAGGTTACCGTGCGGATCGGGGGGTCCGCCGCAGCGGCGCGCGGTGATCTCCGTCGCGTCCGGCCCTCGGGGAGAAGGTGCGTTCGGTGCTGGAGGAGTTGGGGTGGGATGCCGGCTGGGCGGCCCGGGCGGACGGTCCCGGTACGCCGGCGCGGGTCCTGCGGGCCGACGGCGGCCGGGCGGTCCTGGCCACCGGCCACGGCGACCTGCGGGTGGACGCCGCCGGCCGCGCGCTGGTCACCGGCGACTGGGTGACGTACCAGCCGGGCGGCACCGACGGCGTCGACGGCACCGTGCTGAGCAGGCTGCCCCGCCGTACGGAGCTGGTGCGCGGCGCCGGGGGCCGGGCCGCCGCCCGCCAGGTGCTGGCCGCGAACGTCGACCTCGTGCTGGTGCTGGTGTCGCTGGCCGCCCCGCCCAGCGCGGCCCGGCTGGACCGGCTGCTGGCGGTCGCCTGGGACTCCGGGGCCACGCCGGTGGTGGTGCTGACCAAGGCCGACCTGGCCGCGGGCACCGCCGACGCCGAGCGGGACGAGGTGGCCGAGACCGCGCTGGGCACCCCGGTGGTGCTGACCAGCGCGGTCGACGGCCGCGGGCTGCCGGAGCTGGGCCGGCTGCTGCGGCCCGGCCGTACGGCGGTGCTGCTGGGCGTCTCCGGCGCCGGCAAGTCCAGCCTGCTCAACGCGCTGGCCGGCACCGCGGTGGCGGCGACCGGGGCGGTCGGGCGGACCGGCCGCGGCCGGCACACCACCACCGCGCGGGAGCTGACCGTGCTGCCCGGCCGGGGGCTGCTGCTGGACACCCCGGGCCTGCGCGGCGTGCAGCTGTGGGAGGCCGACGGCGGGCTGGACGCGGCCTTCGCCGACCTGGTGGAGCTGGCCGAGCGGTGCCGGTTCCGGGACTGCCGGCACGCCGGCGAGCCGGACTGCGCCATCGCCGCCGCGATCGCCGACGGCACCGTCTCCGCCCGCCGGGTGGCGTCGCACGCGGCGCTGCGGCGGGAGGTGGGCTGGCTGCGGGAGCGGTACGACGCCCGGCTGCGGGCCGAGCAGCGCCGGGAGTGGCGGCGGCTGTCGAGGGCGGTCAGGTCCGGGCGGCGGTCGCGGCCGCGCCCAGCACGGTGAACGCCAGCACGTCCCCGCGGTGGGAGTACCCGGTGCGCCCGTCGGCGGCCACCGTGATCCGGACGGTGTCGTCGCCGGGGTGGTTGGGGTCGTAGACGGCGACCTCGGCGCTGCCGTCCGGGTGGGTGGTGAGGCCGACGCCCAGCACGACGTGGTGCTCGACGACCCGGCGCGGGTCCCAGGACACCGCCCGGACCAGGCCGAGCGGCGCCGGCCGGCCCCCGGCCAGCGCGGCCCGCAGCCGGGGCAGGCTCCGGGCCAGGGTGATCCGGCGGCGGGCCGGGCCCAGTGGCGGCAGCTGCAGGAGCAGGTAGCGCAGCGGGCCGAGCGGCAGCCGCAGGCTGGCCAGCTGGGC
>CADCTP010000371.1 GCA_902805565.1 uncultured Mycobacteriales bacterium
TGGCCGGCCAGGCCGCGCCGGCGACCCGGGCCGAGCCGTCCCGCCCGGCCCCGCTGGCCACCCCGCGCGGGACGCCGTCCGCGCCGGCGGCGTACGGGCCGTACACGCTGGAGCGGCTGGGGCTCTCGGCCACCCTGTCGGTGCCCGCGGAGTGGAGCCTGAGCCGCACCGAACGCGGGGTGGAGTTCGGCGACCCGACCGGCACGCTGCTGCTGCGGGTGGAGATCGTGCCGCGGCCGGCGGCGGACGCCCGGGCGGCCTGGGAGGCGGCGGAGCCGGCGTTCCGCCGGTCGCTTCGGGACTACCGCCGGCTCGGGCTGGTCGACGTGCGCGGGGTCGGCGAGAGCGCGGCCGACCTGAGCTTCACCTTCACCCGGGACGGGATCACCCGGCAGGTGATCGACCGGGGCATCCTGGTCGACGGGCTGAGCCTGGCGATCTACTTCTCCGCCCCGCGGGAGTCGTACGCGCGGACCGCGGTGGTGTTCTACCGGGCCAACCGGGACCTGCGGCTGTCCTGACCGGCCCGGTCGGGCCGGCCGGCCGGTCAGGACCAGTCGACGACCAGGCTGGAGACGACCGCCTCGGCGGTGGCGGGGTCGGCGTCGGCCCGCTCCCGGACCTGCACGTACACGGTGAAGGCCCGGTCCGGCGGGCGCAGGACCGCCTCCACGTACGCCGAGCCGGCGCAGACCCGCCGGGTCAGCTCCCCCGCCAGGCCCGAGCCGGTGAGCTCCCGCGGCACCCCCGACTCGGGGCAGTCGGCGGCGACGCTGTGCCGCAGCACCTCCTCCGAGGTCACCCCGTCGGCCCGGCCGGCGAACACCCCGGGCAGGTCGGAGCCCGCCCAGCGCCGTACGTCCGAGGAGACGGCGAAGCCGGTGCCGACCCGGCCGGTCACCCCGTACGGCGTGAGGTCCCAGCCGGAGCGCCGCACCTGGGTCGCCCACTCCGCCGGCACCCGCAGCCGCAGCGCGCCGTCGGCGGAGGCGACCGGGACCGTGTCGCGGTCGCGGTCGCGCAGCACCAGCGCGGCCGCGGTGCCACCGCCGGCCAGCACGACCAGGACGGCGAGCAGCACGCCGATCAGCCGGGCCCGGGACCGCCGCGGCGGCGGCCAGGGGATGGTCAGGGTGTCGGCCACGACCCCGGACGGGTCGGCCGCCTCCTCGGCGGCCTCGGCGGCAGGCCCCTCGGTGGCCGGCCCCTCGCCGATCGGCCGGGCAGCCGCGGCCGGCCCGCCGCCGTCCGCGTCGCCCGGCCCGTCGACACCGCCCGAACCGACCACACCGCCGGACCCGACGACACCGCCGGACCCGACCACACCGGCCGGCCCGACGACACCGCCCGACCCGACCACACCGGCGGGCCCGTCCACACCGCCGGACCCGGCGACACCGCCGGACCCGACCACACCGGCGGGCCCGACCACACCGCCGGACCCCACCACACCGGTCGACCCGGCGGCCCGGGACCGGGCCGCCGGGGCCCGCTGGATCTGCAGGGCGGCCGCGTCCAGCGCGTCGGCCAGCGCCCCGGCCGACGGGAACCGGTCCTCCGGCCGCACGGCCAGCGCCTGCCGGACGACCGCGTCGACCGGCTCCGGGATGTCCGGGTCCAGCTCGCGCGGCGGCACCGGGCGCTCGTCCTCCGCGGGCACGACCCCGGTGAGCATGTGGTGCAGGACGGCACCGATCGAGTAGACGTCGGCCCGCCGGTCCAGCCCGCCGTCCCCGGGCCGGGCCTGCTCCGGCGCGGTGTAGCCGGGGGTGCCGACGGTGAGGGTGAAGCCGGACCCGCGGGCGGCCGCCTTCGCCAGCCCCAGGTCGGCGATGAGCACCCGCTCGCCGGCGCCGTCCCGGCCGGACCGCAGCAGCACGTTCGCCGGGTTGACGTCCCGGTGGATGACGCCGACCTGGTGCAGCACGGCCAGCCCGCGGGCGATGTCCGCGCCGTACCGAAGCGCGTCGGGCACCGGCAGCGGCCCGTCCGCCAGCCGCTCCCCCAGCGACCCGCGGTCCGCGTACGTCATCACGAAGTACGGCCGGCCGTCCTCCAGCTCGCCGATGTCGTGCACCCGGACCACCCGGTCGGAGTCGGCCTGCCGCAGGATCCGGGCCTCCTGCTCGAACCGGGACCGGATGTCGAGCCGGTGTGCCCAGTTGTCGGCCAGCACCTTCACCGCGACCGGCGCCTCGAGCACCTCGTCGCGGGCCAGCCACACGGTCGCGAACGCGCCGCTGCCGATGCGGCGCTCCACCCGGTAGCGGCCGAAGCGGGCAGGTGCGCTCACTCCGACATCATTGCCGAGCAGGGGCACGAGTCCACCGGTGGGGAAGGATCGCAGCATGACCGAGATCGGCACGGCTCCGGACAGCGAGGAGCTGGCCCGCCGGGCGGCGGCCGGGGACGCCGCGGCCCTGGAGGAGCTGCTGCGGGCGATCCAGCCGAGGGTGCACCGGCACGTCAGCCGGTTCCTGCCGTACCGGCAGGACGCCGAGGAGGCCACCCAGGACGTCCTGCTCAAGGTGGCCACGAAGATCCACACCTTCCAGGGCCGGTCCCGCTTCTCCACCTGGCTGCACGAGGTGACGGCCAACCAGGCGCGGCAGACCTACCGCACGCTGCGCCGCCGGGCCGCCGAGCGGACCACCGACGTGCCGGTCGAGCGGCCGGACCCCCGCACGACCAGCGTGATCGCCGGCTCCCGGCTGGACCTGCTGGACGCGCTGGAGCGGCTGGAGACCGAGCACCCCGACCTGGTCCGGGCGTTCGTGCTGCGCGACCTGTCGGACCTGGAGTACGCCGACATCGCCACCCTGCTCGGCGTTCCGCTCGGCACGGTGAAGGCCCGGATCCACCACGCCCGCCGGCACGTCCGGCAGACGCTGGACGGCGTGTCGTGACCGGTTGCCTCCTGCCGCTAGGCTGCCCGCCGTGACCAGCACCACTGACGCCTCCGTCGTCCCGATCCGGCTCACCCTGGACGGGCGCACCGGGGTCACCCTCTGGGCGACCCCCTGGGAGGAGGACGGTGAGGAGTGGCAGGCATTCCTCGGCGCCGGCCAGCGCGTGCTGGTGTTCGGCACCGCCGAGGAGATGGCCGCCCACCTGCGCTCCGGTGAGGACAACGACCTCACCGACCACCCGCGGTGGAAGGACCTGCTCCGGCTGACCCCGGGCGAGCTGGAGCCGGACGAGGACTACGTCTTCGACCTCGACGGGGCGTACGAGCTGGCCCTGTCCGACCCGGACCCGTACACGGTCTCGGAGCTGTCGGACCTGGTGGACCTGGTCCAGCGGGTGGCCGAGGTCTGCGACGACGGGGTGCTGCTGCGGCTGGTCGAGGACACCCCGGAGTTCGCGGCGCTGCTGTCGGACGACGCGTCGTTCGCCGGCAGCGAGGGCGAGCAGCGCTGGACCGCGGTCGGGGCCGTGGTGGAGCAGTCCTGGGAGCAGCTGCTGGACCGCTTCGGCCGGCTGGTCGAGTGGCGCGGCTCCGAGGTCCTCGCCTCCGACGACGACGACTCCGACGAGGACGACGACATCGAGGTCCTCACCGACACCGACGAGCCGGCCGCCGAGCCGCGCCCCGCGCCGGCCGGGACCGCGGTCGTCGGCGCGGTCGGGCCGGTCGAGGAGGACGCGGACGACCCCACCGACGGCGGGACGTACACGGTCTGGGAGGTCGCCGGCATCCTCCCGCTGGCGGTGACGCTGCCCTCGGGCACCGGCTACACGCTGCGGACGTACAACGGGGACGACGACGAGCCGGTCTTCCTGGGCAGCGACATGACGGTGGACCTGTTCCGCAGCCCCGAGGGGCTGGCGGCCTACTGCCGCTCCGGCGCGGAGCACGACCTGTCGGAGATGCTCACCTGGCCGGACGTCGCCGAGGCCGAGGACCTGCCGGTCGAGCCGGACCCGGAGGAGGTCTACGACCTGCGCGGCCCCGGCCCGGACGCGGTCGAGCTGGTCCTGGAGCTGGCCGACTACTGCGACCTCGAGGCCGTCACCACGACCCTCACCCGCCGCCGTACCGGCGATATCCCGTTCGACACCTGGACCCAGGCCATCGACGAGCTGGAGACCTGCGTCCGCTGGCACGACTGACCCCGCCAGCGGGTCGCGCGGCGCGTATTAAGGTCGCCTCGTGGAGCTGCCGGCGTACTGGTTGCGGCGGCCCGGGGCCGGGCCCGACCCGCGGACCGTGGCGGAGTTCGACGCGCTGCTCGGCCGGATGCTCGCGGCCGGTCCGAGGGCACCGGTCGACTACCGGCTGGCCGCGCCGAAGTGGCAGTTCCTGTGCCACGTGGCCGAGCGCGGTGACATCGTGCTGCACGGTTCCGGCAACCCCGACATCGAGCTGTTCGAGCCGCGGCAGTCCGACGACATCGCGGAGTTCGGCAACCGCGCCGCCGTCTACGCCGCCGCGGACGGCATCTGGCCGATGTACTTCGCGATCCTCGACCGGCCCCGGCACCGGATGTCGCTGACGAACAGCTGCATGCGGGTCGAGCGGCCGGACGGGTCGCTCAGCGAGCCGTACTACTTCTTCTCCGTGAACCAGGAGGTCCACGAGGAAGGCCAGTTCAGCACCGGGACCGTCTACCTGCTGCCGGCCGAGGGCTTCGAGCGGGAGGCCCCGTACGACGAGGGCGGCCGGCGGGTGCACACCGCGCAGCGCGCGAGCCTGCGACCGGTCGCGCCGCTGGCGGGGCTGCGGGTGGCGCCCGCGGACTTCCCGCTGCCGATCCGCGCCCACCACCACGCCACCCAGGTCACCCGGGTCGCCGCCGACCCGGGCGGCTTCCCGTGGGTGGACGAGGGCTGACCCCGCGCCGCGGAGCGCGCCCGCCGCCTCGGTCCGTGACCGGCACCGGCCGCCCGGCCGGCGCGAGCACCAGCACCAGCACCAGCACCAGCACCAGCACCACGCTCACCACGGTCAGCGCCACGGCGACCGACACGGCGATGAGCAGGCCGGCCGGATGTCGACGAAGAACGCCGGCAGGGCCAGGATCCCGGGGCGGGTCAGGCCCGGGAGACCGTCGAGGTCCCCCAGCGGGCCGCGGTCAGGGCCTTGATGCCGGCCGGGAACGCGCGCTGGGCGGCCAGGTGGTCGGCGGTCAGCGCGAGCTGGGCCGCCGGGTCGCCGGCGAAGGCCGCGGCGCAGCGCTCCGGCGCCGCGTTGGCCAGGGCGAGGATGGCGCCGGGGCAGCCGAGCGGCCCGGCGTACGACAGCAGCGTGGCGGCGCCCGGGAAGACCGGGCGGTCCCAGCCGCTGAGGGTGCGCAGCAGCCGCTCCGGGTCGCCGCTGGAGTCCTTGGTGCCCACCACCGGCAGCTCCGGCAGCAGCTCGACCGGCACGCCCGGCGCCGACACCGCCGGGAAGTGGTACGCCAGCAGCGGCAGCCCGCCGGCCGCCGCGGCGACCTCGGCGTAGTACGGCCGGGGGTCGGCGACCCGGCGAGGGGACAGCACCAGGGCGGCGTCGGCGCCGCCGTCCCGGGCCGCGGCCGTCCGCCGGGCGGCCTGGCCGGCCCAGGTCCCGCCGGTGCCGGCCAGCACCGGGACCGGCACCCGGGCCCGGACGGCGTCCAGCAGCCGGCAACGCTCGTCGTCGTCCAGGGTGTCGGCCTCGCCGGTGCTGCCGGCGACCAGCACGGCCCGCACCCCGGCGTCGACCAGCCGCGCGGCCAGGTCGGCGGTGCCGGCGGCGTCCAGCGAACGGTCGTCGTGGAACAGGGTCACCAGCGCGACCCCGATGCCCGTGAACATGCCGCCGACGCTACGCCGCGGCACCGCCCGGCCGGCGGGCGACAGTATGGTGCCGCGATGGCGCTGGGAGACCTGGTCCGCCCGCCCGAGCGGGGTTCCGAGCGCGAGGTCCTGCAGGGGGTGCTGGACTTCGCCCGCGGTGCGGTCGTGCGCAAGGCGAGCGGGCTGACCGAGCAGCAGGCCCGGACCGCGGCGGTGCCGCCCTCGGCGCTGACCCCGGCCGGGATCGTCAAGCACCTGACCGGGGTGGAGCGGTTCTGGTTCAGCATCGACTTCGCGGACCTGGACGTGCCGCACCCGTGGCCGGAGGACGACCGGCACGGCGCGTTCGCCCTCGAGCCGGGCGAGACCATCGACGGGCTGATCGCGGCCTACCGGCAGGAGTGCGCCGCCTCCGACGCCGCCGTGGCCCGGTACGCCCTGGACGAGGTCGCCAGGGCGCCGGGCACGGACTTCGCGCTGCGGTTCGCGTACGCGCACCTGATCGAGGAGACCGGCCGGCACGCCGGCCACCTCGACCTGCTCCGCGAGGTGCTGGACGGGGTCACCGGTCCCTGAGGTGCCGCCCGGTCAGGGTGTCGCTGTCGGCCAGGGCGGCCGGCGGGCCGGTGAACACGACCTGGCCGCCGTCGTGCCCGGCGCCCGGCCCGAGGTCGATGACCCAGTCGGCCCGGGCCACCACGTCCAGGTTGTGCTCGACCACGACCACCGTGCGGCCGTCGTCGACCAGCCGGTGCAGCAGCCCGATGAGCCGGTCCACGTCGGCCATGTGCAGGCCGCTGGTCGGCTCGTCCAGCACGTACACGCCGCCGTCGCCGCTCATCTCGACCGCCAGCTTCAGCCGCTGCCGCTCGCCGCCGGACAGTGTGGACAGCGGCTGGCCGAGGGTGACGTAGCCGAGCCCGACGTCCTCCAGCGCGCGCAGCATCGGCTGCACCGCCTTCTCCGGCACCCGCTCCCGGGCCTCCACCACCGACAGCGCCAGCAGCTGGCTGATGTCCAGCCCGTGCAGCGTGTACGTCAGCACCTCCGGGGTGAACCGGCGGCCCTCGCAGGCCTCGCACACGCTCACCGCGCTGTCCAGGAACTGCAGGTCGGTGTAGATGAGCCCGAGGCCCTTGCAGGCCGGGCAGGCGCCCTCGGAGTTGGCCGAGAACAGCGCCGGCTTGACCCCGTTCGCCTTCGCGTACGCCTTGCGCAGCGGCTCCAGCATCCCGGTCCAGGTCGCGGTGTTGGACCGGGTCGAGCCGCGGGTGAGCTTCTGGTCGACCACCACCACGCCCGGGTGCTGCTGCGGCAGCACGCCGAGGATCAGCGAGGACTTGCCGGAGCCGGCCACGCCGGTGACCGCGGTGAGCACCCCGGTCGGCACGTCCACCGTGACGTCGCGCAGGTTGTGCAGCCGGGCGTGCGACACCGTCAGCGCGCCGGTCGGGGTGCGCGGGGCGGTGTTCAGCGGCTGCCGGCCGGCCAGGTGGTCCCCGGTCGGCGTGCCGGCCGTGCGCAGCTCGGCCACCGTCCCGGTGAACACGATGTGCCCGCCGTGCGCGCCGGCCCCCGGGCCGACGTCGACCACGTGGTCGGCCACCTCGACCACCTGCGGCTTGTGCTCGACCACCAGCACGGTGTTGCCCTTGTCCCGCAGCCGCAGCAGCAGCTCGTTCAGCCGCTGGACGTCGTGGGCGTGCAGGCCGACCGACGGCTCGTCGAAGACGTACGTGATGTCGGTCAGGGCCGAGCCGAGGTGCCGCACCATCCGGACCCGCTGCGACTCCCCGCCGGACAGCGTGGAGGAGGACCGGTCCAGGCTCAGGTAGCCCAGCCCGATGTGGACCAGGTCGCCGAGCACGCCGCGCAGCCCGGCGACCACCCGCTCCACCGCGGGGTCGTGGATCTTCGCCACGAACGCCAGCAGGTCGTCGACCTGCATCGCGTTGCAGTCGGCGATCGACACCCCGTCGATCCGGCAGGCCCGCACGGTCTCGTTGAACCGGGTGCCGCCGCAGGCCGAGCACGGCCCGGAGGAGGTCACCTGCTCGACCGCGCGGCGGATGTGCGGCTGCAGGTCGGCCGGCTCCTTGGAGAAGTAGAGCCGGCGCAGCTTCGGGACCAGGCCCTCGAAGGTGAGCGGGATCTTGTCGTACTTGAACTTCTTCTCCTCGCCGTACAGGAACTGCTGCCACACCTCCGCCGGGTAGTCGCGCAGCTTCAGGTCCGGGTCGAACAGGCCGCTGCCGGCGTACGACCGCCAGTACCAGGAGTCGTAGGCGAAGTTGGGGAACCGGATGGGGTCCTCGTTGAGCGACCGGTCCCGGTCCAGCAGGGCGTCCAGGTCGACCACCGACTCGCGGCCCAGGCCCTCGCAGGCCGGGCACATCCCGCCCGGGTCGTTGAAGGACAGCGCGCTGGCCGGCCACACCCGCGGCTCGCCGAGCCGGGAGAACAGGATCCGCAGCAGCGAGGCCACGTCGGTCGCGGTGCCCACGGTGGACCGGGCGTTGTTGCCCATCCGGGCCTGGTCGACCACGATCGCCGCCGACAGGTTCTCCACCGAGTCGACGTCGGGCCGGCCGTAGTGCGGCATGAAGTTCTGCAGGAACGCCGAGTAGGTCTCGTTGATCAGCCGCCGGGACTCGGCCGCGATCGTGTCGAAGACCAGCGAGGACTTGCCGGAGCCGGAGACCCCGGTGACCACGGTGAGCTTGCGTTTGGGGATGTCCACGGACACGTCGCGCAGGTTGTTCTCCCGCGCGCCGCGGACCTCGATGCTGCCGTACGGGTCGGTGTCGGCCTGGGACATCGGGCCAGAATACGGTGTACGGAGAAACCGCGGAGGTGGGAGTGGCGACCGAGCACACCGGGACCGGCGACCCGGCCCGCAGCCTGGCGCTGCTGTGGCGGTCGGCGGCCCCGGCACCCCGGCGCGGCCCGCGCCCGGGCCTGGACGTGGACCGGGTGGTGGCCGCCGCGGTGGCGCTGGCCGACGCCGAGGGGCTCGGCGCGCTGTCCATGCGCCGGGTCGCCGGGTCGCTGGGCGTGGCGCCGATGACCCTCTACACGCACGTGCCGGGCAAGGCCGAGCTGGTCGACCTGATGCTCGACGCCGTCCTCGCCGAGCTGTACGCGGACGGCCCGGTGACCGGCGACTGGCGGCAGCGACTGACCGCGGTCGCCCGGGCCAACTGGGAGCTGTTCGTCCGGCACCCGTGGGCGGTGCGGATCGGCGCCGGCCGGCCGCCGCTCGGCCCGGGCGTGCTGGCCAAGTACGAGCAGGAGCTGCGGGCGGTCGACGGCACCGGGCTGACCGAGGTGCAGATGGACCTGGTGGTCACGCTGGTCAACGGATTCGTCGCCGGCACCGTGCGCGGCCTGCACGACCGGGCCGGCGCCGAGCGGGAGTCCGGCGTCACCGAGGAGCAGTGGTGGGCGGCGACCGCCCCGTACTTCGCCCGGGTCTTCGACGCCGACCGCTACCCGACCGTGGCCCGGGTCGGGCCGGTCGCCGGCGCGGAGCTGCAGGCCGCGTACGACCCGGTGCGGACGTTCGAGTTCGGGCTGGAGCGGCTGCTCGACGGGATCGGCCTGTTGATCGTGGGATAGTTCCCGGATGGGACTCGGAGGCGGACCCAGCGAGTGGGACGACTACGAGTGGGTCCGGCTCGCCGACCTCCCGGAGTCCCCGCCGCCGGTCCCGCCGGCCCGCGCGCTGCGCGCCCCGCGCGAGCCGCTGGCGGAGGCGGTGCTGGCCTGGCTGCAGCGGGAGGGCGCCTGGACCAGCGGCGCCGGCTCCCGGGTGCTGCTGGTCGACCTGGACAACCTGCGGGCGGACCCGGTGCGCTGGCGGGAGCGGATGGGCATGGTCGTCGCGCTGGCCCGGCGGGCGGACGTGGTCGCGCTGGCCGGGCAGGAGGGCGCGGTCCGGCGGGCCCGCCCGCACCTGGCCGAGTACGCCGCCCGCGCGCACCCGGTGGCCGACGGCAGCGACCTGGCCGACCACGTGCTGCTGGACGCGGCGGCGGCGGCCGGCGGCCGGGCCCGGTTCGTGCTGCTGTCCAACGACTGGATCTTCGCCGAGCTGGCCGGCCGGGGACCGCTGACCGTGCTCAGCCCGGGCGCCGACGCGCTGTCGGACCGGCTGTCCTCGGCCGCGACCCGGGTGGCCGACCTGGCCGCGCTGGAGGGCGGGGCCGGCCCGGCCGGGCCGCCGCCGGGCCGGAAGGCGGCGTTCCGGGCCAGCCGCGGGCGCCGGGTGCGGGTCTGAGCCGCCGCCGGACCGGCCGCCGGTCCCGGGCGGCCCTCGCCTGGTCCGCCCGGGCCTGATCCGCCCGGGCGTGATCCTCCCGGGCCTAATCCCTGCGGGCCCGATCCTCGCGGGCCCAGTCCTCCCGGGTGAGGGCGTACACGACGGCGTCGAACCACTGGCCGTTGTCCTCGATGCGGTCGTGCTCCAGGAAGGTGAAGCCGAGCCGGCGCATCACCGCGAGGCTGCGCACGTTCGGCTCGTCGGTGGTCGAGATGATCCGCGGCAGGTCCAGCTCCTCGAAGCCGTACCGCAGCCAGGCCCGGGCGGCCTCGGTCGCGTAGCCCTGTCCCCAGTGCCGGTGGGCCAGCCGCCAGCCGATCTCCACGTCGTCCGGGCGGTCCTTGAGCCGGTGCAGCCCGCACATGCCGAGGAACTCGCCGTCGGCCAGCCGCTCCACCGCCAGCAGGCCGAACCGGTGCGCCTCCCAGCGGGAGTTGGCCCACAGCGCGATCTCGTCCGAGTCGGCCCGGCTCAGCGGCCCGCCGAGCCACTCCGCGACCAGCGGGTCGGCGTTGAGCGCGGCGTAGCGGGGCAGGTCGGCCTCGGTGAAGGTCCGCAGCAGCAGCCGCTCGGTGCGCAGGATGTCCACACCCCCAGGTTCGGCCGGGCGTCAACCGGATTGCGCCACGGCGCCGCCACGACGCGGGTCGCCGCCGCCGGCCAGCCCGCCGTCGGCGTACCCGACCGCCTGGCAGCCGCCGAAGAACGCGTTGCGGCCGCGGAACCGGCTCACCACGTGGCCGGCCGCGGCCAGCGCCGCCCCGTCGATGCCCGGCTCGATCGTGACCAGCCGGTCCTCGGCGTGCAGCCGGGGCGCGTCCACCGCGGCCTGCACCGGCAGGCCGAGGTCCACGGTGTTGACGATGACCTGCAGCAGCGCGCTGCGGATCCGGCTGGACCCGGCCGAGCCGAGCACCAGCTCCAGCCGGCCGTCCCGGCGGACGAGCGTCGGCGCCATCGCCGAGGCCAGCCGGACGCCGGGCGGGGTGGTGAAGTAGCCGAGCGGGGACAGGTCCAGCTCGCCGAGCATGTTGTTCAGGTGCAGCCCGGTGCCGGGCACCAGCACCGCCGACCCCTCGCCGTTGGAGCAGGTCACCGAGCAGGCCCAGCCGTCGTCGTCGAGCGCGGAGACGTGCGTGGTGGAGCCGACCCGGCTGGACAGGAACCGGCCGGCGAAGCCCGGCTCCGGCAGCCCGGCGTAGAACGCGGCGTCCCGGGCGTCCTGCGCCGACTCCATCGCCCGCACCAGCGCCAGCGCGTCCGGCGGCGCGGGCTCGCGGTCCAGCAGCGCCAGCGCGTACGCCAGCAGGACGCCGCCGGCGTTCGGCGGCGGGTTGGTGAGCACCTCGCGGTCGCGGTAGCGGACCCGCACCGGCTCCCGCTCGACCACCTCGTACGCGGCCAGGTCGGCCTCGGTGATCAGCCCGCCGCCCGCGCGCACGTGCGCGGACACCCGCCGGGCCACGTCGCCGGTGTAGAACGGCGCCGGCCCCTCGGCGCCGAGCCGGTCCAGCGTGTCGGCCAGGTCCGGGTCGCGCAGCACGGTGCCCGCCGGCGGCGGCCGCCCGTCGGACAGGTACGCGGCGGTGGTCTCCTCGCCCAGCGCCAGGATCGGCGCCATCAGCGCGAACATCCCGGCCTGCATCTCGGTGACCGGGACGCCGTCGCGGGCCCGCGCGGCGGCCGGCGCGGCCAGCTCGGCCAGCGGCCGGGTGCCGTACCGCTCGGCCAGCGCGGCCAGGCCGGCCGGCATCCCGTACACGCCGCAGGACGGCGGGCCGGCGCCGAAGACCTGCACCGCGTCGCCCCAGGACACCTCGGTCAGCACCAGCGGCGCCCGGTCGGCCGGGTCCGCGCCGAGGCCGGGCGCGGAGACGAAGAAGTCCAGCAGCACCGGCTCGCCGCCGGGCGGCTGGATGAGCGCGTACCCGCCGCCGCCCAGCCCGGTCATCATCGGCTCGACCACGGTCGAGGTCAGCACCGCGGCGACGGCCGCGTCCACCGCCGTGCCGCCGGCGGCCAGCACGTCGGCCCCGGCCCGGGCGGTGTCCGGATGCCCCGCCGCGACGACGCCGCCCACGCCACCTCCCACTGGTCGCAAGAGCAGGACTCTAGGCCATCCCGCCCGGCCGCACGGACCGCCGGCGGGCATGCCAGGCTTGCCGGCGCGACCATGGGCGGGGGACTCTGGTCGTGTCGGTCGCAGCGGTGGACGGGATCTCGATGGCGCAGTCGCAGGCACGGCCGGTCACCCCGGCCGAGGCGGCCATGGCGGGCACGTTCGCGTACCTCGTGCTGCTGATCAGCCTGGCCGGCGCCCGGATCGCCGCGGAGCGGGACGAGCCGGCGCCGCCGCCCGCGCTGCGGGCCGTCGCGCAGGGCTTCGCCGCGCCCGCGCCGACCGCCGG
>CADCTP010000372.1 GCA_902805565.1 uncultured Mycobacteriales bacterium
TCGGCGACCGGGCCCGGGTCGGCCGGCCGGGGGGCCGGCGGGACGGGCGGCTGCTCCTCGGCCGGCGGCGTCGCGTTGCGGTACCGCGACATCAGCGAGCCGCGCGGCCCGTCACCGGCCGGCGGCTCGCCGGGCAGCGAGCTCGTCCGGATGTGTCCGTTGGGGCCCGATGCGCCACCCTCGAGGAACTGCATGGCGAGCACCGTAGCCGGAGGGTTCCGGACTCCCAAGCGCGGCGATGTGAACCTCACCCGGACGGCGCACCTGCAGTCGGACGGCGGGCCCGCAACCGGACAGGCGCCTCAGACCCGGGGGTCGAGCACCAGCTTCCCGACCGAGCTGCGGTCGCGCAGGGCGTGGTGCGCCGCCGCCGCGTCCGCCAGCGGGTACGTCCCGCCCAGCACCGCGGTCAGCGACCCGGCCGCCAGCAGGTCCAGCAGCTCGGTGACCGGCCCGCGCAGCATCTCGGGCCGACCGAAGCAGTGCGCCAGCCAGAAGCCGAGCACCGCGGTGGAGTGCGACATCAGGTTCGCCGGGGCGATCGGGGTCGGCTGCTCCCGGGACGCCTGGCCGTAGGTGACCAGCC
Organism: uncultured Mycobacteriales bacterium; assembly: GCA_902805565.1. Lineage (GTDB taxonomy): Bacteria > Actinomycetota > Actinomycetes > Mycobacteriales > CADCTP01 > CADCTP01. The sequence continues at coordinate 587 of CADCTP010000372.1, forward strand.
GGCCGAACGGGGCCAGCGCCCGCAGGCTGCCGTCGAAGACCGGGCCGCCGGCCATCTCCAGCACCACGTCGACCCGGGCGCCGCCGTTGGCCGCCTTGAGCGTCTGCACCAGGTCGCCGGCCGGGTCGACCGCGACGTCCGCGCCCAGCGACAGCGCCAGCTCCCGCTTGCGCTCGGAGGAGGCGGTGGCGATCACCCGGCCGGCGCCCCAGGCCTTGGCCAGCTGCACCGCGATCGTGCCCACCCCGCCGGCCGCCGCGTGCACCACGACCGACTCGCCGGGGACCAGGTGGGCGCAGGTGCGCAGGGCGTGCCAGGCGGTGGCGCCCTGCAGCACCACGGCCAGCGCCGCGCCGTCGGCCACCCCGTCCGGGATCGGCCAGGTCAGCCCGGGCGGGGCCAGCACGTGCTCGGCGTACCCGCCGCCGCGCGGCAGCAGCCCGACCACCCGGGTGCCGTCCGCGGCGAGCCCGGCGAACTCGGCCCCGGGCACCAGCGGCAGCTGCTGCGGCGCGAGGTAGGAGTCCTCGGTCTGGTGGGTGTCGGCGTAGTTGACGCCGGCCGCGGTCACCGCGTACCGCTGCAGGCCGGCGGCCGGCTCGGGGGTCGGGACCTCGGCCACCTCCAGCACCTCGGGGCCGCCGAACCGGGTGATCTGGATGCATCGCACCCGTGGACTATAGGGTTCCGGCTCGTGACCCGATCCGTGCTCGTCACCGGTGGCAACCGTGGCATCGGCCTCGCGATCGCGCGGGCGTTCGCCGCCCAGGGGGACAAGGTCGCGGTCACCCACCGCGGGTCGGGCGCGCCCGACGGGCTGTTCGGCGTCGAGTGCGACGTGACCGACGCCGCCGCGGTGGACGCGGCGTTCACCGCGGTCGAGGCCGAGCACGGGCCGGTCGAGGTGCTGGTCTCCAACGCCGGGATGACCGACGACACGCTGCTGCTGCGGATGAGCGAGGACCAGTTCACCCGGGTCCTGGACGCCAACCTCACCGGCGCCTACCGGGTGAGCAAGCGCGCGGCCGCCAAGATGCTGCGGGCCCGCACGGGCCGGATCGTCTACATCTCCTCGGTGGTCGCCCTCGCCGGCGCGGCCGGGCAGGCGAACTACGCCGCCTCCAAGGCCGGCCTGGTCGGGATGGCCCGCTCGCTGGCCCGGGAGCTCGGCTCCCGCAACATCACCGCCAACGTGGTCGCGCCCGGCTTCGTCGAGACCGACATGACCGCCGGCCTGCCGGACAAGCGCAAGGCCGAGATCCTCGGCCAGGTGCCGCTGGGGCGGCTGGCCACCGCGGACGAGGTCGCCGCCGTCGTGACGTTCCTCGCCTCCGACGCGGCGGCGTACGTCACCGGCGCCGTAATACCGGTCGACGGCGGTCTCGGGATGGGTCACTAGCGGATGGAGCTCCACTGATGGGTCTGCTCGACGGCAAGCGGCTGCTGGTGACCGGCGTGATCACCGACGCCTCCATCGCCTGGTCGGTGGCCAGGGTGGCGATGAACGAGGGCGCCACCGTCGTGCTCACCGGGTACGGCCGGCTCTCCCTGGTCGAGCGGGTGGCGAAGAAGCTGCCGAAGCCGGCGCCGGTGGTCGAGCTGGACGTGACGAACCCGGAGCAGCTGGCCGGGCTGCCGGCCCGGGTGCGCGAGCACGTCGACGGCATCGACGGGGTGCTGCACTCCATCGGGTTCGCGCCGGCGTCCGCGCTGGGCGGCGACTTCCTGGAGACGCCGTGGGAGGACGTGGCCACCGCGGTGCACGTCTCGACGTACTCGCTGGCCTCGCTGACCAAGGCGGCGCTGCCGCTGTTCCCGGAGCGCGGCGGGTCGGTCGTCGGCCTCACCTTCGACGCCAGCGTCTCCTGGCCGGCGTACGACTGGATGGGCGTGGCCAAGGCCGGCATGGAGTCCGCGGCCCGCTACCTGGCCCGCGAGCTCGGGCCGCGCGGCACCCGGGTCAACCTGGTCGCCGCCGGGCCGCTGCGGACGATGGCGGCGCGCAGCATCCCGGGGTTCAAGCGGTTCGAGGACGTCTGGGACGAGCGGGCGCCGCTGGGCTGGGACATCAACGACCCGGAGCCGGTGGCCCGCACCTGCGCCGCGCTGCTGTCGGACTGGATGCCCGCCACGACCGGCGAGATCGTGCACGTCGACGGCGGGTTCCACGCGACAGGCGTGTGAGCCCGGGGTCCGGCAGGATGGGGTCGTGACCGAGCCGTACGACGCCCTGCTCCTGCTGTCCTTCGGTGGTCCCGAGGGACCCGACGACGTGCTGCCGTTCCTGGAGAACGTGGTGCGCGGCCGCGGGGTGCCCCGGGACCGCCTGCTCGCGGTCGCCGAGCACTACCAGCACTTCGGCGGCGTGTCCCCGATCAACGAGCAGAACCGGGCGCTGCTGGCGGCGATCCGGGCCGAGGTCGACCTGCCGGTCTACTGGGGCAACCGCAACTGGGCGCCGTACGTCGAGGACGCGGTGGCGACCATGCGCGACGACGGCGTGCGGCGGGCGCTGGTGTTCGTGACCTCGGCGTACACGTCGTTCTCCGGGTGCCGGCAGTACCAGGACGACCTGGCCCGGGCCCGGGCCGCCGCCGGGCCGGACGCGCCGGTGCTGGAGAAGCTGCGGCACTACTTCAACCACCCGGGCTTCGTCGAGCCGGCGGCGGACGGGGTGCGGGCGGCGCTGGCCACGGTGTCCCCGGACGCCCGGCTGGTGTTCACCGCGCACTCCATCCCGACCTCGATGGAGGTCGCCAGCGGCCCCGGCGGCCACCTCTACTCCACCCAGCTGCGGGAGGCGTCCCGGCTGGTGGCCGAGTCGGTGCGCGGCCCGGGGGCGGAGTTCGACCTGGTCTGGCAGTCCCGCAGCGGGCCGCCGTCGGTGCCGTGGCTGGAGCCGGACATCAGCGACCACCTGGAGGCACTGGCCGCGTCCGGGGTGCGCGCGGTGGTGGTCTCGCCGATCGGCTTCGTCAGCGACCACGTCGAGGTGCTGTGGGACCTGGACGAGGAGGCGGCGGAGACCGCCGGCAAGCTGGGCCTGGAGTACGCGCGGGCCGCGACCGTCGGCACCGACCCGCGGTTCGTCCGGATGGTCGCCCAGCTCGTCGCCGAGCGGACCTCGGGGGTGGACAAGCTGGCGCTCGGCCCGATGGGCCCGAGCCACGACACCTGCCCGCTGGGCTGCTGCCCGGCCCCGCGCCGGCCGGCCCCCGCGGAGGCGTCCCGGTCCTAGGCTCCCGGGGCGCCGGCCCGGCGGTCAGCGGTGCCGGGACGGGACGGCGTTGTACGCCGCCAGCCGGGCCCGGCGGACCGCCGTGACCAGCGGCCGCAGCGCCGCGGCCCGGGCCCGGGCCTCGGTCCCGTTCACCGCGCCGCCCGGGGCGTCCGCGCCGGCCAGGTCCAGCACGGCGGCCAGCCGCTCGGCCTGGGCCAGCAGCCGGACCGCCCGCCCGTCGTGGCCCGGC
>CADCTP010000373.1 GCA_902805565.1 uncultured Mycobacteriales bacterium
GCGCGCCGCTGACGACCTGGCGGGCCGTTGTCGATCGAGCCGGACGAGGACCCCCGGAAACAGGGAAGACCCGTCCGGAGACGGGTCCTGACCTGCGGGTCTTGCTGGTCGGGGTGACAGGATTTGAACCTGCGGCCTCTTCGTCCCGAACGAAGCGCGCTACCAAGCTGCGCCACACCCCGGTGGTGCGTGATGAGTCTAGCGGAGCCTGGGAAGCAGGTTGAGCAGGGTGGCCTCCGGCGCGCAGGCGAACCGCGCCGGGGCGTACGGGGAGGTGCCCAGACCGGCCGAGACGTGCAGCCAGGTGCGGTCGTTCCAGGGGTGCAGCCAGCGGGCGCGGGCCCGGTCGATGCCGCAGTTGGTGACGATCGCGCCGTAGCCGGGGATGCGCAGCTGGCCGCCGTGGGTGTGGCCGGCGAGGACCAGCTCGTAGCCGTCGGCGGCGAAGGCGTCGATGATCCGCGGCTCGGGGGAGTGGGTGAGGCCGAGCCGGAGGTCGGCGTCGGGCTCGGCGGGGCCGGCGACGCGGGCGTAGCGGTCCCGGCCGAGGTGCGGGTCGTCGACGCCGGCCAGGGCGATGACGTGGTCGCCGGCCTTCACCGTGGCCCGGGCGTGGGTGGCGTCGGTCCAGCCGGCGTCGACCAGGGCGCCGGCCAGGTCCGGCCAGGGCAGCTTCGGCCCGAGCACGCGGTTGCGCTCGGGCACGAAGTAGCGCATCGGGTTCTTGGGGCGGGGCGCGTAGTAGTCGTTGTTGCCGGGGACGAAGGCGCCGGGGCGCTCCAGCAGCGGCTCCAGGGCGGCCAGCACCGGGCCGACGGCGTCCATGCCGGCCAGGAAGTCACCGGTCACCACGGTGAAGTCGGGCCGCAGCCGGCCCAGGCCGCGGATCCACTCCCGCTTGCGGCGCTGCGCCGAGGTCAGGTGCAGGTCGGACAGGTGCAGCAGCCGGAGCGGGGCCGCGCCCGGGGACAGCACCGGCACGTCGAGGGTCCGCAGCCGGAACGCGTTGCGCTCGATCAGCCCGGCGTACGCCAGCGTGGCGGCACCGACCCCGACGAGGCCGGCGACCGGGGCGACGAGCGAGCGGGTCCGCACCGGTCCACCCTAGCCCGACGGGGGTAGGTTCCCGGCGTGAGCGAGCTGAAGGACCGCCTGCAGTCCGACCTGACCACCGCGATGCGCGGCCGCGACGAGCTGACCACCGCCACCCTGCGGATGGTGCTGGCCGCGGTCACCACCGAGGAGGTCGCCGGCTCCAGCGCGCGGGAGCTGACCGACGACGAGGTGCTCAAGGTGCTGGCGCGGGAGGCGAAGAAGCGGCGGGAGGCGGCGGACGCCTTCTCCTCGGCCGGGCGCGCCGAGCTGGCCGAGCGGGTGGCCGCCGAGGGCGGCGTGCTGGACCGCTACCTGCCCCGGCAGCTGGACGACGGGGGCATCGCGGCGCTGGTGACGGAGGCGATCGCGGAGACCGGGGCGACCGGGATGCCGCAGATGGGCGCGGTCATGAAGGTGGCGCAGGCGAAGGCGGCCGGGCGTGCCGACGGCAAGCGGCTGTCGGCGGAGGTGCGACGCCGGCTCGCCGGCTGACCCGGCCGGCCGGCTCGCCGGCTGACCCGACCCGGACGTGCGGACGGGCGGCCCGCGCGAGGCGGGCCGCCCGTCGCGGCGTCCGGGGTCCTAGCGGCCAGGCGGCCGCGGTTGCCGGCCGTTGCCGTCCCCACCGTTCCGGCCGTCGCCGCCGGGCTGCGCCGGCGGGCCGACCGGCGGGGTGCCGGTGCTCAGGTACAGCGTGATCACCATGCCGGGCGCGCCCCGCCCGTTCGGTGACTGCTCGGCGACGAAGCCCATCGGCGCCGCGCTGTCCTTGCGCTCGTCGGCCACCCGCACCTGGAAGCCGTTGGCGGCGAGGATGCCCCGGGCCGCGTTCTCGTCCAGGCCGACCACCGAGGGCAGCGCGACGCTGTCGCCGTTGACGACCTGCGGGTCCTCCGGCGGGAAGGACCAGGTCCGGTCGCGCAGGATGGCCTCCATCCCGTTGCGCCAGATCGTCGCGGAGTAGGCGCCGAAGACGTCGGCGTTCTCCCGGCCGGGCACGTCGGTCAGCGCGATGGCGGTGTTCTTCGGGTCGAAGACCGCGGTGGCGCCGGCGAACTCGGGGGTGTAGCCGACGAACCAGGAGGCCGAGTTGCCGGAGGCCCGCTCGGTGTCGCCGACCCGCCGGCCGCTGGCGGTGCCGGTCTTGCCGGCGATCGGCCGGGAGCCGCTGGCCAGTCCCTGGAACGGCCCGAACGCCGTACCGCCCGGGCGGCTGGTGTCCTTCTCCAGCACCGCGGTGACGGTGCGCGCGATCTCCGGGGAGATGCGCTGCTGGCAGGCCCGCTCCGGCAGCGTGACCGGCTTGCGGTCCGGTCCGACGATCTTGGTGATCGCGTTGGGCTTGCAGTACTTGCCGTCGTTGGCGAGGGTCGCGTACGTCGAGGCCATCTCCAGCGGGCTCGTCGCGTTCGGCCCGAGGGTGAACGACGCCGACTTGCCCTCGATGTAGGCCTTGCCCGCCGGCACGCCGTCGGAGTTCGGCAGGTCCAGGGTCCGCTCCAGGCCCATCGCCCGCGCCGCCTTGACCGGCCCGGACAGGTCGCAGTTGAACCGCTGGTCCAGCAGCGCGACGAAGAACGTGTTGACCGACTCGTAGGTCGCCTCCTCGAGGTTCCAGTTGCCCTCGCGGTAGTCGCCGGCGTTGCCCACCGTGTACGGGTCGGTGCCGTTCTTGCAGATCGTCGAGGTGTACTCGTTGCCGACGTTGATCTGGAAGTCCCGCAGCGGCACCTTGTTCTGCAGCGCCGACACCAGCGTGTACGTCTTGTACGTCGACCCCGCGCCGGCGGTGGGCTTCACGTTCAGCGGGTTCGAGGTGACGTTGGGGTTCTTCGGGTCCACGCCGTACTTGCGGCTGACGCCGAAGGCGAGCACGTCGCCGGTCTTCGGGTCGAGCATGTCGGTGACCGCGACCGCCTTGCGGTTGCTCCAGGTCGCGAACGGCATGGCGGCCTGCACCCGGTTCTGCACGGTCGGGTTCAGGGTGGTGTAGATCCGGAAGCCGCCGGTCTCCAGCCGCTCCTGCGGGAAGCCCATCTCGGCCAGCTGGACCTTGGCCCAGTCGCAGAAGAAGCCGGCGTTGACGATCTTCGCGGTGGTGTTGGCGCAGTCCTTGCCGCTGGACTTGGCCTTCGGCCGCACCTTCACCGGCGACGCCTTGGCCTGGGTGGCCTGCTTGGCGGTGATGAAGCCGAGGCTCAGCATGTCGTTGAGCACCGCGTTGCGCCGGTTCTTGGCCAGCTCCGGCCGCTTGTACGGGTCGAACCGCACCGGGCTCTGCACCAGGCCGGCCAGCAGCGCGGCCTCGGGCACGGTGAGCTTGTTCGCCCGCTTGCCGAAGTACGTCGCGGACGCGGCCTCGACGCCGTACGCGCTGGCGCCGAAGTAGGCGATGTTGAGGTAGCTGGTGAGGATCTCGTCCTTGGAGTACTTGTTCTCCAGCTCCAGGGCGCAGCGGGCCTCGATGAGCTTGCGGCCGGAGCTCTGCTCGGTGGCCGCCTCCTGCTCCTGCTGGCTGGTCGCCGCGTACAGCCGGACGTTCTTGACGTACTGCATGGTCAGCGTGGAGCCGCCCTGCACGACCTCGCCGGACTGGCTGTTCTTGACCACGGCCCGCAGCAGCGCCTCGGGGTCGACGCCGTGGTGCTCGTAGAACCGGCGGTCCTCGATGGCGGTGATCGCCTGGCGCATCACCTTGGGGATGTCCTTGGCCGAGATGATCGTGCGGTTCTGGTTGTAGAACGAGGCGATCGCGGTGCCGTCCGCCGCGTACATCACCGAGCGCTGGGACGGCGTCTTCGGCTCCACGTCGCACGGCTGGTCGTCGAAGGCCTGGACGCTGTTGCGCGCCGCCAGCCCGAGCCCGCCGGTGAACGGCAGGAGCACCGCGGCGACCAGGACGCCGGCCACGCCGACCACGCCGATCAACTGCGCGACACCGAGAAATTTCCGTGCGACCGGTCCAGCCATGCGGTGCAGACTACGTGCCGGGCCGTACGAATTCCGCTCGACGGTGGCGGCGCACCAGGTCGTTGCTCCGTTCGGCCTAGAACGGAGTAACCCTCACCCCGGCTTCCGGCGCCGGCGGCTTAGTCAGAGCGGGTCACTCCTAATGATCCGATCGGGGTCTGTCTCTGGGGGTGTCCGCTTTTCTACTGTGTGTCGCAGCGTTCTGGTGGGGGGCGCTGGTATGCAAGGGGACAAGCGATGAACGTTGGTCTGCAGATCGACTGGTCGAAGAACGCGCGGTGCAAGGCGACCGACCCGGACGAGCTCTTCGTCCAAGGGGCGGCGCAGAACAGGGCCAAGGCTGTGTGCATGGGGTGCCCGGTGCGCACGGAGTGCCTGGCGGACGCCCTCGACAACCGGGTCGAGTTCGGGGTGTGGGGCGGGATGACGGAGCGGGAGCGGCGCGCGCTGCTCAAGCGCCGGTCGGACGTCACGTCCTGGCACACCCTGCTGGAGACGGCCCGCCGGGAGCACTTGCAGCTCCAGGACGTCGGATAGATCCGGACCGCGGTACGCGAACGGCCCCACCCCGGTGGGGCCGTTCGCGTTCTCAGCGGGCGAGTGCCTCGCCCACCCGGCGCAGGCCGTCGAGGTCGTGGACGTCGGTGGGCAGCGCGGGCACCTCGACCAGCGCGACCTCCGGGTGCGCGCTGACGAAGCGGTCGCGCATCCGGCGGTCCCGCACGGCGAGCCGGGACCGGGCGGCGTGCAGCCGGAGCGTCGCCACCGTGACCTCGTGCCCGCCGGACTCCGCCAGCGCGTCCGCGGCGACCTCGGCCCGCTCGGCGGACAGCGCCGGCGCCCCGGTCGAGCGCACCCGGTTGAGCACCATGCCGGCCAGCGGCATCGACTCGCCGGACAGCCGCTCGACGAAGTACGACGCCTCGCGCAGCGCGTCCGGCTCCGGCACCGCGACCACGACGAACGCGGTGCCCGGCGTCTTCAGCAGCTCGTACGTCTTCTGCGCCCGCTCGCGGAACCCGCCGAACATCGTCTCCAGCGCGCCCACGAACGCCGACAGGTCGCTCAGCACCTCGGTCCCGATGATCTTGGTCAGCACCCGGGTGAACACCGAGAAGGACGCCGTGACCACCTTGAGGTAGGCCCGGCCGCCGGCCCGGGCCGGGGCCAGCAGCAGCCGCAGCATCCGCCCGTCCAGGAACCGCCCCAGCCGCTGCGGCGCGTCCAGGAAGTCCAGCGCGGACCGGGACGGCGGGGTGTCCACGACGATCAGGTCCCACTCGTCCAGCGCGCGCAGCTGGCTGAGCTTCTCCATCGCCATGTACTCCTGCGTCCCGGCGAAGGACGAGGACAGCGACTGGTAGAAGGGGTTCGCGAAGATCTGCTCGGCCCGGTCCGGGGTCGAGTGCGCGGCGACGATCTCGTCGAACGTCCGCTTCATGTCCAGCATCATCGCGTGCAGCTCGCCGCCCTTGGCCGGGTCGACGCCGGCCACCGGGCGGGGGACGTTGTCCAGCTCGGTCAGCCCCATCGACTGGGCCAGCCGGCGGGCCGGGTCGATGGTCAGCACGACCACCGTGCGGCCCTGCTCGGCCGCCCGCAGCGCCAGCGCGGCCGCGGTGGTGGTCTTGCCCACCCCGCCGCTGCCGCAGCAGACGATGATCCGGGTGGCCGGGTCCAGCGCCACCGCGTCCAGGTCCAGGGCGGTGGCCGGGGTGGCGGGGCTCACAGGGCCTCCCGGAGGATCGCGGCCAGCTCGTACAGGCCGCCGAGGTCGACGGTGTCCGGCAGGAACGGCAGCTCGTACGACGGCAGGCCGAGCGCGCTCACCGCGGCCCGGTTGCGGTCCTCGACCGCCCACCGCTCGGCGTGCTCGACCGCCTCCTGGCCCAGCGCGCCGGCCAGCCCCGGGTCCAGCCCGGCGGCGGCGAGCCCGGCCCGCAGCGCGGCCTCGTCGACCGTGCCGGTGGACGCGGCGACCAGCGCCGGCTCGGGCAGCAGCGGCGGGCGGGTCATGTTGACGATCACCGAGCCGACCGGCAGCCCGGCCGCGCGCAGCTCGCCGACCGCGTCCGCGGTCTCCTGGACCGGCATCTCCTCCAGCAGGGTGACCAGGTGCACCGCGGTCTGCGGCGAGCGCAGCACGGCCATCACCCCGTCGCTCTGCGACTTGATCGGCCCGACCCGGGCCAGCCCGGCCACCTCGGCGGTCACGTTGAGGAAGCGGGTGATCCGGCCGGTCGGCGGCGCGTCGACCACGACCGCGTCGTACACCCGGCGGCCCTTCTCGGTGCGGGTGACCGCCTCCTTGACCTTGCCGGTGAGCAGGACGTCCCGCATGCCCGGGGCGATCGTGGTGGCGAAGTCGATGGCGCCCATCCGGCGCAGCACCCGCCCCGCCGAGCGCAGGTTGTAGAACATCTCGAGGTATTCGAGGAGGGCCTCCTCGACGTCGATCGCCAGCGCCCGGACCTCGCCGCCGCCGGCCGCGCGGGCGATCCGGCGCTCCTCGTACGGCAGCGGGGGCGTGTCGAACAGCTGGGCCAGCCCCTGCCGCCCCTCGACCTCGACCAGCAGCGTGCGCCGGCCGCCGGCGGCCAGGGCGAGCGCCATCGCGGCGGCCACCGTCGTCTTGCCGGCGCCGCCCTTGCCGGTCACCACGTGCAGCCGGGCCTCCGGCCAGGGACTCGCGCTCATCTGACCGAGCGTAGGTGCCCCCGGGTGCCGGCGCCCGGCGCAGCGGCCAGGCGTGACGGCGGACACGTCCGGCCGGGCCGCCGGTCGCCGGTGGGAGGTGGTCGGTGACCCGGTCGGCTGAGTACGGTTCGCGCATGCAGAAGTGGGAGTACTCGACCGTGCCGCTGCTGGTGCACGCGACCAAGCAGATCCTCGACAACTGGGGCCAGGACGGCTGGGAACTGGTCGCCGTCATCCCGGGCCCGAACCCGGAGCAGCTCGTCGCCTACCTCAAGCGGCCGATCTGATGGGCGCCGTGGCCCGCCTGGCCGAGCTGGGCATCGAGCTGCCCGAGGTGCCGGCCCCGGCCGGGGCGTACGTGCCGGCGGTGCGGACGGGGAACCTCGTCTACACCTCCGGCCAGGTCGCCCTGGGCCGGTCGGGCAAGGTCGGCGCGGAGGTGTCCGAGGCGGACGCGAAGGCGGCCGCCCGCAGCTGCGCGCTGAACGCGCTCGCCGCCGTCGACGCGCTGGTCGGCCTGGACTCGGTGGTCCGGGTGGTGAAGGTGGTCGGGTTCGTGGCCAGCGCCCCCGGCTTCACCGGCCAGCCCGGTGTCGTCAACGGCGCCAGCGAGCTGCTCGGCGAGGTCTTCGGCCCGGCCGGGGCGCACGCCCGCTCGGCGGTCGGCGTGGCCGAGCTGCCCCTGGGCGTCCCGGTCGAGGTGGAGCTCATCGTCGAGGTGCGATGAGCGCGCCGGTCCCGGTCCGGGACGCCGCGACCGTCGCGCTGCTGCGGGACGGCGACCGCGGGCCGGAGGCGTACCTGCTGCGGCGGGTGCGCGGGATGGCGTTCGCGGCCGGGATGACGGTGTTCCCGGGCGGCGGGGTCGACCCGCGGGACGCCGACACCGCGGTGGGCTGGGTCGGCCCGCCCGCCGCGGCCTGGGCCGCGCCGTTCGACGCCGACGAGCCGCTGGCCCGGGCGCTGGTCTGCGCGGCGGTGCGGGAGACGTTCGAGGAGTCCGGGGTGCTGCTGGCCGGCCCGTCGGCCGGCGAGGTCTGCGCCACCGACGGGCCGGAGTGGGAGGCCGACCGGGCCGCGCTGGAGCGGCGCGAGGAGTCCCTGGCCGGGCTGCTGGCCCGGCGCGGGCTGGTGCTGCGCGCGGACCTGCTGCGGCCGTGGGCGCACTGGATCACCCCGCCCGGGGAGGGCAGCCGCCGGTACGACACCCGGTTCTTCGTGGCCGCCCTGCCGGCCGGCCAGGCGACCCGGGACGTGACCACCGAGGCCGACGTCGTGGAGTGGGTGCGCCCGGCCGACGCGCTGGACCAGTGGCGGGCCGGCGAGCGGCCGATGATGCCGCCGACCCTGGTCACGCTGGAGGAGCTGGCCGGGCACGACTCGGTCGCGTCCGTGCTCGCCGACGGGGCGAACCGGTCGATCACCCGGGTGCTGCCGGTCATCGGCACCACCGACGGCCGGCCGTCGGTCACGCTGCCCGGCGGCCGGGTGCTGACCCTGGGGGACGCGTGACCCACCCGCTGTACGGCCGGCTGCGCCCGGTCACGCCGTACGCGTCGGTGCTGCTGGCCGACAACCCGTCGCCGATGACGCTGGACGGCACCAACACCTGGCTGCTGCGGGCGGCGGACTCCGAGGCGTGCCTGGTCGTCGACCCGGGCCCGGACGACCCGGAGCACCTGCGCCGGGTCGCCGCGCACGGCCCGGTGGCCGGGATCCTGCTCACCCACGGCCACCCCGACCACGCCGACGGGGCCGCGCTGCTGCACGAGCTCACCGGTGCCCCCGTACGGGCCCTGGATCCCGCCCACCGGCTCGGCGGCGAGGGGCTGGGGGAGGGCGACGTGGTGGCCGCGGCCGGCGTGGAGGTCCGCGTCCTGGCCACCCCCGGGCACACCGGCGACTCGCTGTCGTTCACGGTCGGCGACGCGGTGCTGACCGGGGACACCGTGCTGGGCCGGGGCACCACCGTGGTCGCCCACCCGGACGGCCGGCTCGTGGACTACCTGGCCTCGCTGCGCCGGCTGCACGACTGGGCCGGCGAGCACGGCACCCGCACCGTGCTGCCCGGGCACGGGCCGGAGCTGCCGGACCTGGCGACGGTGACCGCGGCGTACCTGCTGCACCGCCGGCAGCGGCTGGAGCAGGTCCGGGCCGCGCTGGAGCTGCTCGGCCCGGACGCGGCGCCGATGGACGTGGTCCGGCACGTGTACGCCGAGGTCGACCCGGCGCTCTGGCCGGCCGCGGAGTGGTCGGTCCGGGCCCAGCTGGAGTACCTGCGCGGGTGACCGCAGGGTCAGTCCGCGGCCGGGCGCTCCAGGATCAGGACGACCTCGGCCGGGACGGCCGCCGGCACCTCGACCAGCACCTGGACCAGCCGCCAGCCCTGCGCGGCGCGCTCGGCCGCGACCGCCCGGTAGGCGGTCGGGTCGCGGCGCACGTCGACCGGGAGGAACTCGTACTCGTGGCGCATGTCAGCGGGCCCGGCGGGCGAGGCGGTCGCGGTCGAGGATGACGACGGTCTTGCCCTCCAGGCGGACCCAGCCCCGGTGCGCGAAGTCGGCCAGCGCCTTGTTCACCGTCTCCCGGGAGGCGCCGACCAGCTGGGCCAGCTCCTCCTGGGTGAGGTCGTGGGTGACCCGGAGCTGGCCGTTCTCCAGCGTGCCGAAGCGCTGGGACAGCTGGAGCAGCTGCTTGGCGACCCGGCCCGGCACGTCGGTGAAGATCAGGTCGCCGAGCATCGCGTTGGTCCGGCGCAGCCGGCGGGCGACGACCCGCAGCAGCTGCTCGGCGATCTGCGGCCGCTGGGTGATCCAGGACCGCAGCGCCTGCTTGGACATCCGGGCCAGCCGGGCGTCGGTGACCGCGACGGCGGTCGACGTCCGCGGGCCCGGGTCGAACAGCGACAGCTCGCCGAACTGGTCGGACGGGCCCATCACGGCGACCAGGTTCTCCCGGCCGTCGGCGGTCCGCCGACCGAGCTTGATCTTGCCGGAGAGCACGATGTAGAGGCTGTCGCCCGGCTCGCCCTCGTGGAAGACGACGGTGCCCCGAGGCACGTCGAGGAAGTCGAACTGCCCGGCGATCACCTCGGCGTCCTCCGGGGGCACCCCCTGGAACAGCCCGGCCTTGGCCAACACCTCGTCCATGCCGCAATCCCTTCCTGGCCAGCGCAAGCGGCGCCGGACAGCGCGATGATCGTCCGGCCCCGCGGTCGCAGTCTAGGAGTCACCGCCCCGTAACGTGCCAGCCCAGGGTCAGGAAGCGGCGTGCCGGCCCTTGCGGATCGGGCGCCGCGGCAGGAGTCGGGACAGCTTGCGGCGCCGGTCGAACTGGTCCCGCGCCGCCGGGAAGCCCTCGCGGACGAAGGTGTCCATCTCCGCCGGGCGGGCCTCCTCCAGGAACTCCTCCACCCGGTGCTCGACCGACACGGTGCGCAGCGGGCTCTCCACGCGCTCCATGAGGATCATGAACGCGAGCAGGATGAAGGGGAAGAACACCACCAGCAGACCGGCCATAGTTCCGCCATCCTGCCCCATCCGACCGTACGTACTCGTCCCGGCACGCAGTCGGGTGAAGGACGTCAGCTGTCGGTCACCGTACGGACACACCCCGGTCGGTCGTAGGCTGGCCGCGTGACCTCTCCGGCCCGGGCCCGCCGCTTCGCCGACGAGACGCCGCTGGGCCGGACCCGGCGCGCCCGCCGGATGACCCGCCAGCTGGCCGAGCTGTGGCCGGACGCGTACTGCGAGCTGGATTTCAGCACCCCGCTGGAGCTGGCGGTGGCGACGATCCTGTCCGCCCAGTCCACCGACCGCGGGGTCAACCTGGTCACCCCGACGCTGTTCGCGAAGTACCGGACGGCGGCCGACTACGCGGCGGCCGACCGGGCCGAGCTGGAGGTGCTGATCAAGTCGACCGGCTTCTTCCGCAACAAGACCTCGTCGCTGATCGGGCTGGGCCAGGCGCTGGTCGAGCGGTACGACGGGGAGCTGCCGGCCCGGCTGGAGGATCTCGTCACGCTGCCCGGGATCGGCCGCAAGACCGCGAACGTCATCCTCGGCAACGCGTTCGGGGCGCCCGGCATCACCGTCGACACGCACTTCGGCCGGCTGGTCCGCCGCTGGCAGTGGACCGCGGAGACCGACCCGGTCAAGGTAGAGACGGCGGTCGCCGCGATGATCCCGAAGAAGGAGTGGACGGACCTCTCCCAGCGCACGATCTGGCACGGCCGGCGGGTCTGCCACGCCAAGAAGCCGGCCTGCGGGGCCTGCGCGCTGGCCAGGGAGTGCCCGTCGTACGGGACCGGGCCGGTCGACCCGGAGGAGGCCGCCGAGCTGGTCAGGTCCGGCGCCCAGGTGGCTGTGGCCCGGTGAGGGCGCTCGCGACCGCGCTGCTCGTGCTCGCCCTGGCGGCGACCGGCTGCACCGGTGCCGAGGACCCCCCGGCGCTGGCCACCCCGCCGGCCGGCAGCGCCGCCGCGCTGGCCGCCTGCCCGGAGCCGGGCCGGCCGACCACGGCGTCGGTGGCCCTGCCGGACCTGGAGCTGCCCTGCCTCGGTGCCGGCGGGACCGTGCGGCTCAGCCGGCTCACCGGGACGCCGACCGTGGTCAACCTCTGGGCCAGCTGGTGCCCGCCGTGCCGGGACGAGCTGCCGGCCTTCGCCCGGCTGGCGCAGGACGGCGGGTCCCGGCTGCGCGTGCTCGGGGTCGCCTCGCGCGACTCGACCGGCAACGCGGTGGCCTTCGCCGGCGAGGCCGCCCTGCCGTTCCCGTCCCTGGAGGACCGGACCGGCGACCTCGGCCGGGGCCTGCGCCGGGTCGGCCTGCCGGTCACCGTGCTGGTCCGGGCGGACGGCTCGATCGTGCGGGTCCACCAGGGGCCCGCGCTGACCGACACGACGCTGCGCGCGCTGGTCCGGGACGAGCTCGGCATCGATGTCTGAGCCGGAGCTGCCCGGCTGGCTGCGGCCGCTGGTGGCGGCGGTGGCGCCGTCCCGGGCGGCCGACTACCTGCGCTCGGCGCCGCGCCCGCCGGTCGAAGGCGGGCGGCGGTCCGCGGTGCTGATCCTGTTCGGCGAGGGCCCGGCCGGCCCGGACGTGCTGCTCATCCAGCGGGCCGAGCAGCTGCGCCAGCACGCGGGCCAGCCGGCCTTCCCCGGCGGCGCGGTCGACCCCGGCGACGACGGGGTGGTCGGCACCGCGCTGCGCGAGTCCGCCGAGGAGGTCGGCCTGGACGCGGCGGGCGTCCGGGTGGTGGCGCTGCTGCCGGAGCTGTTCCTGCCGCCGACCGGCTTCCTGGTCACGCCGGTGCTCGGGTGGTGGCACACCCCGGCGCCGGTCGGCGTGGTGGACCCGGGCGAGGTGGCCCGCGTCGAGCGGGTGCCGGTCGCCGAGCTGGTCGACCCGGCGAACCGCTGCCTGGTCCGCGGTCCCAGCGGGTACGCGGGCCCCGCCTTCGCCGTCCGCGGCATGGTTGTGTGGGGGTTCACCGCCGCCGTGCTGGACCGGGTGCTGGAGCTGGCCGGCTGGGCGGTGCCGTGGGACGACACCGACGTCCGGGAGCTGCCCCGCCACGCCGCCGGCCCGGCCGTCGACGGCGCCCCGGCCGTCCCGGTCCCGGGCCCGCCGGCCGGGGCCGACGACGGGCCGGCCGCGGA
>CADCTP010000374.1 GCA_902805565.1 uncultured Mycobacteriales bacterium
GCGGGCTGCTGGCCGCGGCGCTGACCGGGCCGGCCGGCGCGAGCGCGGCCGTCCGGGGCGGTCTGGTGGTCTACGCGACCGAGCTGAAGGCCCAGCTCGCGGGCGTACCGGTCCCGCTGCTGGCCGCCCACGGCCCGGTCGGCCCGGACGTCGCCGGGGCGCTGGCCGCCGGGGCCCGGGACCGGCTCGCCGCCACGTACGGGCTGAGCACGACCGGAGTGGCCGGCCCCGACCCGCAGGGCGGTGCCGCCGTGGGGACCGTGTTCGTCGGGGTGGCCGGCCCGGCCGGCGGCCAGGTCCGCCGGCTCTCCCTGACCGGCGACCGCGCCGCGATCCGGGCCGCCACGGTGCGGGCCGCGCTCGCCCTGCTGCTGACCGCGATACCGGCGGCGTCCCCGGAATTGCCGAGATGATTACATCGTTTCGCTTCTGGCGAATCCAGCGTCGCGGCCGGGCCGCGACCACGACATAGAGGTACGGTGGCGACACGAATCAGGACTACGGGAGGGGCACGCCGATGACCCTGCTCCGCCGTGTGCTCGGGGACACGCTGCGCGGCCGCCGGCTGCGCCAGCGGCGGACCCTCCGCGAAGTGTCGGGCGCGGCCCGGGTCAGCCTGGGTTATCTGTCCGAGGTCGAGCGCGGGCAGAAGGAAGCATCCTCCGAGCTGCTCGCCTCCATCTGCGAGGCGCTCGACGTGAAGTTGTCCGACCTGCTGTCCGAGGTCTCCGAGACGATGCGCCGCTCGGAGCGGGCGGCCGAGGTGGCCCGCATGCCCCGCGTCACCATCCCGGCGCCGGTGCGCCGGGCGGTGCCGGCCGGGGTGGGCGGCGGTCCGGCTCCGGCCGACCGGTTCGAGGACGCCGGGCTCGACGAGCCGGCGTTCGAGGACGCCGGTTTCGAGGAGACCGCGTTCGACGAGGCGGCGTTCGACGAGGCCGGCTTCGCCGACGCGCTGGAGGATGCGGCGCCGGCGGGGATGACCGACGAGGTCGAGCTCGGCGTCGGCGACGCCGAGCTGGACGGGGTCGACCTGGCCGAGCTGGAGACCGGCGACGGGCTCGGTGAGCTCGAGGTGCTGGTCGGCCTGACCGACCTCGCCGGCCGTGAGGGGCCGTACGCGGCCCGTTGCCTCGCCGCCGCCTGAGGCCACGACCTGAGGAAGCCGGCCCGCGGACACGCGGGCCGGCTCCTTGCGTTCATGCGCTCAGAGTGACATCAAGTGAGGGTGCCGGACCGTCCGCGTGACCCGCTGGATCACCTGATCCGCTCGACCGTGCCGACCACGGTCGCCTCCGCCGCGCCGCTGCGCACCGGTGGCACCCGGTCCCGGGCCGGCAACGCGATGGCCCGTACCCGGGTCGGACTGCTCGACGGCGCCCGCCGGGCCGTCGGCACCCAGGGCACCCGGCGCACCACGATGAACGACATCGCCGCCCAGGCCGGGGTGGCCAAGGCGACCCTCTACAACCACTTCCGCACCAAGGACGACGTGTGGTCGGCGCTGGTCGAGTCGGAGGTGCGGGTGATCTCGGGTGAGTGCGCCGAGCTGGGCCTGGTCGACGCCCTGGCGCACGCCGCCCGCCGGCTGTCCGAGCACCCGGCGCTGCGCCAGGTCGCCGACTCCGAGCCGGTCGCCCTGGCCGGCCTGCTCGCCCGCCGGCCCACCGCGGCCGGCTGGCGGGCGGCCGAGGAGGCGGTCCGGGAGCGGCTGACCGCCGAGGGACTGGCCGGCGACGACCTTGTGCTGCGCTGGCTCGGCTCGCACCTGGCCACCCCGGCGACCCCGCCGTCGATCCGCACCGCCGCCGAGGCCCTCGCTCGCGGCCTGCCCCCGGACCCGGCCGCCACCGACCGCCGCGCCGGCTGATCGGCCCCGCCGCCCGAGACGCCGGCCATTCCCGGCCCGTCCGAGGGGCGCTGGCCGGTCACGGCCCGTCCGGGGCCCGGGAGGCGCTGCCCCTCACGGCACCTCCCGGGCTGGGGAGGCACCGGCCGGTCACGGCCCGTCCGGACCCCGGGAGGCGCTGCCCCTCACCGCACCCCCGGGCCTGAGGAGGCACCGGCCGGTCACGGCGCGTCCGGGCTGCCGGGTCAGCGCACGCCGGGCTGGGCGCGGACGACGTGGTCCGCCGCCCGGTGGATCATCGCCGTCGCCGCCGCCACGTCATCGGACCCGCGCAGCAGCACGCTGAGCAGCACGCCGTCCATCGTGGCGGCGACCTCCTCGGCCGACGCGGCCGGATCGGTGGCGCCGAGCCCGCCGAGCATGGTCGCCAGCAGCTCGTGCACCGTGCTCCGGGCGACCAGGAGCTCGGCCCGCAGGGCGGGATCCCGGGCGGCGGCGAGGCTCAGCTCGTACCGGGCGACCGTGTGCGTGCGGCGCGTCGTGATCAGGCCGGTCATGGCGGTGGCCAGGGCGGTGACCAGTCCGGCCGCGTCGCCGGGCGGCGGTGGGGCCTGGATCGCGGTGTCGATCTGGACCAGCCGCTCCACGCACCCGGTGACCAGGGCCGACCTGCTGCGGAAGTAGTACGACGTGCTGCCGGCCGGGATGCCCGCCGCCGCGTCGACCGCCCGGTGGGTGAGGGCGCGGGCGCCCTCCCGGGCCAGCACCTCCAGCGCCGCGTCGAGGATCACAGTCCGTCGGTCCACGCGTCCCTCTACCTCGGTAGCAGCGTTTCCTGGGTCAAGCCTAGGAGGTCCCGTGGACGTCCTGGTGGTGGGCGCCGGACTCGGTGGGTCGCCCGCGGCCCGCGCCGGGGGCGGCCGCCGGGACCGCCGCGGCCGGTGGCCGCCGGGTCCCGACCGGGCCGGGGTGACCTGCTCGGGCCCGGGCGAGTGGGCGTCCCGCGGCATCGTCGCGCGGCCGGCCTCCCGCCGGGTGCCGGACGGCTGAGCGAGGATCTGCCCCGACCTGACACGATGGACGGCAGCAACCGCGTACCGTGGGGTACGCGCAGGACGGAGGATCGCGGATCATGGCCAACCCGTTCGTGAAGGCCTACAAATACTTCATGTCGTGGTTCGGCGCGCAGGTGGACGAGCGGGCCGACCCGAAGATCCAGATCCAGCAGGCGATCGAGGAGGCGCAGCGCCAGCACGAGGGGCTGTCCCGCCAGGCCGCCGCCGTGATCGGCAACCAGCGCCAGCTCGAGATGAAGCTCTCCCGGCAGATGTCGGAGGTGGAGCGGCTGCAGGCCTCGGCCCGGCAGGCGCTCGCCCTGGCCGACCAGGCCCGGGCCAAGGGCGACGAGGCCAAGGCCCAGGAGTACGAGCAGACCGCCACGGTCTTCGCCACCCAGCTCGTCTCCGCCGAGAACTCGATGGAGGACCTGAAGAGCCTGCACGACCAGGCCCTGCAGGCCGCCGAGCAGGCGAAGAAGGCCGTCGAGCAGAACGCGATGCTGCTGCAGCAGAAGCTCGCCGAGCGCACCCAGCTGCTCAGCCAGCTGGAGCAGGCGAAGATGCAGGAGACCGTGTCGGCGTCGCTGCGGCAGATGTCGGAGCTGTCCGCGCCGGGCACCACCCCGTCGCTGGGCGAGGTCCGGGAGAAGATCGAGCGGCGGTACGCGAACGCCCTCGGCCAGGCCGAGCTCGCGCAGAACTCGGTCGAGGGCCGGATGCTGGAGGTGCAGAAATCCACCCTGGACATGGCCGGCAACGCCCGGCTCGACCAGATCCGGGCGAGCATGTCCGGCGGCCAGCTCGCCTCCGCGCCACCGACCCCGGCGGTGGAGTCCGGCCAGCCGGCCGAGCCGGTGGCCGACCCGGCCGCGCAGGCCCGCCTCGACCAGCTGCGCAACAACCAGGGCTGAGCCCACGATGACCGCCGACCGCACCCGCCGCCTGGCGACGTGGGCGTCGGCGGTCGCCCGGCCGCCCACCGCGACCCCTCCCACGGTCCCGTGGGAGGGCGCGGGGGCGTCCGGGACCGGTGGCGCGACCCGGGTGTCCCGGGAGCTGGCCGGCGACGCGCTGCGCTGGGCGGCCGGCCGGGCCGCCGACCTGCGGGCCGCGCTGGGGCCGGACCCGGCCCGCC
>CADCTP010000375.1 GCA_902805565.1 uncultured Mycobacteriales bacterium
CTCGGTGCCGTCCGGAAGCGCGAACCGGTGGCAGGTCACCGGCTCGGCGACCGGGGACGGCGTACCGGGGCCGTTGCCGACCGGGTCCCGCCAGTAGTGGGTGATCGCCGCCCGCACCGGCGGCGGCAGCGCGTACGGCGGCGGGGGGATGCAGCCCTTGAAGCCCGGCACGTCCAGGCCGCCGCCGCGCCGTACGGTCAGCCCCGGCGCCGGGAACAGCGGCGCGTCCGGGTCCGGGCGGTCCGGCTCGGCCAGCCCGGTCGCCCGGACGAACGGCCCCGCCGCGTCCAGGTCGGCCACCCGGCGGCTGCCCTCGGTGATCAGCTGCAGCAGGTCCGGGGTGAACGAGGTGTTCAGCAGGGCGTCGAAGGTGCGGTCCTGGATGTCCAGGTCCGGCGGACCGCCGCGGCCCTGCCAGTACGCGCCGTCCGGGTGCGCCTTGCCGATGGCGTGGTACCACTGGTCGATCGACAGGGCGAAGGTCTCGGCCATGCCGTGCCAGCCGGAGTCGTAGTCCCGCCACAGGTCGGCCACCAGCCGCCGGTCGGCGTCCGGGCGCAGGGTGGTCTCCAGCAGCAGCGCGGCCGCGGCGGCCTGGGTGGCCGCGAACGCGACGCCGGAGGAGAACAGCGGGTCCACGAAGTACGACGCGTCGCCGACCAGGATCCACCGCTCGTCGAGGTGGGCGAACCGGTCGTTGATCATCGAGTAGTTGGTCGCGGTGAGCATCGTGTCCGCGACCGGCCGCACGTCCTGGACCAGGTCGCGCAGCAGCGGCACCTGCCGGACGGTCTCCAGGAACGTCCGCTGGTCGGTGAAGTCGGTGCCCGGCCGCTTCAGCACGTCCGGGTCGGTCACGATGCCGATCGAGTACGTCAGCCGCCGCTCGCCGTCGACGACCTTGGGGACCGGGATGTACCAGCACCAGCCGTCCCGGAAGGCGAAGCAGCCGATGGGGGACAGGTCCGGCTCCCGGAAGACGTTCCAGTCGCCGTCGAGGGTCTGCGCCGGCCGGCCGCCGAGGAAGTGCTGCCAGATCGCGATGTTGCGGTAGCCGGACAGCCAGGACCGCTTCTGCTTGGCCGCGATGCTGTTGCGCCGGCCGGACGCGTCCACGAAGTAGCGCGCGGCCACGGTCCGGCCGTCCCGGAGGGTCACCGTGCAGCCGGCCGCGTCGGAGGCGAAGCCGCCGACCCCGACGCCCTGGACCACGTCCACGCCCACGCTCGCGGCGTGGTCGAGCAGGATGTGGTCGAACTCGGCCCGGTTCACGTGCATGGCCCAGCGGTGCACGCCGTCGGTGACCCAGTTGGCGTGGTCGAAGAAGGTGACCTTGGGGGCGCCGTCGTCCCAGTTGAAGATCCCGCCGTACTTGCGCACCCAGCAGTCGCTGGCCAGCACCTTCGGCAGCGCGCCGCTCTCCTCCAGCACCGGGATCAGCGGGTGCGCGAAGGACTCCCCGATGTGGTCGCGGGGGAAGACCTCCCGGTCGAGGATCGCCACCCGCAGGTCGGTCCGTTTCGCCAGCAGCGCGCCGAGGGTCGAGCCGGCCGGGCCGCCGCCCATGATGACGACGTCGTACTCGGGACGGATGTCCACGGTCATGCGTTCCACCTCGCTGGACGGCTCAGTCATGCCTACGGGCGCCCTGCCGTCCGGTCAAGGCCCAGCTGGCGGAGGCCGTCCGGTCCGGTGCCGTCCCGCACTGCCCGGCCGGGCCGTCCGATCAGGGGTGTGACCTGGCCGTTCCGTGTCGTGGGCGGGGGCCCGGCCCGTACATTCTGGATCCGTGGACGACGAAAGGGACGTGGTGGGCGACCGCTTCCGCGCGCTGCTGGACCGGCGGCACTTCGTGGACCGGGAGACCGGCGTGCTGCTGGTCTGGGTGCCGGTCGACGGCACCGTACGGCGGGAGCTGGCCGAGCTGGTGCCGCAGGTGGAGGCCCGGCACCCGGCCGCCCGGGTGAGCCTGCAGGAGTCCGGCGCGGCGGTGGCGGTCCGGATGAGCGCCCGCGAGCAGGACCTGGCCGAGCTGGAGGCGCTCTACCTGGACCCCGCGGCCCCCTGACCGGGCCCGGTCAGGGTGGCGCCGGCCCGGCCAGCCGGGGGGACCGGCCCGGTCAGGCCGGGGCCGGGCCGGTGGTGGTGCCCGGGCGCAGGACGACCGGGAACACCACGTCCGGCGGGACCTCGCCGGCCAGCAGGGCCACGACGGCCCGGCCGGCGGCCCGGCCCTTCTCGGCGGTGGGCTGCACGACGGTGGTCAGCCGCACCGGTGCCAGCCAGGGCAGGTCCGCCCCGTCGAAGCCGGCCACGCTGAGGTCGCCCGGCACCGCCAGCCCGCGGGCCGCGGCCGCCCGCAGCACCCCGGCCGCGAGCAGGTCGCTCTGGGCCAGGATCGCGGTCGGCCGGTCCGGGCCGGACAGCAGCGCGGCGCCGGCCTGCTCGCCCTCCTCGATGCCGTTGGACGCGGTCTCCACCGCGGGCAGGTCGGCGAACACCTCGCGCGCCCCGAGCAGCCGCTCCCGGGTGTCCCGGTAGACCCCGGTGGCCAGCCGGTCGGCGTCGACCGGGCCGCGCCGGCCGTCCAGCCGCAGCGGCATCGTCACCATCGCCACCCGGCGGTGCCCCAGCTCCCGCAGGTGGGCGGCCAGCTCCACGGTGCCCTGCCGGTCCTCGATGTCGACCAGCGGCACGCCCGCCACCACCGGCCCCTCCACCGCGACCAGTGGCACCCGCCGCGCCCGCAGCAGCCGGAACGCCGGGTCGTCCTCCAGCCCGCAGGTCGCGAACACCGCCGCGTCCAGCGGCAGCCGGCCGAGCTGGGCCGGGGCCGGGCCGCCGTCGCCGGCCAGCAGCAGCAGGCCCACCCCGAGCTCGCCCAGCACCTCGGTCAGGCCGTCCAGCATCTGCACGGCCACCGGGTCGCGGAACGCGTACAGCAGGCGCTCGCCGATGACGGCGCCGACCACGCCGCTGCGGCCGCGGCGCAGCGAGGCGGCGATCGGGTCGGGGCCGGCGTAGCCGAGCTCGCCGGCCGCCCGCAGCACCCGCTCCACGGTCGCCGGGGCGACCCGCGGCGAACCGGCGAAGGCCAGCGACGCGGTCGACGGGGAGACCCCCGCCCGGGCCGCCACGGTGCTCAGGGTCGCCCGGTCCGACATCCGTCCTCCGCTCCATCGAATCGATTTGACAGGGTAGCCCGACCCGAGGTGAAGTGGAGTCGTCGAATCGTTTTGATGGAGGTGCCGGAGCCGTGGACGCCGAGCGGGCGCTGGAGCGCACCAAGGCCGCGGTCGCGGTCGTCTTCCTGGTCAACGGCCTGGCCTTCGCCTCCTGGGTGGCCCGGGTGCCGGCGATCCGGGACACCCTGGACCTCACCCCGGGCCGGCTCGGGCTGATGCTGCTGGCCGTCTCGGCCGGGACCATGGTGGCGCTGCCGCTGTCCGGCGTCGTGGTCGGCCGGCTGGGACCGGCCCGCACCGTCCTGGTCGGGGTCGGCTTCGTCGTGGTCGGCCTGCTCGCGCTGGCCGCCGGGCTCAGCGCCGCCGCCGTGCCGGCGGTCGCCGCGGGCCTGCTCTGCTACGGCGTCGGCACCAGCGTCTGGGACGTCGCGATGAACGTCGAGGGTGCCGACGTGGAGCGGCGGATCGGCCGGACGCTGATGCCCCGCTTCCACGCCGCGTTCAGCCTGGGCACCGTGCTCGGCGCGCTGATCGGGGCCGGCTGCGCCCGGGCCGGCGTCTCGCTGCAGCTCCAACTGCTGGTCACCGTGGCCGGCGTGCTGGTCGCGGCGGTGCTCGGGGCGCGGGCGTTCCTGCCGGTCCGCCCGGCTGCGCCCGGCACGGCCGGCGGCTCGGTCCGGCAGGCCTGGCGGGAGCCGCGCACGCTGCTGATCGGCCTGCTCGTGCTGGCCTTCGCGCTCTGCGAGGGGGTGGCCAACGACTGGCTCGCGCTGTCCCTCGTCGACGGGTACGACGCCGACCAGGCCGTCGGCGCGATCGGCTACGGCGCCTTCGTCACCGCGATGACCCTCGGCCGGGTGGTCGGCGGCTCGTTCGTCGAGCGGTACGGCCGGGTCGCCACCCTGCGGGTCACCGGCGTCCTCGGCGCGGCGGGGGTGCTCGCCGTGGTCGCCTCGCCCGGGGTGGCCGGGGCCATGGCCGGGGCGGTGCTGTGGGGGCTCGGCGCCTCGCTCGGCTTCCCGCTGGGGATGAGCGCGGCCGCCGACGACGAGGCCGGCGCGGCCGCCCGGGTCTCCGTGGTCAGCTCGATCGGGTACGCGGCCTTCCTCGGCGGGCCGCCGCTGGTCGGCCTGCTCGCCGACGCCGTCGAGGTGCACCGGGCGATCCTGGTCGCGCTGGTCGCGGCGGTGGTGGGCCTGCTGGTCGCGGCGGTCGCCCGGCCCGTACCGGAACCGTCCGAACACCCGGCGTGATCCGCGTCATCCGCGCGGTCGGTGACGGTCTCCTCCGCAACAGGCCCGCTACGGGGAGGAACCGCCAGTGCCCGCACGCCGTTTCAGTGTCACCGCTCTCGTGGTGGCAGTCATGTCCGTGTTCGCCGTCATGGCGCCGTCGGCGTCCGCGATCACGGGGGGTGAGCCGGACGGGGAGCTCCACCCGAACGTGGGGCTGATCCTCTTCTACGACGGCGACGGCCGGTTCCGCTGCTCGGCCACGCTGATCTCGCCGACCGTGCTGCTCACCGCCGCGCACTGCACCTCCGGCACGGTCGGCAGCACGCTGGTGACCTTCGACTCGGTCATCGCCGAGCAGCCGCCGTCGCCGCTCCCGGTCGCCGCCGACCCGAGCGTGGGCTACACGCCCGAGGAGATCACCGCGGCCGGCTACCTGTCCGGCACCGCGTACACGCACCCGGACTACTCGGACTTCACCGACCTGGCCAACTGGAACGACGTGGGCGTGATCGTCCTCGACGAGCCGGTGGTCGGCATCGAGCCGGCGACCGTCGCGCCCGAGGGCTTCCTCGAGCAGTACACCCAGCCGACCCTGAACAGCACCATCTTCGAGGTCGTCGGGTACGGCACCGAGGTGCGCAAGCCGGAGGCGGGGCCGCAGAAGCCGCAGCCGATGAGCTACCCGCTGATCCGCCGCTACACGACCTCGCCGGGGCAGAAGCTGACGCCGCAGATCCTGCAGCTCAACGGCAACCCGAACGACGTCCGGGGCGGTGGCGGCACCTGCTTCGGTGACTCCGGCGGCCCGGTCTTCCTCGACGGCTACCTGGTCGCGGTGACCAGCTACGGCTACACCGCGAACTGCCGCTACCTCGGCGGCTACCAGCGGGTGGACATCCCCGTCGTGCAGGACTGGCTCGGCACCGTGTCCTGATCCACAGCTGGGGGGAGGTGCCCGGGAGCGACCGCTCCCGGGCACCTTCGTCTGTCCGGCCGCTTGGGGCGCGTACGCACCGGGTAGTTGCACGTGCAACGCCATCAAGGGGGAACCGCGGATGCCACGACTGACCGTGACGGACGGGACCGAGCTCCACTACGACGACGTCGGTGCGGGCCGGCCGGTGGTGCTGATCCACGGCTGGCCGCTGTCCGGCCGGTCCTGGGAGGCACAGGTGCCGGCCCTCGTCGCCGCCGGCCACCGGGTGGTCACCTACGACCGGCGGGGCTTCGGCTGGTCGTCCCAGCCCTGGACCGGCTACGACTACGACACCTTCGCCGCCGACCTGGCCGCGCTGCTGGAGCACCTCGACCTGCGGGACGCCGTGCTCGTCGGCTTCTCGATGGGCGGCGGCGAGGTCGCCCGCTACCTCGGCACGTACGGGTCGGACCGGGTGTCGGGCGCGGTGTTCGCCGCCGCCGTCCCGCCGTACCTGTACAAGACCGACGACAACCCGGACGGCGGCCTGGACGACGCGACGATCCTGGCCTTCGAGACCGGGGTGACCTCCGACCGGCTGGCCTTCCTGGACGGGTTCACCACGACGTTCTTCACCGCCGGCACGACGCTCACGGTCAGCGGACCGCAGCGCGAGCACGCCCGGGACGTCGCCGCCTTCGCCTCGCCGAAGGGGACGCTGGACTGCATCGCCGCGTTCGGCCGGACCGACTTCCGGGCCGACCTGGCGAAGATCACCGTGCCGACCCTGGTCGTCCACGGCGACTCCGACGCCATCGTGCCGTTCGAGGTCAGCGGCCGCCGGACCGCGCAGGCGGTCGCCGGGGCCACGCTGGTCGTGATCGAGGGCGGGCCGCACGGGGTCAACGCCTCGCACCCGGTCCAGTTCAACGAGGCGCTGCTGACCTTCCTCGCCGGCTGACCCGCCCGGGCCGGCCGGGCCGTACGCGCCCGGCGTGGCGCGCCGGCGCCACCCCGGCGCGCCACGCCGGCCCCGCGATGGGCATGATGGGGGTCTACAGGTCGAGACGCCGGCCCGTGACGCCTTGCTGTGCACGGGCCGAGAGAAGGTGCCATGAGCCGGGCACGACGTGACCTGATCGTCGTGGGCGCCAGCGCCGGTGGCGTGGAAGCCCTGCAGTCGCTGGTCGCCGCCCTGCCGGCACACCTCCCGGCGACCGTCCTGGTGGTGCTGCACGTGCCGCCGGCCGGCGCGGACGCCCTCGCCCCGATCCTCGACCGGGCCGGGCCGCTGCCGGTCCGCCGCGCCGAGCACGGCGCGCCGCTCGAGCCGGGCCAGGTGCTCGTCGCCCGGCCGGACCACCACCTGCTGGTCGTCGGCGACGCGGTCGCGCTGTCCCGCGGCCCCCGGGAGAACGGGCACCGGCCCGCCGTCGACGTGCTCTTCCGCTCGGCCGCCCGCGCCCGCGGGCCCCGGGTGATCGGCGTGGTGCTCAGCGGCGCGCTCGACGACGGCGCCGCCGGCAGCGTCGCGGTCACCGCCCGTGGCGGCCTGGCCCTCGCCCAGGACCCGCGGGAGGCGATGCACCCCGGGATGCCGCTGGCCTGCGCCCGGGCCACCGGCGCCGAGGTGCTCCCGGTCGCGGCGCTGGCCGACCGGCTGGTCCGGCTGGTCGGCGAGGAGGTCGACGTCGGTGCCGTGCCCGCGCCGAGCGAGCTGATGCAGAGGGAGACCGCCGTGGCCGACATGGACCCGCGGGAGATGGAGACGGTCGCCCGCCCCGGCACGCCGTCCGGGTTCTCCTGCCCGGACTGCCACGGGGTGCTGTGGCAGATCGACGAGGGATCGCTGCGCCGCTTCCGGTGCCGGGTCGGCCACGCCTGGTCGGTGGACAGCCTGCTCGCCGAGCACGGGCACGCGATCGAGGGCGCGCTGTGGATGGCGCTGCGCAGCCTGGAGGAGAAGGCCGCGCTGTCGGCCCAGCTCGCCGACGGCGCCCGGGAGGCGGGCCGGGAGCTGACCGCCGAGCAGTTCGCCGCCCAGGCCCGGGAGACGCACCGGGCCGCCGAGCTGATCCGCAGGATGCTGGCCGAGAGCCCGGCCGTCCTGCTGACCGGCGATTCCCTCGTCGAGCCGGGCCGGACCGGCTGAAGCCACGGAGCGGACAGTGACCGAACCCGACCCGCAGTTCGAGGCCCTGCTGCGCCACCTCAAGGACGCCCGCGGCTTCGACTTCACCGGCTACAAGCGGACCAGCCTGGTCCGCCGGGTGCAACGCCGGATGCAGACCGTCTCGATGACCTCGTACGAGGACTACCGGGACTTCCTCGAGGTGCATCCGGAGGAGTTCACCGCGCTGTTCAACACGATCCTGATCAACGTCACCAGCTTCTTCCGGGACAGCGAGGCGTGGGCGCACCTGGAGCAGGAGCTGCTGCCGGAGCTGCTGGCCCGCCGGCCGGACGGCCCGCTGCGGGTGTGGAGCGCCGGCTGCGCGTCCGGCGAGGAGGCGTACAGCCTGGCCATCGTGCTGGCCGAGGCGCTGGGGCCGGAGGAGTTCCGCCGGCGGGTCAAGATCTACGCCACCGACGTGGACGAGGAGGCGCTCGGCCAGGCCCGCCAGGCCCTGTACGAGCCGGGCCAGCTCCGCGGGGTGTCCGCCGAGCGGCTGGCGGCCTGGTTCGAGCCGGTCGGCCCGCGGTACGGCTTCCACAAGGAGCTGCGCCGTTCGGTGATCTTCGGCCGCAACGACCTGGTGCAGGATGCCCCGATCTCGCACATCGACCTGCTGGTCTGCCGGAACGCGCTGATGTACTTCAACGCCGAGACGCAGTCCCGGATCCTGCAGCGGCTGCACTTCGCCCTGCGGCCGGCCGGGGTGCTGTTCCTCGGCAAGGCCGAGATGCTGCTCAGCCACGACGACCTGTTCACCCCGGTCGACCTCAAGCGGCGGTTCTTCGGCAAGGTCGCGCTGGAGGGGTTCCGGGAGCCGGTGGCCCCGACGGCCGAGTTCCTCGGCGGCACCCCGGCCGGCGCCGACCGGCCCGGCCGGGCGGACGGGCGGCTGCGCGACGAGGCGTTCGCGGCCGGGGCCGGCGCGCAGGTCGTCGTCAACCAGGACGGCCGGCTCAGCATGTCCAACGCCCGGGCCGACGCGCTGTTCGGGCTCACCGCCCGGGACCGCGGCCGGCCGTTCCAGGACCTGGAGCTGTCCTACCGGCCGGTCGAGCTGCGCTCGGCCATGGACCGGTCCCTGGTCGAGCGGCGGCCGCAGTGGATCCGGGAGGCCCGGTCGACCCGCGGCGACCGGCCCCAGTGGTTCGACATCCAGGTGGTGCCGCTGTTCGAGCGGGACGGGCGGCCGCTCGGGGTCAGCGTCCTGTTCACCGACGTCACCCGGCACCGGCAGCTGCAGACCGAGCTCGAGCACGCGAACCGGCAGATCGAGGCCGCGTACGAGGAGCTGCAGTCGACCAACGAGGAGCTGGAGACCACCAACGAGGAGCTCCAGTCCACGGTGGAGGAGCTGGAGACGACCAACGAGGAGCTCCAGTCCACGAACGAGGAGCTGGAGACCATGAACGAGGAGCTCCAGTCGATGAACGACGAGCTCCAGTCGAGCAACGAGGACCTGCGCGAGCGCACCGCCCAGGTCGACCAGCTCAACCGGTTCATGGAGGCGGTCTTCACCGGCCTGCGGGCGGGGGTGACCGTGATCGACCGCAACCTGCGGGTCCAGGTCTGGAACAGCCGGGCCGAGGACCTGTGGGGGGTCCGCCGGGACGAGGCCGTGGGCGAGCACCTGCTCAACCTGGACATCGGCCTGCCGGTCGACCGGCTCAAGCCCGGCGTGCGCCGGCTGCTGAGCGGCGGGTCGCCCGACCACGACCAGCTGGTGCTCGACGCGATCAACCGGCGCGGCCGGCCGGTCCGGGTGCACGTCACCGCCACCCCGCTGAGCGACGGCGAGGACGGCGCCGCCGGCGTGATCATCCTGATGGACGAGCTGGCGCCGGACGGTCAGGACGGGGCGGGTCGGACCGACCGCAGCGACCGGGGCCGCGCGCTGCCGGACGGGGTGGCCGCGCTGCCGGACGGGGTGGCCGCGCTGCCGGACGGGGTGGCCGCGCTGCCGGACACTTCCTCGACGAGCTGACGTGCCACCTCGCGCAACTTGACGTTGGCGTGCTGGCTGCGCCGGGTGAGCTCGGCGAAGGCGGCGTCGGCGTCCAGCCCGTGCCGGGCCATCAGGATGCCCTTGGCCTGGTCGATCATCGCGCGGGAGGTCAGCGCCTCGCGCAGCTGCGCCTCCTGCCGGCGCAGCTCGGTCACGGTGTCGTTCTCGTGCAGCAGCGCCACCGCCGCGGTCGCGAACGGCAGCGCCCGCCGGGCCTGACCCGGCTCGGCCAGCGCGGGGGTGCCGTACAGGGTGAGCACGCCGAGCGGCCGGCTCCCGGCCACGATCGGGACGGCGACCGCCCCGCCGGTGCCGGCCGGGACCGCGCGGCCGAGCACCGGCCACCGGTCGTCGGTGCCGAGCCGGGCCGTGGCCACCGGCTGCCCGGACTCGTACGCGTCCCAGCTCGGGCCCTCGGCGGCGCGCAGCTGCAGCCCGTCCAGGGTCTGGGCGAGCTGGTCGGTGCCGGCCAGCACGGTCGGCGACGCCGGGGAGCCCACGACGACGCTGGCGCCGACCGCGGCCGGCACCGCCCGCAGCAGGAACGTGGCCAGCCGGGTCAGCACCGAGCGCAGGTCGCCGTCCACCGCCGACAGCGTGGACATGCCGGCCAGGGCGGTCAGCAGCTCGACGTCGGCGGCCGGGGCGGCGTCGACGCGCGGCACCAGCACCCAGCGCGCCGCCGGCGCCGAGTCGGCCGGGACGGTCCCGGCCACCGCGGGCCAGGCCCCCTCGGCGGTCCCGGCGCCGGGCTCCGGCAGCACCACCGCGTCCACCGGGACGACCCCGTCCCGGCGCGGGGTGATCCCGATCGTGAGGTGCTCGGCGGTGCCGCCGGACAGCGCCCGGGCCAGCGCCGAGCGGAGGACGCGCCGGTCCGCCGTCTCCACCAGCACGGCCAGCGGCTTGCCGCGCAGCCGGCCGACCTCCAGGTGGAACAGCGCGGCGGCGGCCGGGTTGGCCTGGGTCACCAGGCCGTCCCGGTCGGTGCCGACCAGCGGCACCGGCAGCGCGGCGGAGAGCCGGACCGCGGCCAGCTGGTCGGCGGCCCGGCCCCGCAGCAGCCCGTCGATGAGCTCCTGCTGGGCGCGCAGCTCCTCGTCGGCGACCCGGAGCTCCTCCGTGGTCACCTCCAGGCGCAGCTCAATGGCCTCCATGTCCTCCATGGTGTCCACCTTCCCGCCTCCGGGCACCGGACGGAAGCACGCGGGGCCGGACGTCCGCCGGATGGCCGCCCGTACGTGCCGCGAGGGCCGCGGGCGATCGTGGTCAGCCGGCGGCCCGCTCCGAGCGGGTCGCGGTCTCCCGCACGAAGGCGTCCCGGGCCTCCACCGCGGTGTCCCCGTTGTCGCTGAACAGGCCGTCCACGCCGAGCCGGAAGAACTGCTCGTACTCGGCGAAGGCGTTGCCGTACTGCGCGGGGTCGGTGCCGATGCGCAGCTCCGCCGGCAGGAAGGCGTTCTCGTTGCGGAACGTGTACGGCACGACCGCCAGCCCGGCACGGTGCGCGTCCCGGACCAGCGTGGTCGGGGCCTGCGAGACGCCGGCCGGGTCCCGCGGCACGATCTGCGTCTTCTCCGGCCCCAGGACGTCGGCGTACCGGGCGACCCGGCGCAGCCCGGCCGGCGAGACCAGGTCGGCGTACGTCCGCGGGTCCCCGGTGGCGACGAAGTCGTACGGCGCCCCGCGGGCCGAGGTCAGCTGGACCAGGTTGACCCGCAGCCGGGAGCGCAGCGCGACCAGGTTCGACACCTCGAAGGACTGCACGTAGACGGCGGAGTTGGGCCGGTTGAGCCCGTTGCGGACCAGGGTGCGGACCAGCGGCGGCTCCAGCGGCAGGCCCTGGGCCCGGAAGTACGTCGGGTGCTTGGTCTCCGGCGCGATCCCGATCTTCCGGCCGTACTGCCGGGACGCCCGCTTGGCCAGGTCGATGACCTCCTGGAAGGTCGGCACCTGGTAGCGGCCGTTGTAGAGGGTGTTGCGCGGCCGGATCTGCGGGATCCGCTCGATCGCCCGCAGCGTGCGCAGCTCGCGCAGGGTGAAGTCCTCGGTGAACCAGCCGGTGACCGGCACGCCGTCGACGTTCTTGGTGGTCCGCCGGTCGGCGAACTCCGGGCGCTGGGTCACGTCGGTGGTGCCGGAGATCTCCGGCTCGTGCCGCGCCACCAGGTGCCCGTCCTTCGTGATCACCAGGTCGGGCTCGATCACGTCGACGCCGAGCCGGATCGCCAGCTCGTACGAGGCCAGGGTGTGCTCGGGGCGGTAGCCGGACGCGCCGCGGTGGCCGAAGACCAGCGGCTGGGTCTCGGTGGCGGACGGCCGGGAGTCGGTCGCCGGCGGGGTCGCCGTGCCGGAGCCGGCCAGCACGCCGAGCGAGAGCAGCGATGTCGTGGCCAGTGCGGCCAGGCGGAGGGGTAAACGGAGAGCGGGCACGAAGGAGACCTCCTCGTAGCGAACCACGCGCCCATCCCAGGGGACCTGTCCGACGGGCGGCCCAACACCGCCCGATCGGCAGGGAAACAGCCGTCGGCGGCACGATCTGCGTTACCCAGTGTTCACCGGCCGCTCGCCCGTGTCACCCGTCGGACGCACCGGGTAGACCGCCAGGTCGGTCGCCTTCACCGACACCCACACCTCGGCGCCGGCGGACAGGTCGAGGTCGGCGACCGCGTCCGGGGTGACGTCGGCCAGCACGTCCGGGGCGCCGGCGACCGCCACCCGGACCCGGTCGCCGACCGCCTCCACCCCGGTGACCCGCCCGGCCCAGACGTTGCGCGGGCTGCCCTCCGGCCGGGTCCGGTGCAGCCCCACCGCCGACGGCCGCAGCGCGACGTGCACCGCGCCGCCCGCGCCGCCCGCGCCGCCCGCGCTG
>CADCTP010000376.1 GCA_902805565.1 uncultured Mycobacteriales bacterium
GACCGGGACGGCGGCGGGGGCGCCGGCGAGGACGGCGGGCGGCCGGGGCCGGGCCGGCCGGGGCGACGGAGCGGCGGAGGTAGCTCAGGAGCCTGCTGACCCCGGCCGGGGTCAGCTCGGTCACGACGATCCGGTGGCCCCCGGTCGGACCGAGGAAGAACGGGATGTCCAGATGGGACTGTCCCGGCAGGACGACCGGTACGACGCGCCCGCGGTGGTTGCGGCGGTCGGAGTAGATCCGCTCCCGGATCCCGGCCAGCTCCCAGATGACACCGCGCCCGGTGCCGTCGGGCTCCTGCTCGTCGTCGGCCCGGCGCCGGTAGTCCGGCGAGGCCACGACGACGATGAGGTCCGCCTCCCGGACCTCCCGCTCGGCCCACCGGGACCACTCGCTCACCTCGTCCTCCACGAACTGGTCCAGCCGCACGTCCACCCCGCCGTCGCGCAGCAGGCCGGCCAGCGTGCGCACCGCCGCCCGGTGCGCCGCGCTGTCGTGCGCGTACGAGACGAACGTCCGCGCCGCCTGCCGACCCGCCTGTCCCGCCCGGCACCAGCGGGCGACCGGCAGGGCTGCCGCGGCGCACGACCCCCCGCCGGAGCCTCCGCCCGCGCAGGGCGGCGCGGGAGCCGCGGGATCCCGCCGCCGTACGGGCTGCCGGTGGGGTGGCTCCCGGTGCGGTGGCAACGGGTGCGGTGGCGACTGGTGCGGTGGCGACTGGTGCGGTGACGACTGGCGCAGTGCCGAGTGCTGCATCGAGCCCTCCGAGGGACGACCGAACGAGCTGACCCAGCACAGCCAAACGGCGGCAGGACCGGCGCTGGGCGATCCCGGACGGTTTCCGGACGGACCGCGCGGATCGGCTGGACGTAGCATGTTCTCGACTCGGCGATGCCGGACGACTCCGGACGGGGACCTCGTGGCTGTCAGCACTCCGAACGGCCCGGTCGCCGAGTTCTGCGCCGCACTGCGGGAGCTCCAGCGGGCCTCCGGCCTCAGCCGGACCACGCTGGCCCGGCAGCTCAGCTACGGCCGCTCCCAGCTGTACGAGATCCTCGACGGCCGGATCAAGCGCCCGCCGGAGTGGGACAAGCTGGTCGAGCCGCTGGTCCGGGCCTGTGTCACCGGCGGGGACCGGGTCGTCGTCGAGCGCTCGGTCGCCGAGTGGAAGCAGCGCCACGAGGTGCTGGTGCGGGTGTGCGAGGAACTGCACCGGCACGGCGTCCGGGAGGCCGGGACCGGCGGCGGCGTCCTCGCCCCGAGGTCGGCCGCCGAGGACCTGCTGGCCCACTCGCGGCGGCTGTGGCCGCGGCTGTCCGACCACCCGTTCGTGCGGGCGGTCTCCCGGGGCGAGCTGACCGACGCGGCGTTCCGCCGGTGGATGGTCAACGACCACTACTTCAACGTGGAGTACCAGCGGTTCCTCGCGGGCCTGGCCGGCTGCGCCCCGACGGCGGCCGCGACGGAGGCGATCGCGGTCGGGATCCCCGCCACGTTCCTCGGGCTGGACCAGGTCCGGCAGACGGCGGCCCGCTTCCACATCGAGCTGGACGCGGAGCCCGGCCCGACCACGGTCGGCCTCGCGGCGTTCCTGCAGGCCCAGGTCTCGCGCGGGTACGAGCCGGCGCTGGCCGCCCTGTACGCCACCGAGCGGGTCTACTTCGACGCCTGGTCCGGCATCCGCGGGGAGGCGAACCGGGCCACGCCGTACTGGCACCTGGTCGAGCACTGGTCCTCCGAGCCGTACGGGCACTGGATCACCAGTCTCGGGCGGATGGTCGACGTGGCCGCGCCGGCGGGGGCCACGCCGGAGATGTGCCGGGCGTTCGACCGTGCCGTCCGCTTCGAGCTGCTGTTCTGGCGGGCGATCCTCGACGGGGAGTCCTGGTGACCGGGGGCTACGGGCGCAGTTGCAGGCGTACGTGGCCGGGGGAGGCCTGGTAGCCGAGGGCGGTGTTGACGGCGATGATCGCCGCGTTGGTGGCGTCGTTGCCGGTGACGACCCGGCGCAGGCCGGCCGCGCGGGCGTCCAGGGCGGCGCGGGCCTTCAGGGCCCGGGCGACGGCGCGGCCCCGGTACGCCCGGTCGACCGCGGTGAACTCGTGCGCGGCCGTCCGGTCCGGCCGCAGCCCCACGCCGGCCGGTTCAGCTCGTGCAGCCGGTCGTCGCGCAGGCTGTCCGGCCTGACGCTGGCGGTAGACCGGCCACGGCGGAGAGTGTCGCCCCGGTAGCCGTGGGGTGCGCGCGGCGGCGGTCCAGGGTCTCCACGGCGACCACCGACGCGCCGGCCAGCAGCGGCCGGGTCGCCGCCCACAGCGCGGCGCCGACCCCGGCGCCCCGGTGCGCCGGCCGTACGGACAGGTCCAGCTCG
This sequence comes from uncultured Mycobacteriales bacterium, assembly GCA_902805565.1. Taxonomy (GTDB): domain Bacteria; phylum Actinomycetota; class Actinomycetes; order Mycobacteriales; family CADCTP01; genus CADCTP01. Next base: position 2,370 of record CADCTP010000376.1, read on the forward strand.
ACCCAGCCCGCGCCCCGCCACGGCACCTCGACCAGCGTCGCCCGGCCCAGCTCGGTGCCGTCGGCGGCCTCGGCGACCAGGCCGGCGGCGGTCTCCCGCACCCGCATGCCCCGACCGTACGGGTGCCGGCGAGCCGATCACCGGAACGGGCTGCGGGTGGCGTGCGGGCTGATCTTGACGGTCGGGGCGCCGCCCTGCGCCCACGGCGCCCGGCGCAGCTCGCGCATCGCCGCCCGCCGCCGCTCGGTGTCCATCCGGTCCAGGAACAGCACGCCGTCGAGGTGGTCGGTCTCGTGCTGCAGGCAGCGCGCGAGGTAGCCCTCGCCGACGACCTGCACCGGGTCGCCGAGCTCGGTCAGCCCGCGGGCCACCACGTGCTGCCGCCGGACGGTGTCGAAGTAGAGCCCGGGCATGGACAGGCAGCCCTCCGGGCCGTCCTGCTCCTCCTCGTCCGGGAAGTCCAGGACCGGGTTGACCAGGTGCCCCTCGACGCCGTCCACGTGGAAGGTGAAGACCCGCAGCCCGACCCCGAGCTGGGGCGCGGCGAGCCCGGAGCCCTGCTCGTCCCGCAGCGTGTCGTGCAGGTCCCGCACCAGCCGGCGCAGCTCCTTGTCGAAGGTCGCCACCGGGTCGGCCGGGGTGGTCAGCACCGGGTCGCCGAACAGGCGGATCGGCAGGACGGTCATCGCGCGTTCCTCACCGGACCCAGCGTAGGTCAGGCCGCGCGGCGCCGGTCGGCCCCGGCGGCGGGACCGACAGAATGACGCGGTGCGCAGGGTGAGCAGCCGGAACGCGGCCTTCCAGCAGTGGCAGGCGCTGCTGACCAACCGGGCGAAGCGGCAGCGGGCCGGCGAGTTCCTGGTGCAGGGCGTCCGGCCGGTCACGCTCGCGGTCGAGCACGGCTGGACCGTACGGACCCTGCTCCGCCCGCCCGGCGAGGTGTCCCGGTGGGCCCGCGACCTGCTGGCCGCGGTGGACGCCGAGCAGGTCGAGGTCGCGCCGGAGCTGCTGGCCGAGCTGGCCGACAAGGACTCCGCCGAGCTGGTCGCGGTCGTCGCGCTGCCGCCCGACCGGCTGGACCGGATCCCGCTGGACCTGGTGGTCGTCTTCGACCGCCCGGCCACGCCCGGCAACATCGGCACGCTGGTCCGGTCCGCGGACGCGTTCGGGGCGTCCGGCCTGGTGGTGACCGGGCACGCGGCCGACCCGTACGACCCGCGCGCGGTCCGCGCGTCCACCGGCTCGCTGTTCGCGCTGCCGGTGGTGCGGGTCCCCTCGCACCGCGAGGTGCTCGACTGGGCGGCCGGCGCGCAGGTGGTCGGCACCGACGAGGACGGCACCGTGGACGTCGCCGAGCACGACCTCACCGGCCCGACCCTTCTCCTGGTCGGCAACGAGACCGCGGGCCTGTCCGCGGCCTGGCGGGACGCGGCCGGCACCACGGTCCGCATCCCGATCAGCGGCGCCGCCAGCTCCCTGAACGCCGCGGCCGCCGGCACGGTCGTGCTGTACGAGGCCGCCCGCCAGCGCCGGGCGGCCGGCCCGCGGACCGCCCGGCCGTAGCGGCCGGACCGACCGCCGTAGCGGTCGGACCCCCGCCGGAGCGGCCGGACCGACCGCCGTGGCGGCCGGACCGCTCCGGCGGGGCGGCTACG
>CADCTP010000377.1 GCA_902805565.1 uncultured Mycobacteriales bacterium
CCGCGGGCCGGAACCCGGGCGGGGAGCCCGGTCGCCGGCCGCACGGGCCGGCCCGGCGGCACCGACCGGCCCAGCGGCACCGACCGGCTCGGTCGGGCCGGTTGCGGGCGGGGGCCGGGTCATCCGGGCAGCCTCGGAGCGGTGGCGAGCGCGGCCCGGACGGCGGCGATCGTGGTGTCCAGGTCGTCGGCCGAGCTGAAGCCGGCCGCGAAGCGGTGGCCGCCGCCGCCCAGCGACACCGCGGCAGCGCTGACGTCGATCCGGCCCTTGGACCGCATCGACACCGTCCAGCCGCCGCTCGGGGCCTCCTTGCAGACGACCGCCACCTCGGCCTCGGCGGCGGTGCGGACCAGGTCGATCAGGCTCTCGGCCTGGTCGGGGCCGAGGCCGGCCGCGGTCAGCTCGGCCAGCCGGGTCTCCGTCCAGACCAGCCCGAGGCCGTCGGCCGCGGCCGGCTCCAGCCGGGTCCGGGCCAGCGCGGCGCCGACCATGCCGAGCCAGCCGGCCGGGTGGGTGTCCAGCAGCCGCCGGGTGATCAGGTCGTGCCGGATCCCGGTGCGCAGCAGCCGGGCGGCCAGCTCGTGGGTCTCCGGGGTGGTCGCGGCGAACCGGAACGAGCCGGTGTCGGTGACCAGCCCGGCGTACAGGCAGGCCGCGACGTCGGCGTCCAGCGGCACGCCCAGCCGGCCGATCAGCTCCTCGACCAGCACCGCGGTCGCGGCCGCGGCCGGGTCCACCAGGTGCAGGCTGCCGAACCGGGTGTTGGAGGCGTGGTGGTCGACCACCAGCACCTCGGCCGCCGAGTCGACCAGCCCGGCCAGCGAGCCGAGCCGGTCGGCGCTGCCGGTGTCCAGGGTGACCAGCAGCTCCGGCCGCTCCGGCAGGGTCTGCGGGGCGACCAGCAGGTCCACCCCGGGCAGCCCGGCCAGCGAGTCGGCCAGCACGAACGGCGCGCTGAACGACGGCAGCACCCGCACCCCCCGGGCCCGCAGGGCCAGCGCGAGGGCCAGCATGCTGCCGACCGCGTCGGCGTCCGGGTTGACGTGGCAGGCGAGCACCACCTCGGTCCGGTCGGCCAGCGCGGCCACGGCCTTGTCCCAGTCCGCCTCGGTCGGCGGCGTCACCGGCGTCACGAGCCGGAGGCGTGCCCGGGTCGCGGACCGCCGTCCACCCCGGCCACCTGGTCGACCCAGGCGGAGTGCGCGATCTCGTCCGGGTCGAGGGGGCCGTTCACGCCGGCGACCGCGTCGGCCGGCCCGGCCGGCTCCTCCTCGTCGTCGTCGCGCTTGTACGGGTCGGGGTCGCCCGCGTACGTGGCGCCCTCCCGGACCTGCGCCAGCTGCGCGTCGGCCTGCCGGGCCACCGCGAGCAGGTCGGCGATCTGGGCCGCCTGCTCCGGCACCGCGTCGGCGACGAAGGCCAGCGTCGGGGTGAACTTGATCCCGGTCTGCCGGCCCACCTGGGCGCGCAGCACGCCGCGGGCGCTCTCCAGCGCCGCGGCGGTCTCCGCGCGGGCGGTCTGGTCGCCGTACACGGTGTAGTAGAGCGTCGCGTCCCGGAGGTCCGGGGTGAGGCGGGCGTCGGTGATCGTCACCATGCCCAGCCGCGGGTCCTTCACCTGGTTCTCCAGCGTGGACGCCACGATCTCGCGGATACGCACCGCGAGCCGCCGCGCCCGAGCCTGGTCGGCCACCGGGACTCCCTCGTCCTGAAGCTAATCGTCCGTGTCGCTGAACAGCTGCCGCCGCACGGCGAGCAACTGCACCTCGGGTCTGTCCGCGAGGAGCCGTTCGCATGCGTCGAGCAGCTCATTGACATGCGCGGCGTCCGCCGCGACGGCGGCGACGCCGACCTGCGTCCTGCGATGCAGGTCGGCGTCACCCACCTCTGCCGCGGCCACCGCGTACTTCCGGCGCAGCTCAGCCACGACCGGCCGTACCACCGAGCGCTTCTCCTTCAGCGAGTGGACGTCGCCGAGGAGAAGGTCGGCCACCAGGGACCCGGTGAACAACTATCCGCGCGGCTTCTCGCGGAGCTCGAACGTCTCGATCACGTCATCGATCTTGATGTCGTTGAACGAGCCGAGCCCGATACCGCACTCGTAGCCCTCGCGGACCTCGGTCGCGTCCTCCTTGAACCGCTTCAAGGACTGCACGGTGAGGTTGTCCGCGACCACGGAGCCGTCCCGGATGAGCCGCGCCTTGGTGTTGCGGCGGATCTCCCCGGACCGGACCAGGCAACCGGCGACGTTGCCGATCCGCGGCACCCGGAAGACCTCGCGGACCTCCGCCGTGCCGAGCTGGGCCTCCTCGTACTCGGGCTTGAGCATGCCCTTGAGCGCGGCCTCGATCTCCTCGATGGCCTGGTAGATCACGGTGTAGTACCGGATCTCCACGCCCTCGCGGTCCGCGGCCTCCTTGGCCCGGCCGACCGGCCGGACGTTGAAGCCGATGACGATCGCGTCCGAGGCCGTGGCCAGGTTGACGTCGTCCTCGGTGATGCCGCCGACGCCGCGGTGGATGACCCGCAGCGAGACCTCTTCGCCCTCGCCGACCTCGATCTTCATCAGCGCGTCCTCGAGCGCCTCGACCGAGCCGGAGCCGTCGCCCTTGAGGATCAGGTTGAGCTGCTCGACCCGACCCTCGGCGAGCACCCGGTCCAGGTCGTCCAGCGAGATGCGCCGCCGCGACTTGGCCAGCTGCGCGTTGCGCTCGCGGGCCTGCCGCCGCTCGGCGATCTGCCGGGCCACCCGGTCCTCGTCGACGACCAGGAAGCTGTCGCCGGCGCCGGGCACCGAGGTGAAGCCGAGCACCTGCACCGGGCGGGCCGGGCCGGCCTCGGACAGCTGCTGGCCGGTCTCGTCGAGCATCGCCCGGACCCGCCCGAAGGCGTCACCGGAGACGATCGAGTCGCCGACGTGCAGCGTGCCGCGCTGGACCAGCACGGTCGCCACCGGACCACGGCCGCGGTCGAGGTGCGCCTCGATGGCGACACCCTGCGCGTCCTGGTGCGGGTTGGCCCGCAGGTCCAGGGAGGCGTCCGCGGTGAGCAGCACGGCCTCGAGCACGTCGTCGATGCCGAGCCCCTGCTTCGCGGACACGTCCACGAACATGGTGTCGCCGCCGTACTCCTCGGCGACCAGGCCGTACTCCGTCAGCTGCTGGCGGATCTTGGCCGGGTTGGCGCCTTCCTTGTCGATCTTGTTCACCGCGACCACGATCGGCACGTCGGCCGCCTGGGCGTGGTTGAGCGCCTCCACCGTCTGCGGCATGACGCCGTCGTCGGCGGCGACCACGAGGATCACGATGTCCGTCACGTTCGCACCGCGGGCACGCATGGCGGTGAACGCCTCGTGGCCCGGGGTGTCGATGAACGTGATCGGCCGCTCGGCACCCTCGCTGGTGTGCGCGATGACCTGGTAGGCGCCGATGGCCTGGGTGATGCCGCCGGCCTCGCCCTCCATGACCTGCGTGCGCCGGATGGCGTCCAGCAGGCGGGTCTTGCCGTGGTCGACGTGACCCATGACGGTGACCACCGGCGGCCGGGCGACCAGGTCCTCGTCGTCGCCCTCGTTCTCCCCGAAGGTCAGGTCGAACGTGTCGAGCAGCTCGCGGTCCTCGTCCTCCGGGCTGACGACCTGGATGGTGTAGCCCAGCTCGGCGCCGAGCAGCTGCAGCGTCTCGTCGGTGACCGACTGGGTCGCCGTGACCATCTCGCCGAGGTGGAACAGCACCGTGACCAGGGCCGCCGGGTTGGCGTTGATCCGGTCGGCGAAGTCCGACAGCGACGCGCCGCGGGGCAGCCGGACGGTGTCGCCGTTGCCGCGGGGGACGATGGCGCCGCCCAGCGAGGGCGCCGACATGTTGTCGAACTCCTGGCGCCGCTGCTTCTTGCTCTTGCGGCCGCGGACCGGACCCCGGCCGCCACCGCGACCGAACGCACCGGCCGTGCCGCCGCCGCGACCGCGGCCGCCGCCACCGGGACGGCCACCGGGACCGCCGCGGAAACCGCCGCCGGG
>CADCTP010000378.1 GCA_902805565.1 uncultured Mycobacteriales bacterium
CCGGCGCCCGGCCGCCCCCGCCGGCCCCCAGGCCGCCCAGACCCGGCACGCCCGGACCCAGCACGCCGCCGACGGCGGCGCCGGCCGGTCCCCCGGCCGGTCACTGTGGATCGCCATGCTGGTCGTCGGCCTGCTCACCCTGCTCGCCGCCGGCCTCGGCGCGACCGTCCCCGCCACCTACGGCGGGGACGCCGCCGTCGACGAGCCGCAGTACCTGCTCACCGCGATCTCCCTGGCCGAGGACCGCGACCTGGACATCGCCGACGAGCTGGCCGACCGGCGGTACCTGGACTTCCACGACGCCGACCTGCCGGTGCAGACCGCGGCCCGCCCGGACGGCACCCTGCTGTCCCCGCACGACCCGCTGCTGCCGCTGCTGCTGGCCGTCCCGGTCGGCCTGGGCGGCTGGGTGGCCGGCAAGCTGACCCTGGCCGTGCTGGCCGGCATCCTGGCCGCGCTGCTGCTGTGGACGGCCGTACGCCGGTTCGGCGTGCCGCTGGGCCGGGCCGCCGCCGGGGTGGCGCTGGCCGGCTGCACCGCCCCGCTCGCCGTCTACGGCCAGCAGGTCTACCCGGAGCTGCCGGCGGCGCTGGCCGTGCTGGTCGCCGCCGCCGCGCTGACCGCGGACCGGCAGACCCGCTGGACGCTCACCGCGGCCACCACCGCGGTCGTCGCGCTGCCCTGGCTGTCGGTCAAGTACGTCCCGGTGGCCGCGGTGCTGGCCGTCCTGCTGCTGCGGGCGGCGCCGTACCGGCTCCGGGTCGCCGCGGCCCTGACCGCCGCGGCCGCCGCGTACGCCGCGATCCACCAGGCCGTCTACGGCGGCTGGACGGTGTACGCGGCCGGCGACCACTTCGCGGAGTCCGGCGAGTTCGGCGTGGTCGGCTTCCGGCCGGACTACCCGGGCCGCAGCGTCCGGCTGCTGGGCCTGCTGGTCGACCGGGACTTCGGCCTGGTCGCCTGGCAGCCGGCGTGGTTCCTGCTGGTCCCGGCGCTGGCGGCGCTGCTGGTGACCCGGCCGCGGCACTGGCCGGTGCTGGCGCTCCCGCTGGCCGCCGGCTGGGCGACCGCGACCTGGGTCGCGCTGACCATGCACGGCTACTGGTGGCCGGGCCGGCAGCTGGTCGTGGTGCTACCGCTGGCGGTGCTGGTCATTCTGACCTGGGCCCGGTGGTCCGGGCTGCTCGCGCTGGCCGGGCTGGCGTACTACGGGGTCCTGCTGGTGGCCGGGGTGCCCTGGGTCCTCGCCCCGGACCGGCTGGACCTGCACCCGCCGGCCGGCTGGCTGCTGCCGGACAACCGGGACCTGACCGCGGCCGACCGGCTGCGCTACGCGGCCTGGCTGGGGGTGGCGACGCTGGCCGCGGTCACAGCAGCGCGCGGGCGGAGTACCGCCCGGCGTGCCGGTCGACCGTCAGCGGCATCCCGAACGTCACGCTGAGCAGCGCCGGGGTGAGCACGTCGGGCAGCAGCCCGGCCGCGACGACCTGCCCGTCCCGCAGCAGCAGCGCGTGCGTGATCCCCGGCGGGATCTCCTCGACGTGGTGGGTGACCAGCACCATCGTGGGCGCCTCGGGGTCGGCGGCGAGCGCGGACAGCCGGGCCACCAGCTGCTCCCGGCCGGCCAGGTCGAGCCCGGCGGCCGGCTCGTCCAGGAGCAGCAGCTCGGGGTCGGTCATCAGCGCCCGGGCGATCTGCACCCGCTTGCGCTCGCCCTCGGACAGCGTGCCGAACCGGCGGTCGGCCAGGCCCTGGATGGCCAGCTGGTAGAGCAGGTGCCGGGCCCGGCCGGTGTCCAGCCGGTCGTAGTCCTCGCGCCACCGGCCGAGCACCGCGTACCCGGCGCTGACCACGACGTCCAGCACGGTCTCCTCGCCCGGGATCCGGGCGGCCAGGGCGGCGCTGGTCAGCCCGATCCGCGGGCGCAGCTCGAAGACGTCGACCGAGCCCAGCCGCTCGCCGAGCACCTCGGCCCGGCCGGAGCTGGGGTGCAGCTGGGCGGCGGCGAGCTGCAGCAGCGTGGTCTTGCCGGCGCCGTTGGGGCCGAGCACCACCCAGCGCTCGTCCAGCTCGACCGTCCAGCTGACCGAGCGGACCAGGTGGGCCGAGCCTCTCCGGACGCCGACGTCCTCCATCCGGATGACGACGTCGGATTCCTGGTTGCTGGCGGTCACCAGCCCATCAAACCGCAGACCGGTCAGCGGCGTTGGTTAGGGTGCCGGGGTGGAGCTGCTGCTGGTGCTCGTCCTGGTCGTCCTCGTCGTCATCGCGATCCTGCTGTACGTGTTGCTCAAGCGTGGTGTGCTCGGCCGCTCGCCGCAGCCGGCCCGGCGGCCCTCGACCGTCGACCCGCTGGCCGTGCCGGACGACCGCGGCGACATCCGCACCACCCGGGTGGGTGACATGATCGACTACCTGGGGGCCAACTACTTCGTCCGCGGCTCGCTGCGACTGAAGGAGGGCGGCTTCACCTGGTCCGAGCACTTCCTCGACGACGGGCGCGGCCGCCGCACCTGGCTGTCGGTGGAGGAGGACCCGGACCTCGAGGTCGTGCTGTGGCGCGAGCTGCCCGGCTCCGGCCTCACCCCCGACGAGCGGACGCTCACCGTCGAGGGCGTGGAGTACCGCCGGGTCGAGCACGGCACCGCCCGCTACACCGGTGAGGGCACCACCGGCCTCGGCGCCACCGGGACCGAGGGCCGGGTCGAGTACGTCGACTACGACGGCCCCGAGGGCAAGCACCTGTCGTTCGAGCGGTTCGACGGCGGCGAGTGGGAGGTCGGGCTCGGCGAAGAGGTGCTGATGAGCGTCTTCACGCTCTACCCGTCCGGGGACCGGCCCGAATGAGCCGGCGCGGCATCTGGATCCTGGCCGCCGTCGTCGGGCTGATCGGCGTGTCGGCCATCGCGTTCGCCGCGCTGCGGCCGTCCGGCCCGGCGGCCCACCTGGCCAAGCGCTACCAGACGGTGTCCAGCGACGGCGACAGCCGGGTCTACCGCAGCGACCTGCCGCCGCGGCGGGTGTTCGACGACCTGCGCCGCGCGGTGCGGCCGGCGGAGACGTTCACCGACCCCGGCGGCTACTTCCTGCGCTACCGCGACAACATCGTCGCGGTGACCGCGGAGGGCACCGGGTCGCGCATCTACCTCGACGACGACCGGCGCGGGTACGCCCGCTGGTACCCGTTCGTCGGCGGCTACTGGGGGACGTACTCCGGGGGCGGCGAGTCGGTCCGCGGCGGTGGGCCGGGGGCCGGGAAGTGAGGCGGTTGGCGCTGGTGGCCGCGGCGGCGTCGGCGGTCGTGCTCGGTGCCGCCGGGCCCGCGGCGGCCACCCCGTACCTCGACGCCGACGACGCGACCACGCTGACCGAGGTGCTGGCCGAGGCGACCGAGGTGCAGGGCGGCGTCTGCTACGGCTGGAAGCTGGACCTCAGCGACGCCGCCGGCCCGGACGGCACCGACTCCGGCTCCAACCGGGGCGTCGGGCCGCCGCCGTCGCAGCTCGCCGAGTGCACCCGGTACGTCGAGCTGGACGCCACCGTGGTGTGGACCGCCGAGTCCTCCGACAGCGAGGACTCGGCGAACTTCACCGTCCGGGTGGAGGGCTTCACCGACGGCCCGACCGCCGCGGACGTGCGCTCCACGCTGGGCATCAACGGCTCGGACCTGAAGAACGACGACGGCGACGAGATCCTCTTCAAGGCGGTCGCCGCGCTGCCGCGGCTGATGGCCGACGCCGGCCTGGTGCCGTCGGTCACCATCGCCCCCGCGGCGTCGGCACCGCCCGGCACCGAGCCGACCGGCTCCCGGTCACCGGACTGGGTCCGGCAGCGGCAGGGCCTGCTGGCCCTCGGCGGCGTGCTGATCGGGGTGGCGGTCACGATCGTGCTGGTCGGCGGGTACCTGCGCCGGGCCGACCGGCAGCAGGCCCTGGCGACCGGCCGGCACGGCTCCCGGGGCCCGGGCCGCCCGGGCACCCCGACCGGACCCGGCACCGCCACCCGCCCCGGCCGG
>CADCTP010000379.1 GCA_902805565.1 uncultured Mycobacteriales bacterium
CGGCCGGGCCGACGCCCCCGCCCCGCCCGCCCTGCAGTACGCCGACGTCGCGGCCTGGCGGGCCGCCCGCCGCACCGAGGAGTGGCTGGCCCCGCGGCTGGACCGGTGGGAGCGGCGGCTGGCCGGCCTGCCGCCCGCGCTGGAGCTGCCCACCGACCGGCCCGAGCCGGCCGAGCCGCGCTGGGAATCCGGCGTGCTGCCGCTGGAGGTCCCGGCCGAGCTGGCGGGCCGGGTCCGGGCGCTGGCCGCGGCGGCCGGCGGGTCGCCGTTCATGGTCCTGCTGGCCGCCCTGCAGGCGCTGCTGTCCCGGCTCGCCGGGACCGACGACGTGCTGGTCGGCGCGCCGTCCGCCGGCCGGGACCACCCGGACACCGAGGCCGTGGTCGGCTGCTTCCTCGACGTGCTGCTGCTGCGCGGCGACCTCGGCGGCGACCCGACCGGGCGCGAGCTGATCGGCCGGGTCCGGGAGGAGGTGCTGGGCGCGTTCGGCGACGCCGGGGTGCCGCTGGAGCGGATCGTCGAGCGGATCGTGCCGCGGCGCCGCCCCGGCGCCCCGCTCTACCAGGTGCAGCTCAACGTGCACGGCGTCGCGGTCGCGCCGGAGCCGCTGCCCGGGATCCGGGTCGAGGTCGACTACACGATCGTCCGCAGCGCCAAGTTCGACCTCAACCTGGACCTCGCCGACGCCGGCGCGGGCGGCCCGTTCACCGGCACCGTCGAATACCGCCGGGACCTGTACGACGAGGCCACCGTGGAGCGGTTCGCCCGCTGGTTCCTCGCCCTGCTCGACGGCATCGCCGCCGGGCCGGACCGGCCGGTCGCCGCGCTGCCGCTGGCGCTGGCCGCCGGCGCGCTGCTGGCCGGCCCGGCCGCCGACTGCGACGAGGAGCCGCTGCACGTGCGGGTCGAGCGGTGGGCCGGGCGCACCCCGGACGCGGTGGCCGTGGTGGCCCCGGACGGGACGCTGACGTACGCGGAGCTGGACCGCCGGGCCAACGCCGTCGCGCACCGGCTGCTGGCGGCGGGCGCCGGCCGCCCGTCCCGCCCCGCCGCCGCCGACCCGGTCGTCGGGATCCTGCTCGACCCGGGAATCGGCTACCCGGCCGCCGTCCTCGGCGTGCTCAAGGCCGGCGCGGCGTACCTGCCGATCGACCCGGCCTTCCCGCCGGCCCGGGCCCGGGCGATGGCCGCCGCGGCCGGCGTGACCGCGGTGCTCACCACCGCGGACCTGGCCGACCGGGTCGACACCCCGCTCCTGCTGACCGCGGCCGAGCGCCCCGACCGGCCGGCCGTCCGGTCCACCGTGGACGACCTGCTGCACGTGATCTTCACCTCCGGCTCGACCGGCACGCCGAAGGGCGCCGCGGTCCCGCACCGCGGCGTGGCCAACTGCATGGCCGGCTGGCTGGACCTGGTCGGCCCCGGCCCCGGCTCGTACGCGGTGGTCTCCACGCTGGCCGCGGACCTCGGGCTGGCAAGCTTCTGGGGCGCGCTGCTGTCCGGCGGCACCCTGCACCTGCTGGACCGGGAGACCGCCACCGACCCGGCCGGGTACGCGGCGTACCTGGCCGCGCACCCGGTCGACGTGGTGAAGATGGTGCCCAGCCACCTGACCCTGCTGGCCACCCATGCCGGCGACCTGGCCGCGGTGCTGCCCCGCGAGCTGCTCGTGCTCGGCGGCGAGGCGGTGCCGTGGGAGCTGGTCGACCGGGTCCGCGAGGTCGCCCCGGCGCTGCGGGTGCACACCCACTACGGCCCGACCGAGTCCTCGATGTTCTCGCTGGTCTGCGACGTGGAGGGGGTCCCCGCCGACGCCCGCACCGGCGCGGTCCCGCTCGGCGCCGCGCTGCCCAATATCGGCGCGTACGTGCTGGACCGGGCCGGCCGCCCGCTGCCGGCCGGCGTCCCCGGCGAGCTGGCCCTGGTCGGTCCGGGCGTGTCCCGCGGCTACGTGGGCGATCCGGAGCGGACCGCCGAGCGGTTCGTGGCCGACCCGGGCGGCGGCCCCGGCCGGGCGTACCGGACCGGCGACCTGGTCGTGGTCCGCGCCGACGGCGTGGTCCGCTTCCTCGGCCGCACCGACGACCAGGTGAAGGTGCGTGGCCACCGGGTCGAGCCGGGCGAGGTCGTCGCGGCCTGCCGGGCCGTCCCCGGGGTCGCCGACGCGGTGGTGCTGCCCGACGGCGAGGCCCACGACCGGCGGCTGGTCGGCTGGCTGGTGCCGCAGGTCGGGGTGCCGCTGGACGTGGCGACGGTCCGGGCCGCGCTGCGTGAGCGGCTGCCCGACCACCTGGTCCCGGCGGTGTTCGTCATGCTGGACCGGCTGCCGCTGACCGCGAACGGCAAGGTGGACCGGCCGGCGCTGCCCCGCCCGGACCTCGCCGCCGGGGCGCGGGTGACGATCCCGCCGCGCACCGGCACCGAGCGGGCGGTGGCCGCGGTGTGGGCCGAGGTCCTCGGGGTGCCCGAGGTCGGCGCCACCGACGACTTCTTCGCCCTGGGCGGGCACTCGTTCGCCGCGACCCGCGCGGTCGGCCGGCTGCGCGAGACGCTCGGGGTGCCGCTGCCGCTGCGGATGCTGTTCGAGCACCCGGTGCTGGCCGACCTGGCCGCCGCGCTGGACGCCGCCCCGGCCGGCGACGGGGGGACCCCGCACCGTCCGGTCGGCCGGATCCCGCGCCGGCCGGACCCGACCGCGCCGGCCCCGCTGTCGCCGAACCAGTCCTGGTGGTGGCTGCTCAGCCAGCTGCACCCGGACAGCGTGGTCGCCACGGTGCCGGCGGTGCTGCGGCTGACCGGCCCGCTGGACGGGGCCGCGCTGCTGGCCGCGGCCCGGGACGTCGCCGAGCGGCACCCGGTGCTGCGCAGCGCCGTACGGTCGGTCGACGGGCAGCCGGTGGCCGTGCCCCTGCCGGCCGCCGCGGTCGAGGTGTCCTCGCGGGCGGTGGCGCCGACCGACCTGGCCGCCGCGGTCCGCACCGCGGTCACCCGGCCGTTCGGGCTGGAGTCGGAGCCGCCGATGCGGGTCCTGCTGCTGGACCTGGGCGGCGACGAGCGGGTGCTGGTGCTCACCTTCCACCACCTCGCGGTGGACGCCTGGTCGCTGGAGCTGGTGCTGGCCGACCTGGCCGGCTGCTACGCGGCCCGGCTCGGGCTGGCCGGCCCGCCGCCGGCGCCCGCGCTGGACCACGCCGATCACGCCGCCTGGCTGGCCGGCACCGACCCGGACGCCGGGGTGGACTGGTGGGCGCAGCGGCTGGCCGACCTGCCGGTGCTCGACCTGGGCCTGGGCCGGCGCGCCGACCCGGCCCCGGTGGACCCGGACGGTCCCGGCGCCCGCACCGACCCCGCGGCCGGGGTGCACCCGCTGGAGATCCCGGCCGACCGGGTCCGCGCGGTGGCCGCCGCCACCGGGGGCACGCCGTTCATGGTGCTGCTCGCGGCCTGGCAGGCGCTGCTGTCCCGGCTGTCCGGGTCGGCCGGCGTGCCGGTCGGCGTCGCGGTCTCCGGCCGGGACCACCCGGACGCGGACGGCGTCGTCGGCTGCTTCGCCAACACGCTGGTGTTGCGGACCGCGGTCGACGCCGGGCTGACCGGCCGGCAGCTGCTGGGCCGGGTCCGGGACGTGGCGCTGGACGCGTTCGCCCACTCCGCCACCCCGTACGGCCGGGTCGCGCAGCGGCTGCACCCCGAGCAGGGCTCCCGCACCGGACCGCTGTTCCGGGTGATGCTGAACTTCATCGACGCGGCCGGCGAGCTGCCCGCGCTGCCCGGGGTCACGGTGTCCGGGTACGACCGGCCGGTGGAGGCGCTCGACCTGGACCTCCAGCTCACCCTGGTGGACCGGGGCGCGGACTACCGCGGCGGCCTGTCCTACCGGGCCGACCTGCTCGACGGCGCTGGCGCGGCCCGGGTCGCCGGCTGGTTCGCCGCGGTGCTGGACGGACTGCTGGCCGACCCGGACGCGCCGCTGTCGGCGGTGGAGCTGGTCAC
>CADCTP010000380.1 GCA_902805565.1 uncultured Mycobacteriales bacterium
TGGACGTCTCCGCCGGCGGCTCCGCCGACGGCACCAAGATCCAGCTCTGGACCTGCAACGGCTCCGGCGCCCAGAACTGGGTCCACCAGGCCGACCAGACCCTCCGCAACCCGCAGTCCGGCAAGTGCCTCGACGTCTCGGCCAACAACCCGGCCGACGGCCAGAAGGTGCACCTGTGGACCTGCATCACCGGCGCCGCCAACCAGCGCTGGACCCTCCCGGCATAGCTCCCTGACGCCCGCGGGCCCGGCCGTCCTCACGGCCGGGCCCGCGGTGCGTCCGCAACACCTGGGCCTAGGAGTTGTCGAGGTCCGGGACACTGGCAGCCAGCAGGGCCGTCCCGGTGTCGCTGCACCAGTAGAGGACCTCGCGTCCCGCGCGTCGGCGTTCGAGCAGCCCGGCGTCGAGCAGCACGCGCAGGTGTCCGCCGACGCTGCCGAGCGGCGTACCGGTCACGGCGGTGAGGGCGGTCGTGCTGACCGGCGTCTGCGCCATGGCCAGCACCCGGGCGCGGGTCGGTCCCAGCAGGCGGGCGAGCGCGTCCGAGACGGCCGCGGGTCCGGCGGCCGAGCTGCCCCGCACCGGGTAGACGAGCGCGTACCGGCCGGGCAGCCGCCACTGCACCGATCCGCCGCGGCTGTGCGCGGCGAAGAACAGCAACTCGCCGCCCCGGATGTCGCGGGGCGGGAACCGGCCCGTGTTGACCTGGAGCAGGCCGTCGCCGAGCCAGCGGACGCCCGGCGCGAGGTCGCGCAGCACTCCGGACCAGCCCTCGGTCGACAGCCGGGCGGTCCGCGCGACGATGTCGGCCTGCAGCACCCGCTTCCGCCGGGGCCACTCCGGGCGGATCGTCGTGTCCCACACCCAGCGCAGCAGGTCGGCGAACGTCGCGGCCAGGCCGGCGGCGGCTGCCTCGGGCGGCAGCGGCTCCCGGACGAAGGCCAGGTCCGCCCGGATCTGCGCGTCGCTGAGCGACTCCAGGTGCTCCAGCTCCCGGTCCAGGGTCTGGTCCGGTGCCGCCGGCGGCACGGTGAGGAAATCCGCGATCCAGGACGGCCCGTACGCGTGCGCGACCAGGGCCGCGGCGACGGGGTCGCCAGCCAGCCGCTCACGCCAGGCCGGCCGGTGCGCGTCCCGCCAGGTGCGGTGCCAGGGCAGCGGGTCCGGGCGACGCAGGACGCTGAGCCCGGCGGTCGTCTCGACCAGCCGGGAGGTGCCGAAGCGGGCGCGGGCCAGGACGTCCGCGTCGACGACGAACACCCCCACCTTTCGACCGTAGCCGAAGATCTGGACGACCGTCGTCGGCAGTGGCGACCGTATGCCCGTGCTGACCTACCGCGCCCTGTTCGCCGATCGCGGCTTCCGCGCCCTGTGGAGCGCGACCGCCCTGACGGTCGCCGCCGGCACCGCCGTCAGCCTGGCCCTGGCGACAGAGGTCCACGACCGGACGGGTTCCGCCCTGCTCAGCGCCCTCGCGCTGTTCGGCCCGTCGATCATGCAGGTCGTCGGCGCGGCGACGCTGATGTCGGTCGCGGACGCGAGCCCGCCCCGCCGCACCTTGGCCGGCGTCACCGCCATCGTCGCCGCCGTGACCGCCGGCCAGGCGCTCCTGCCGCTCGAGCCGGTGTCCCGGCTGGGCCTGGTCCTCGCCACGGCGTACGTCGTGTCGATCGGCGCCGGGGCCCGGTGGGGGCTGCTGGCGCGGATCGTCCCGGAGGCGTCGTTCCGGCTGGCCCGGTCGGCGATGAACGTCGCGGTCGGCGCGTTCCAGGTGGTCGGCTTCGCGGTCGGCGGCCTGCTGCTGCAGGTCCTGTCCGTCCGCGGGGTGTTCGCCCTCGCGGCGGTGCTGTCCACGCTGGCCGTGCTCGTGCTGCTCGCCGGCCTCGACGAGCACGCTCCCCGTCGAGGGGGGCGGCCGGGACTGCGGGCCACCTGGCAGGGCAACCGCCGGCTGCTGGCCGAGCCGCACACCCGGCCGCTGCTCCTCGCGCTGTGCATCCCTAACGGGCTCGTGGTCGGCTGCGAGGCGCTCTTCGTGCCGTACGCCGGGAGCGCCGCCGGCGTGCTGTTCGTCGCCGGCGCGCTCGGGATGCTGTCCGGTGACGTCCTCGTCGGCAGGGTGCTCGGCGTCGAGCGACGGCGCCGGTGGGGGACGCCCTTGCGCGTGCTGCTGGCCGCGGCGTTCGTGCCGTTCGTGCTGCCCCTGCCCCTGGCCGTCGCCGCGGTGCTCGCGGCCGTCGGATCGGCCGGTTTCGGGGCATCGCTGCTGCAGCAGGAACAGTTGGTCGCGCTCGCGCCCGAGGACGTCCGTGGGCAGGCCCTCGGCGTCGAAGGGTCGGCGCGCATGACCGCTCAAGGGGCGTGCGCCGTCCTGGCCGGCGCGCTCGCCGACATCGTCGGAGCGGGAGTCGCCATCACCGTGCTCGCGCTGTCGTCGCTCGCGGTCACCGCGATGCTCGCGCCCGCGCTCGCCCGGGCCGAGTCGGCCGCCCGCCACCGCACTGCCGGCGCCTGACGTCCGGCGGCGCCGGACGTCAGGCGCCGCCGGACGTTCCTGGCCCGCCCTCAGCGGGTGTGGTGGACCTCGGGGAGGCCGTACACGGGGGTGGGGATGCCCTCGCACCGGGCCTTGAGCTGCAGGGCGAGGAAGAGCGAGTAGTGCCGGGACTGGTGCAGGTTGCCGCCGTGGAACCACAGCGCCGGCAGCCGGGTCGGCTTCCACATGTTGCGCTGCTCGCCCTCCCACGGGCCCGGGTCCTTGGGGGTGTCCGAGCCCAGGCCCCACACCTTGCCGACCGTGTCGGCCGCCTCCGGTGAGATCAGGTCGGCCACCCAGCCGTTCATCGAGCCGTAGCCGGTGGCGTAGACGACCAGGTCGGCGTCCAGCGACGTCCCGTCGGCCAGCACGACCGCGTGCTCGGTGAGGTGCTCGACCTGGCCCTTGGCCAGCCGCACCCGGCCGTCGGCGACCAGGTCGGCCGCGCCGACGTCGATGTAGTAGCCGGAGCCGCGGCGCAGGTACTTCATGAACAGCCCGGAGCCGTCCGCGCCCCAGTCCAGCTCGAAGCCGGCCCGCTCCAGCCGTTGGTAGAACTCGGCGTCCCGCTCCCGCATCTGCTCGTACAGCGGGATCTGGAACTCGTGCATGATCCGGTACGGCAGCGAGGCGAACGTCAGGTCCGCCTTCTCCGTCGTCATCCCGGCCGCCACCGCCTCCTCCGAGTAGAGCGCGCCCAGGCCGATCTCCATCAGCGACTCGGACTTCACGATGTGGGTGGAGCTGCGCTGCACCATCGTCACGTCCGCGCCGACCTCCCACAGCGCGCCGCAGATGTCGAAGGCGGAGTTGTTGGAGCCGATCACCACGCACCGCTTCCCGGCGTACGCGTCCGGGCCGGGGTGCTGCGAGGAGTGGTGCTGGTCGCCGCGGAAGGCGTCCATGCCCGGGTAGTCGGGCAGGTTCGGCTTGCCGGACATGCCGGTGGCCAGCACCAGCTGCTTCGGCCGGAGCACGTGGGCCTGGCCGTCCCGCTCGACGGTGACCGTCCACTCCCCGGTCGCCTCGTCGTACCGCGCGGCCTTGGCCTCGGTGTTGGCCCAGTAGTTCAGCTCCATGACCTTCGTGTACGACTCCAGCCAGTCGGCGATCTTGTCCTTCGGCGCGAAGACCGGCCAGTTCTCCGGGAACTTCAGGTACGGCAGGTGGTCGTACCAGACCGGGTCGTGCAGGCAGAGGGACTTGTAGCGGCTGCGCCACTGGTCACCGGGCCGGGGCCGCTTGTCCACGATGATCGTCGGCACGCCGAGCTGGCGCAGCCGGGCGCCGAGCGCGATGCCGGCCTGCCCGCCACCGACGACCAGCACGTACGGCTGGGTGGCGTACCCGAGTTCGCGGGCCTCCCGCTCCCGGCGGTCCAGCCAGGTCTCCCGCTCCCGGTTGACGCCGTGCTCGGCGCCCAGCGGGCGGCGGTCGCGGGCCGGCTCCTCGTGGCCGGTCAGCTCGTACAGGGTGGTGAGCAGGGTCCAGGCCCGGCCGTCCCGCAGCCGCAGGTGACCGCGGCCCCGGCCGACCGCGGTGTCGAACTCGATCCAGGCCTCGGTGACCCCGTCGGCCGCGGTCGGCTCCCCGGTCGTCCGCCAGCCGGTCGGGCGGGTCCTGGCCAGCGTCTCCCGGAGCAGGTCGCGGACCCCGTCCGGCCCCTCGACCGTGACGATGTTCCAGCTGAACGCGACGAGGTCGCGCCAGAAGCTCTGCTCGCCGAACAGGCCGGCGGCGCGGTCGGCGTCCCCCGCCGCCAGCGCCGCGGAGAAGTCGGCGAGCCACGCGTCGACGCCGGCGGCGGCCTCCGTCGTCGGGCGGTCGAGGGTCTCCGTCATCGGATGCCTCCCAGGGGCCGGGGTGTCTGTCCTCCCCCGAGGCAACACCCGCACCGGCTCCGGACGGAAGGGGTTCGGGCGGATCCCCGCCGCCCGCGCCCGCACGGTCCGCGCGCGGCCGGATGACGCGGTCAGCGGATGCGGAACGCCGTGGTCGCGGAGTTGTTCCGTTCGCTCGGCTCGGCGATGCGGTCGCCGGCGTCGACGATCGCGACCAGCCGGTACCGGCCGCGGGTCGCGGTCCAGGTGGCGGAGACGGGGCCGCCGTCGGCGACGTACAGCCGCTCCTCGCCCGGCCGCAGGGACGAGGTGTCCGAGCGGGACCAGCTCACCGGCACGCCGTCCAGCAGGAAGACGATGTCCGGGCTGCCGGGCGGGCTGGCCGCGGTGCCGACGTTGCGCACGGTCGCCCGGAAGGTCGCCACGTAGCCCTCGGCGAGCTGGTCGGGCACCGTGGACACCTCGGTGACCTCCAGGTCGGCGCCGGCGGGCGGTGCGGGGGTGCCGGCCGGCCGGGTGGTCGCGGGTGCGCCGGGCGGGGACGTGGTGGGTGGCGGCGTGGTCGCCGGGCCGGTGGTGCGCGGTCCTTCGGTGGGGAGCGCGCCGGTGGGCGGCACCGCCCGCGGCGGGACCGGCGAGAGCGGGGCGAGGGCGGGGCCGGGCGCCGCCGGGGGGTCTCCCGGGACGGCCGGGACCATCCCCCCGCCGGACGGGTCGGCCGCCCGGCCGCGCCCGGCCAGGTCCTGGCCGGCGGTGGGGGCGTCGCGGGTGGCGACCAGCGGGATCAGCACCGGGACCGTGCCCAGCGCCAGCAGGAGCGCGGCGCCCGCGAGCGTCCGTCGGGAGGGCCTGCGGATGCTGCCCGGCGGGCTGGGCACAGGGTTTCACTCCGGGACGACGGCCGGCCGGGGACCGGGGGGTGGACCGTACCGGCGGGGCCGGTGCGACTTCTGGACGCGCGGACCGGTCCATCGTGACGCACCGGGGCCCGGCGTCCCTCCTCGGGGACGCCGGGCCTCGGGTCGTCCGGGCTCAGGCGGCGACGGGCTCGGCGATCGAGTCGTACGCCGGCTGCAGCGCGAGCGCCAGCAGGTCCGCCGCGTCGGCCACCAGGTGCACCTGGAGCTCCGCCAGCACCTCGGCCGGCACGTCCTCCAGGTCCGGCTCGTTGCGCTTCGGCAGCAGCACCTCGGTCAGGCCGGCCCGGTGGGCGGCCAGCAGCTTCTGCTTGACCCCGCCGATCGGGAGCACCCGGCCGGTCAGCGACACCTCGCCGGTCATGCCGACCTCGGACCGCACCGGCCGCCCGGTCAGCAGCGACGCGATCGCGGTGATCATCGTGACGCCCGCGGACGGGCCGTCCTTGGGGACGGCGCCGGCCGGCACGTGCACGTGGATCCGCCGCTCGGCCAGCGGGCCGACCGGCACGCCGAGCCGGTCGCCGTTCGCCCGCAGGTACGACAGCGCGATCTGGGCCGACTCCTTCATCACGTCGCCGAGCTGGCCGGTCAGTGTCAGCCCCTCGCCGGGGGCCGCGTTGGCCTCGACGAAGAGGACGTCGCCGCCGGCGCCGGTGACCGCGAGCCCGGTGGCCACCCCCGGCACCGCGGTCCGCTCGGCCGACTCCGGGGTGAACCGCGGCCGGCCCAGGTGCCGGGCCAGGTCCGCGGCGGTCACCGTGACCGGCGCCGGCCCGGCCGCGGCGAGCGCGACCGTGACCTTGCGCAGCACCTTGGCCAGCGAGCGCTCCAGCTGCCGGACCCCGGCCTCGTGCGTGTACTCCCCGGCGATGAGGTGCAGCGCGTCGTCGGCCACGGTGACCTCCTCGGCGGTGAGGCCGGCCCGGTCCAGCAGCCGGGGCAGCAGGTGGTCGCGCGCGATGGCGACCTTCTCCGCCTCGGTGTAGCCGTCGAGGGTGACCAGCTCCATCCGGTCCAGCAGCGGCTCCGGGATCGTCTCCCGGACGTTCGCCGTGGCCAGGAAGACCACGTCGGACAGGTCCAGGTCCACCTCGAGGTAGTGGTCGCGGAACGTGTGGTTCTGCGCCGGGTCGAGCACCTCGAGCAGGGCCGCGGCCGGGTCGCCGCGGTAGTCCGAGCCGACCTTGTCGATCTCGTCCAGCAGGATCACCGGGTTCATCGAGCCGGCCTCGCGCAGCGCCCGGACCAGCCGGCCCGGCAGCGCGCCGACGTACGTGCGGCGGTGGCCGCGGATCTCCGCCTCGTCCCGGACGCCGCCCAGCGACACCCGGACGAAGTTCCGGCCGAGCGCCCGGGCGACCGACTCGCCGAGCGAGGTCTTGCCGACCCCGGGCGGGCCGACCAGGGCCAGCACGGCGCCGGAGCCGCGGCCGCCGACGACCTCGAGGCCGCGGGAGGCGCGCCGGGCCCGTACGGCCAGGTGCTCGACGATGCGCTCCTTGACGTCGTCCAGCCCGTGGTGGTCGGCGTCCAGGACCTCGCGGGCGGCCCGGACGTCGGTGGTGTCCGTCGTGCGGACGTTCCACGGGATGTCCAGGACGGTGTCCAGCCAGGTCCGGATCCAGCCGGCCTCCGGGTTCTGGTCGCTGGACCGCTCCAGCTTGCCGACCTCGCGCAGCGCGGCCTTCTTCACGTCCCCGGGCAGGTCGGCGGCCTCGACGCGGGCGCGGTAGTCCTGCTCCTCGTCCTCGGCGCCGTCCTCGCCCAGCTCCTTGCGGATCGCGGCGAGCTGCTGGCGCAGCAGGAACTCGCGCTGGGTCCTGTCCATCGACTCGCGCACGTCGTCGCGGATCTTCGCGGTCACCTCGGCCTCGGCCAGGTGCTCGCGGCTCCACTCCAGCAGCACGGTCAGCCGCTCGGTGACGTCGTCGGTCTCCAGCAGCCGGACCTTCTGCGCCAGGTCCAGGTACGGCGCGTACCCGCTGGTGTCGGCGAGCCGGTCGGGGTCGGTGATGCCGCGGACGGAGTCGATGAGCTGCCAGGCGCCGCGGGCCTGCAGGATCGCCTCCACCACGGTCTTGTACTCGGCGGCCAGCTCGCGGGTCCGTTCGGTGACCGGCGCGGGCTCGACCGGGGTCGCCTCGACCCACAGCGCGGCGCCGGGGCCGGTGACGCCGTGGCCGACGCGGGCCCGGCCGGTGCCGCGCAGCAGCGCGCCCGGCTCGCCGGTCGGCAGCCGGCCGACCTGGTCCAGGATCGCGACGGTGCCGACCGCCGCGTACTTGCCGTCCAGCCGGGGGACGACGAGCACCCGGGCCTCGCTGCGGATGCCGGCGCCCCCGGTGCGGGCGGCGTCGACGGCGGCCTGGGCCTCGGAGTCCAGCTCCACCGGCACGACCATGCCCGGCAGCAGCACACCGTCGGTGAGCGGCAGGACCGGGAGGGTTATCTGAGCCATGAAGTACGCACCTCGATCGGGTTGAGTCTGCCCGGCTCAACGCGTGGCGGTGGGGATCCTTCCGGCCGTTCGCTGTGAGCGAGCGGCAACCTCGGCCGGCCCGGCGGCATCGCACCCGGGGAGTGGACCGATCGCGACGGAGGACGACGTGGGAAAGAGACTGGGCCCGGCCGTACTGCTCGGCATGGGCGCGCTGCTGCTGGCCGGGTGCGGCGGCGGCGACCCCGGCACGACGATCGGCGGCGCGGTCGTCACGACGACCCCGGCCCCGACCACCCCGGGCCCGACGACCCCGACCCCGGCCGCGACGACGACGACGGCGGCAACGGCAACGGCAACGGCGACCACCGCGGCCGCCCCGACCACCCCGGCGCCGAGCACCACCCGCCCGGTCGGCACCACCGGCGCGGCGGCGTTGCCACCGTGCCGGACGGACCAGTTCCAGGCCGCCTTCGGGCCGCTGCAGGCCGACGCCGGCACCGGCACCCGGCTGGGCGTGATCATCCTGACCAACGTCAGCACGCGCGCCTGCAGCCTGTACGGCTCGGGCAAGGTGACCATGCTCGACAAGGACTGGGGCGCGATGCTCGTCGAGGGCCTCCAGCCGACGCAGCGGCGCGCCCCCACGATGCTGCGGGTGGCGCCGGGCACCAAGGTCTACCGCGACATGATTTTCGACATCCCGGACCGGGGCACCGAGCAGCGGTGCGCCGCGCCGGCGTCGGCCATGATCGAGATTCCGGAGGGCGCCGGAGCGGTGTCCGCGCGCTGGACGGACGGGCCGCTGTGCGGTCTCGGCGGCCAGCCCTACCGGCAGGGCGCAGGATGACGGTATGCGGACACCCGTCCTGGTCGCGGCCGCGGTGCTGATCGGCATCGCCGGTTGCAGCGGCGAGGACACCACGGCGACTCCCGGCCCCTCGGTGACCGGCACCCCGGGGACCGGCACCCCGGCGACGAGCACACCGGCACCGGGGACCCCGGCCGGGACCACCGCGGGGACCACGCCGGCCGCGGGACCGACGACCCCGCAGGCGACGACCCCGCAGGCCACGACCCCCGGGGCCACGCCGGTGGCCAGCCGGTGCCGCACGGCCGAGCTGGGCCTGTCGTTCAGCGACCTGGCGGGCACCGCCGGCCAGCGGTACGGCTACGTCATCCTGCGCAACATCGCCGCCCGCACCTGCACCGTGGCCGGCTTCGGCGGCCTCCGGCCGCTGGACCCGGCCCGCCGCGCGCTGCCGGTCCGGCTGGAGCGCGGCGGCCCGGCCCCGGCGTCGCTGCGGCTGGCGCCCGGGCAGGCGGCCGGCACGCGGATCCGGTTCGCCGGGATCCCGGCCGGGGGGACCTGCGTGTCCCCGGCGTCGGTCGAGGTCACCCCGCCGGACGAGACCGAACCCCTGGTCACCCGCTGGCCGTGGGGCCCGGTGTGCGGCGGCCGCATCGTCGGCGAGGCGTACGGGGAGGCCACGGGGTCCTAGATCGCCGGCTGCGTACCGTTGGCGCGATGCGTACGCCGTTCCTGCCCGGGGCCGAGCTGGGCGCCCGGTTCTACGCGGCGGTGGTGCGGCCGCTGCTGGAGCGGGACTTCCCCGGCCTGGCGCACGCCGCCGCGCACCTCGGCGGCGGCTCGGACGTGCTCGGCCACGACACCGCGATGTCCCGCGACCACGACTGGGGTCCGGCGGTCACGGTCTTCCTGCCGGAGTCCGAGGCGGGGCGCGCGCCGGCCGTCCGGACGGCGCTGGAGCGGCGGCTGCCGGCGGAGTTCCTCGGCCACCCGACCCGGTTCGCCGCGGACCCGGCGGACCCCGGCAGCGAGGTGCTGACGGCCGGCGGCCCCGTCCACCGGGTCCGCGTCACCACCGTGCGCGCGTTCGCCCGCCGGCAGCTGGGCTGGGACCCGGCGGACCCGCTCACCGCCGCGGACTGGCTGTCCTTCCCGCAGCAGCAGCTGCTCTCGGTCACCGCCGGGCGGGTGCACGCCGACGGGGTGGGCGAGCTGACCGCGCTGCGGGAGCGGCTCGGCTGGTACCCGGAGGACGTCTGGCGCTACCTGCTCGCCGCCGGCTGGACCCGGCTCGGCCAGGAGGAGCACCTGATGGCCCGGGCCGGCCACGCGGGCGACGAGCTGGGCTCCCGGCTGATCGCCGGCCGGCTGGCCCGGGACCTGATGACCCTCGGCTTCCTGACCGAGCGGCGGTACGCGCCGTACCCGAAGTGGTTCGGCAGCTCGTTCACCCGGCTGGCCTGCGCGCCCGCGCTGACCCCGCTGCTGCGGGACCTGGTGGCGGCACCGGCCTGGCCGCAGCGGCAGGACACGTACGCCGCCGCGGCGGGCCTGCTGGTGCGCCGGCAGAACGAGCTGGGGCTGGCCGAGCCGGCCGACCCGCGGCCGCGGTTGTTCTTCTCCCGGCCGTTCTGGGTGATCCGGGGCGACCTGGTCGCGGCGACGCTGGTCGCCGCGGTCACCGACCCCGCGGTACGCCGGCTGACCGCCCGCCGGCTCATCGGCGGCGTCGACCAGTGGTCGGACAGCACCGACCTGCGCGACCCGTCCTGGCGGGACCGGGTGCTGCGCTTCTACAGCTGAGCCACCAGCCCGGCGGTCAGCCCGGACGGGTCCGGGACGGTCGCCGCGGCCAGCGCGAGCGCGTCGGCCGGCGGCGGGAAGTGCGGGTTCGGCACGGCGATCACGGTCATCCCGGCCGCGGCCGCCGAGCGCAGCCCGTTCGCGGAGTCCTCCACCGCGACGCAGGACCGGGCGTCGACGCCGAGCCGGTCGGCGGCGGCCAGGTAGACGTCCGGGGCCGGCTTGCCCCGGGCGACCTCCTCGCTGGAGACGACCACCCGGAACCGGTCCGCCACCCCGGCCGCCGCCAGCACCACCCGGATCAGCTCCGGCGGCGAGGAGGACGCCACCGCCAGCGGCCACCGGTCGGCCAGCGCGACCACCGCCGGCACCGCGCCGGGCAGCAGCGGGACGTGCTCCCGGTAGCGGGCCGCCATCGCCGCGACCACCGCGCCGGCCAGCTCGGCCGGGGTCCCCGCCGCGCCCAGCGAGCCCAGGTACGCCGCCCACTCCGGGGTGCTCATCCCCTGCATCGCGGTGGTCGCCGCGTCGGTCCAGGTGCCGCCGCGGTCGGCGACGAGCTGCCGGCGCACCTCGTCCCACACCCGTTCGGAGTCGACGAGCACGCCGTCGAGGTCGAAGACGATCGCCGCGGGGTCCATCCGCCCATCCTCTACCGTGCGGGTCGTGGAGCTGGCGAAGGCAAGCACCGTCGAGCGGACGGGTCCCGGACGGTACGCGGCGACGCTGGACGGCGGGTGGGCGATCGGCACCAAGCCCAACGGCGGCTACCTGCTGGCCGTGCTGGCCCGGGCCGCGGTGGCCGAGGCGGCCGACGGCGGCGTGGCCGAGCTGCCGCACCCGGCCGCGGTGAGCGCGCACTTCCTGGCCGTGCCGGAGATCGGCCCGGCCGAGCTCACGGTGGAGGTGCTGCGGCACGGCCGGACCGCGACCCAGGTCCGGGCGACGATGTCCACCGGCGGCCGGCTGTGCGTGGCCGCCCTGGTCACCTGCGGCCGGCTGCGCCCGGCGGCCGAGCCGTACTGGTCCTCGGTGGCGCCGGCGGAGCTGCCGGCCGAGGAGGACTGCGTGCCCGCGCCGGTGGGCGACCCGCGGTTCCCGGTGCCGCTGTTCGGCGAGATCGGGCTGCGGATGGACCCGGCGTCGGCCGGGTTCGCGGCCGGGCGGCCCTCGATGGCCGGCGAGCTGCGCGGCTGGGCCCGGATCGCCCCCGGCCGGCCGGACCCGTACGCGGTGCTGGTGGCCCTGGACTGCCTGCCGCCGGCCACCTTCGACCTGGGGCTGGCCGGGTCGTGGGTGCCGACCCTGGAGCTGACCGCCTACCTGCGCTCGCTGCCCGCGGACGGCCCGCTGCGGGTACGGCAGCGGGCCCGGCTGGTCGCCGACGGCCGGGTCGACGAGGAGTGCGACGTCTGGGACTGCCGGGGCGTGCTGGTCGGCTCGGCGCACCAGCTGGCCGCGCTGCGCCTGCCGCCGGCCTGACCCGGCATCCGGCCCGCATCGGGCGGTTTCCCGGAGATCCGGCGCCGCGGGGGCTGACCCGGGCGCCCGGATGTGGCACAGTGGCCCGGTCCGTAAGGTCCGTTGGCCGTTGACCACCTGCATCCGAGGACGTCGTGAGGCTCCGCCTTAACCGCACGACCCTGCTGCTGGCCCTCGTGGTCCTGCTGCTGGCGACCGTGCCGATCCTCGTACCCCTGGTGGGCACCCAGGCGAGCGGCACTCCCGGCGCCCGGCCGGCGACGCCGTCGGCGGTGCCGGCGCTGCCCGGGCCGGACGGCACGCCGTCCACCAGCGCACCCGCGGCCCCGCCGGCCGCGCGCTCCCTCGCACCGACCACGGCATCCCCGACCCCGGACCCGACGACGGCGTCCCCCACGGCGGCACCGCCG
>CADCTP010000381.1 GCA_902805565.1 uncultured Mycobacteriales bacterium
GCCCGTACGGCCGCGAGGTCGGCGAGGACCGGCACGCCGGGCAGGGCGGCCGCCAGGGCCTCCGCCACCGTGCCGCCCGTGCCGCCCGGGGCCGCCCTGCCGTCCGTGCCTCCCTGGGCCGCCGTGCCGCCCGTGCCGCCGACGTCGCCCGGCGTAGCCGGGGCTGCCGGGGCGGCCAGGACGACCAGCTCGGGGGCCCGCCCGCCGGCCGGGGTCGGCACCGGCCGCCAGTCCAGCCGGAACAGCGACCGGCCGTCCGCGCCGCGCGGGTCCAGCTGGTCCACCGGCACCGGCCGCACGGTCAGCGCGTCCAGGCTGAACACCGGACCGCCGGACGGGTCCACCGCGACCAGGGCCAGCTGGTCCGGCCCGGTGCGGGTGAGGCGGACCCGGGCCCCGGCCGCGCCGGGCCCGAACACCCGCAGACCCGTCCAGGAGAACGGCATCAGCGCCTGCCCGGCCCCGGCCGGCCCGGTGGTGGCGTCCAGGATCAGGGCGTGCAGGGCGGCGTCGAGCAGCACCGGGTGCACGCCGTACCCGCCGGCGCGGCCGCGCTCCTGCTCCGGCAGGACCACCTCGGCGTAGATGTCCTCGCCCAGCCGCCAGGCCCCGGCCAGGGCCTGGGAGGCCGGGCCGATGTCGTACCCGTGGTCGGCCAGCCGCTGGTACGGGTCCTCGTCGGTGACCGGGGTGGCCCCGGGCGGTGGCCACGCGCCGCCCAGGGTGAACGGCGCGACCGCCGGGGCGGGGTCGAGCAGCCCGGTGGCGTGCCGGGTCCAGCCGGCCTCCTCCGCGTCGCCGGCCGGCCGGGCGAAGATGCCGACCGCGCGCCGGCCGGCGTCGTCGGGGACGCCCACGGACACCTGCAGGTCCACGGCGCCGTCGTCGGGCACCGGCAGCGGGGTGTGCACGGCGAGCTCGGCGACCGACCCGCAACCGGTGCTGGCCGCCGCCCGCAGCGCCAGCTCGGCGAAGGCCGAGCCGGGCAGCAGCACCGTGTCCAGCACCCGGTGCTCGGCCAGCCAGGCGTGCGCCCCGGGCGAGACCCGCCCGGTCAGCACCTGCGCGCCGCCGTCGGCCAGCTCGACCGCCGCCCCGAGCAGCGGGTGCCCGGTGGCGGTGAGGCCCAGGCCGGCCGGGTCGCCGGTGGTCGCCCGCGGGCCGTCCAGCCAGAACCGCCGGCCCTGGAAGGCGTACCGGGGCAGCTCCAGCCGGCGCGGCTCCGGCTGGACCGGGAAGCACGCGGTCCAGTCCACCGGCACGCCGGCGACGAACGCGGCCGCCAGCGAGTGCAGCAGCTGCGTCCGGCCGCCCTGGTCGCGGCGCAGCGTCGGCACGGCGACGCCGGGCACGCCCGCGCGCTCGAACGTCTCCTGCAGCGCGACGGTCAGCACCGGGTGCGGGCCGACCTCGACGAAGGCGCGGTGCCCGTCGGCCAGCGCGGCGGCGACGGCGTCGGTGAAGCGCACCGGCCGGCGCACGTTGCCGACCCAGTAGTCGGTGTCCAGGGTGGCGGTGTCCAGCGGGCCGCCGGTCACGGTGGAGTAGAGCGTCACGTCCGTGCCGGTCGCCGACATGCCGGCCAGCTCTCGGGTCAGGTCGGGCAGCAGCGGGTCGACGTGCGGGCTGTGCCCGGCGCCGGCCGCGATGACCCGGGCCCGGAGCCCGGCGGCGACCGCCGCCGCCGTGATCCGCTCGATCTGGGCGGCGTCGCCGGAGATGACGGTGGAGCCCGGCCCGTTGTGGGCGGCGATCACCACGTCGGGGTGCCCGTCCAGCAGCCGCGCGGCGTGCTCGCCGTCGGTGCCGAGGGCGGCCATGCTGCCGCCCCGGCCGCCGAGGCCGCTCAGCGCCCGGCTGCGGGCGGTGACGATCTTCGCCCCGTCGCCCAGGGACAGCGCCCCGATCACGCAGGCGGCGGCGATCTCGCCCTGGCTGTGGCCGATGACCGCGGCCGGGAGGACGCCGTGGTCGGCCCAGACCGCGGCCAGGCCGACCATGACCGCCCACATCACCGGCTGCAGGACGTCGACCCGGCCGAGGTCGGCTCCGGGGTCGCGCAGCAGGTCGGTCAGCACCCAGTCCACGTACGGGGCCAGCGCCCGCTCGCACTGGGCGATGCGGGCGGCGAACACCGGCGACTCGTCGAGCAGCCGGGTGCCCATGCCCGCCCACTGCGCGCCCTGGCCCGGGAAGACCAGCACCGGTCCCGGCCCGATCGGGCCCGCGACGCCGGTCAGCAGGTGCGGCGACGGCTCGCCGGCGGCGAGGGCGCGCAGCCCGGCGGCCGCCTCCTCGTCGTCGTGGCCGAGGACGACCGCGCGGTGCTCGAACGGCGTACGGGTCCGGACCAGCGACCAGCCGACGTCGACGCGGACCGGCCGGTCCGGCCCGGCGACCCGGTCGAGCAGGCGCCCGGCCTGCTCCCGCAGCGCGCCGGCGGCCCGGGCGGTGACCACCCACGGCACCGCGGCGCCGTCGTCGGGGACCGGCGGCGGCGGGTCCTCGGCCGGCGGCTCCTCCAGGATGAGGTGGGCGTTGGTCCCCGAGACGCCGAACGCGGACACCCCGGCCCGGCGCGGCCGCTGCCGGTCCGGCCACGCGGTCGGACCGGTGAGCACGCGGACGGCACCGGAGTCCCAGTCCACGTGCGAGCTGGGCCGGTCCACGTGCAGCGAGGCCGGGAGCCGGCCGTGCCGCAGGGCCATCACCGTCTTGATCACCCCGGCGACGCCGGCGGCGGACTGGGTGTGGCCGAAGTTGGACTTGACCGACCCGATCCACAGCGGGTGCTCCGGCGACCGGCCCTGCCCGTACGTCGCCAGCAGGGCGTTGGCCTCGATCGGGTCGCCCAGGGTGGTGCCCGTGCCGTGGGCCTCGACCGCGTCGACCTCGTCGGCGGTCAGCCCGGCGTTGGCGAGCGCCTGGCGGATCACCCGTTCCTGCGCGGGCCCGTTCGGGGCGGGCAGGCCGTTGCTGGTGCCGTCCTGGTTGGTGGCCGAGCCGCGCAGCAGGGCCAGCACCGGGTGCCCGTTGCGGCGCGCGTCGGACAGCCGCTCCAGCACGATCGCGCCCACCCCGTCGGACAGGATGGCGCCGTCGGCGGCGTCCGCGAACGACTTGCACCGGCCGTCCGCCGCCAGCCCGCGCTGCCGGGCGAACTCCACGAACCCGCCGGGCGTCGACATCACGGTCACCCCGCCGGCCAGGGCCAGGGTGCACTCGTTGCTGCGCAGGGACTGGGCGGCGAGGTGGATGGCGACCAGCGAGGAGGAGCAGGCGGTGTCCAGCGTCAGCGCCGGCCCCTCCAGCCCCAGCGTGTACGACACCCGGCCGGAGGCGACGCTGCCGAGGTTGCCGGTGCCGATGTAGCCCTCGACCTCGCTCGGCCGTTCGCCGATCAGCGCCAGGTAGTCGTTCACGGTGAGCCCGATGAACACGCCGGTCGGGCTGTGCTTGAGGGTGGCCCGGTCGAGCCCCGCGTGTTCGAACGCCTCCCACGCGGTCTGCAGCAGCAGCCGCTGCTGCGGGTCCATCGCGACGGCCTCGCGCGGGCTGATCTCGAAGAACTCGGCGTCGAAGTCGGCCGCGTCGTAGAGGAAGCCGGCCTCGCGGGCGTAGCAGGTGCCGGGCCGGGTCGGGTCGGGGTCGTACAGCGCCTCCAGGTCCCAGCCGCGGTCGGTCGGGAACGGGCCGATCCCGTCCCGACCGGCGTCCACCAGCTCCCACAGGTCCTGCGGCGACCGGACGTCCCCGGGGAACCGGCAGGCCATCCCGACGATCGCGATCGGCTCGTCGTCGACGGCCGCGCTCGCGACCGGGTCCGCCGCCGCCTCCCGTACGCCGGACAGCTCCTGGGCCAGGAAGCGGGCCAGCTTCTCCGGGGTGGGGTGGTCGTAGATGGTGGTGGTGGGGAGGGTGAGTCCGGTGCTGGTGTTGAGGGTGTTGCG
>CADCTP010000382.1 GCA_902805565.1 uncultured Mycobacteriales bacterium
GTGTCCTTGTGGACCGATGGGGGACGCCATGTGGACACGCCGAGTGTCGAAACGTCACCCGACCGGCTGACCTGCAGGAACACACATGTCCCCGGTGGAGTGAAAAAATCACGGAGCGAAACTGTCCGTGCGGACCGCTACCGTGCAAGCGTGGCTCGTACGCTCGCCGTCGACCGGGCCACTCCGCCCGTCGAGGTGCGGCGGAGTGCGCGCCGCCGCCGCACCGTGTCCGCGTACCGGGACGGCGACGTCACCGTCGTGCTCATCCCCGCCCGGTTCACCCGGGCCGAGGAGCAACACTGGGTCGCCGAGATGGTCGCCCGGCTGCAGGCCCGTGACGCCCGCCGGCTCCGCGGCCCACGGCGCAGCGACGAGGCCCTGCTGGCCCGGTGCCGGCAGCTGTCGGCCACGCTGTTCGACGGCCGGGTGGAGCCGTCCAGCGTCCGCTGGGTGTCCAACATGGCGTCCCGGTGGGGCTCCTGCACGCCGTCCGACGGTTCCATCCGGATCTCCGCCCGGCTGCGGGACATGCCGGGCTGGGTGCTGGACTATGTGCTGGTGCACGAGCTCGCCCACCTGGTGGTCCCCGGTCACGGGCCGGACTTCTGGGACATCGTCGCCCGCTATCCCCGGACCGAGCGCGCCCGGGGTTACCTGGAGGGGGTCGCCGCGGCCGCCCAGCTGGACCGTTCCGACGATGACGAGGTGCCCGCGGCCGAGGTCGACCCGGGCGCGGTGGAGGAGTGACCCGCCGCGCGGCGGTGCTCCTGCTGACCGGCCCACCGGCCGCCCGGGCCTGCCCGCCGGGCGTCGCGCCGGACGCGTTCGCCCGCGCGCTGGCCGAGGACGTCGCCGACCTGCTGGCCGACCTGCCCGGGCTGGACCCGCTGGTGGCGGCCGCGCCGGACCGGGTGGCCGACGCCGAGGACCTGGTCTGGCCGGGCACGCCGGTGCTGGAGACCGGGCTCGGGACGCCGGCGGACGTGTTCGCCGCCCTCGCCGTCCGTGGCTACGACGAGGCCGCCGTGGTGGTGGCCGACGCGCCCGACCTGCCCGGACTGCTGGTCGCCAAGCCGTTCTCCGCGCTGTCCGGCGCGCTGGTGGCCGCCGCCCCGGCCGTCGGCGGCGGGCTGATCGCACTGGCCACCCGGCTGCCGGCGCCGGACTGGCTGCCACTGGACGTCAGCCTGGACGACCAGTACGCGGTGGAGCGGCTGATCTCCGCCGCCCCACCCGGCGAGCTCGCGCTCACCCAGGCCTGGCGCCGGCTGCGCAGCCGGGCCGACCTGGCCTGCCTCGACCCGGACCTGGAGGGCTGGGAGGCGACCCGGGCCCTGCTCGGCTGACCGGGTCTACTCCGGCAGCCGCAGCCCGTCGTCGCCGGAGCGCCGCACGAAGGCCGCCGGGTCGTCCAGGTCGTCCGCGTCCGGCAGCAGGTCCGGGTGCCGCCACAGCTCGTCCCGGCCGTCCGCGCCCCGGTCCTCGCGCAGCAGCTTCCACAGCGTCGCGGCCTCGCGCAGCCGGCGTGGCCGCAGCTCCAGCCCGACCAGCGTGGCGAAGGTCTGCTCGGCCGGCCCGCCGGTGGCCCGGCGCCGCCGCAGCGTCTCCCGCAGCGCGTCGGCGCCCGGCAGCCGGTCGGCCGCGGCGGCCGCCACCACGTCGTCGACCCAGCCCTCGACCAGCGCGAGCAGGGTCTCCAGCCGGGCCAGCGCGGCCTGCTGCTCGGGCGTGACCGACGGCTCGAACATGCCGCCCTGCAACGCCCGCTGCATGCTCTCCGGGTCCTGCGGGTCGACGTCGGACATCGCCCGCTCGATCGCGTCGCGGTCGACCGTGATGCCCCGCGCGTACGCGTCGACCGCGTCGAACAGGCGCTGCCGCAGCCACGGCACGTGCTTGAACAGCCGGTGGTACGCCGCCTCGCGCAGCGCCAGGAACAGCCGCACCTGGTCGGCCGGCACCTCCAGGCCGCGGCCGAACTCCGCCACGTTGTCCGGCAGCATCGCGGCCACGCCGGCCGGCCCGAGCGGGAGCCCGACGTCGGTGCTGCCGAGCACCTCACCGGCCAGCTTGGCCAGCGCCTGGCCCACCTGGGCGCCGAACATCAGGCCGCCGACCTGCCCCACCATCCCCAGCAGCGGCGCCGCCTCCGGGGGCGCGTCCGCGGGCATGATCGAGCCCATCGCGCCGACCACCCGGGCCGCGACCGGGTCGCACAGCAGCGACCAGGCCGGCAGGGTCCGCTCGACCCACTCCACCCGGGACCAGGACTCCACCGCCGTCACGCCGGACGGCAGCGCGGTGACCGGGTCCAGCCAGTGGTCGGCCAGCCGGATCGCGTCCGCGTTCTGCGAGCGCTCGACCGGGGTGGGGGAGCGGTGCGCGCCGGCCAGCGCCGAGACGGCCATCTGCCTGGCCAGGTCCCAGTTGACCGGTCCGCTCTGCGCGGACAGCATCTGCTGCAGCGCGGCGAACAGCGGCATCTTGCCGGCGAGGTCGTCGGGAATGCCCCCGCCGCCGGGCAGGCCGAAGCCGCCGAAGCCGGCGAACGGATCACCCGGCCTCGGTTCCTTCCCGGGCTCCTCGCCGCTCGATCCGAGGTTGAACCCGAACGGGACGTCGGTCACCAGCGGCCTCCCTGCGCTGCCATGCTCCCCACGGTAGTCCTGACGAGCGGAGGGAGGCGGACGTGCCCGGTGCTGTACGCCCAGGGCGAACCGTCGCGGTGACCGGAGCCGCCGCCGGCGCGGGGGCCGCGGTGCTGGCCCGGCTGCGGGAATCGCCGCGGGTCCGCCGGGCGATCGGCGTCGACCCGGAGCCGGGGCCGGGCGACTGGCGGCGCACCGGCCTGCTCGACCCCGGGCTGACCGGGGTGTTCGCCGGCGTGGACGCGGTGGCCCACCTGGCCGTCGACCTCGCCCCGGACGCCGACCGGACCGGTCAGCGGCAGCGCAACACCCGGGCCGTGCAGACGGTGCTGACCGCGGCGTTCGCGGCCGGGGTGCGCCGGGTGGTGGTGGTGGGCAGCGCGCTGGCCTACGGCGCGTACGCCGACAACCCGGTGCCGCTGACCGACGAGGCGCCGCTGCGCGCGGTGCCGGAGGCCAGCGCGGTCGGCGACCTGCTGGAGATCGAGCGGATCGCGGCGTCCTCCCGGCGCACCCACCGCGGGCTGGCGGTGACCGTGCTGCGGCCGGCGGTGGTGCTCGGCGCCGGCGACCGGGAGCCGATGGCCGCGCTGCTGGGCGCCTCCCGGCTGCTGCGCATCCGCGGCGCGGACACCCGCTGGCAGTTCTGCCACGTCACCGACCTGGCGGCGGCGGTGGAGCTGGCCGCGCTGGCCCCGCCGGGGGTGCTCGACGGCCCGGCGAACGTCGGCAGCGACGGTTGGCTGGACCACGACACGCTGGAGAAGCTCACCGGCCGGCGCAGCCTGGAGCTGCCGGAGCGGGTGGCGGTCGGGATGGCGGAGCGGCTGCACCGGCTCGGGATCACCCCGGCGCCGCCGAGCGAGCTGGCCTACCTGGTGCACCCGTGGGTGGTCGGCACCGACCGGCTGCGGGAGGCCGGCTGGCGGCCCGCGTACGGCAACGCCGAGGCCGTCGCCGACCACCTCGGCCGGCGGGCGGAGCGCGGTCCGCTGGCCCGCAACGCGACCGTGGTCGGCGGCGTCGTCGGCGGCGCGGCGGGCGCGGCGGCGGCCCTGGTCGGCACCGCGGCGCTGGTCCGCCGGGCCCGGCGGCGGAAGCAGGGGTGACCATCCGTCCACAGCGGACATAACAGCCCGGCAACACCGCGCGCGACACGCCGCCGCGGGCGGCACCGGGCAAGCCCGGGCGCGTACCGTTGGGGACATGTCCCCGCTGGTCTGGCTCGCGATGCCACTGCTGGCGCTCGTCGCCGCCGTGGCCTGGGGGGGCTGGGCGGCGCGGCCCCGCGGCCCGGCCGACCCGCTGGACAGCGTGGCGGCGCACCACCGGTTCGTGGCGGCGCTGGAGCGCAGCCGGCAGGACCCGCCGGACCCGCGGTCCCGCCGCCGGACTTTCGGTCGGCGTACGTAAGCTCGCCCGCATGAGTCGACGAGTCGTCACGATGGTGACGGGCGCGGTGCTGCTCCTCGCGCTCCTGGTCGGCGGCTCGCAGCTCCCGGTGCCGTACGCGGAGCTCGGGCCGGGCCCGACCCTCGACACCCTCGGCGTCGACCAGTCCGGCCAGCAGATCATCCAGGTGACCGGGCGCGAGGCCGACAGCACCGACGGGCACCTCAACCTGACCACGGTGTCCGTCCGGGACCGCCTGGACCTGCTCGGCGCCCTGCGCGGCTGGCTGGACCCGGCGCGCGCGGTGGTGCCGCGGGAGGAGATCTTCCCGCCCGGGCAGACCCAGCAGGAGACGGACGAGAAGAACACCCGCGACTTCGTCACCTCGCAGAACTCGGCCGAGCTCGCGGCCCTGGCCTACCTCGGGCTGACCGAGGTGGTGATCTCCGCGGTCGAGGGCGACTCCCCGTCCAACGGCAAGCTGGCCGAGAAGGACGTCATCACCGCGGTGCAGGGCAAGAAGGTCGGGGACATCACGCAGCTCGGCGACGTGCTGCGGGCGATCGAGCCCGGCACCACCGTGACCGTGGGGTACGAGCGCGGTGGTCGGGCCGGGACCGCCCGGGTGACCACCAGCGAGGGCACCGACGAGACCGGTCGCACCCGGGCCGTGCTCGGCGTCGGGGTCACCCTGGAGAGCACGGCCCCGTTCAAGGTCAAGATCGCGCTGGACGACCGGATCGGCGGGCCGTCGGCCGGGCTGATGTTCGCGCTGGGGATCCTGGAGAAGCTCGGCCCGGAGGACCTGACCGGCGGGCGGTTCGTCGCCGGGACCGGGCAGATCGACGTGTCCGGCACCGTCGGCCCGATCGGCGGCATCCCGCTGAAGCTCATCGCGGCCAAGGACAAGGGGGCGAGCGTCTTCCTGGTGCCGGCCGGCAACTGCGCCGAGGCGGTCCGCAACCCGCCGTCCGGGCTCCAGCTGGTCCGGGTCGAGTCGCTGACCGGCGCGGTCACGGCGCTGAAGGACCTGGAGGCCGGCCGCCCGGTCCCGGCCTGCCCGGCCGGCTGACCGCGACCCCGGCCGGCTGACCCGGCCGGCCCGGGCGCGGGCTAGGAGTCCAGGGTGGCGGCGAGGGCGTCGGCCAGGGCCGGCGCGAGGTCCGGGCCGACGAGCAGCTCCTCCTCGTCCTGCCCGCGCATCCGCACGGTGCAGGCCCGGGTGCCGTCCCGCAGCACCGCCACCGCCAGCCGGGCCTCCCGCCGCTGCGGGTGCTCGACCGCCCAGTCCAGGACGTCCGCGTGCCGGGGCATGGCCTCCTCGACCTCCGGCGGCAGCATGACCACCTCCTGCACCAGCGCGCAGCCGGCCACCTCGCGCGGCCAGCCGACCTGGGCCAGCGACTCGTCCAGCGGGCCGTCCGGCAGCGGGTCCTGCTCGACCGGGGTGAGCGACTCGGCCGGCATCCGGTCGGCGTCCAGGCCCAGCGCGGCGGCGAAATCGGGCTCCCGTTGCATCAGGTCGGCCGTCCTGGCCAGGGCGAACAGCTGCGGGCGCTGGTCCCAACCGGCACCGGCGACGTGCCGTTCGATCTCGACGAGGGTCTCCTGCAACAGCTCCGACACGGGGCCATCCTTCCAGGTCCGTACGGGTCCGCACGCCGGGCCGGGAACCTCAGCGCGTCCCGGTAAGTTCCTCAGGCGTCACCATCGCCTTTCACGCTGGGAGCACACCACCGTGGCCATGCGGCCGTCGCTTCCCGTGCCGTCGTTATCCCGACGCGCCAAGATCATCATTGGCGTCGTCGTGCTGCTGGTTCTCGTCCTGTCCGTCCTCGGTTCGCTGGTCCGCCTGTGGGTGGACTGGCTCTGGTTCGGTGAAGTCGGTTACCGGCAGGTCTTCAGCACGGGCCTGCGCACCCGGATCCTGTTGTTCGCCCTCTTCGGTGGGCTGATGGCCGTCGTCATCGCGGCCAACCTCATGCTCGCCTACCGGTTCCGCCCCCCGTTCCGGCCGATGTCGCTGGAACAGCAGAACCTCGAACGCTACCGCTCGACGCTCGAGCCGCGTCGCCGGCTGATCGTCCTCGTCATCTCCGCGGTGCTCGGGATGTTCACCGGCATCACCGCCCAGTCGCAGTGGCAGACCTGGCTGCAGTGGCGCAACGGCGTGCGGTTCGGCGTCACCGACCCGCAGTTCGGGATGGACATCGCCTACTACACCTTCACGTACCCGTTCCAGCGGTTCGTGCTCGGCCTGCTGTTCACGGCGGTCGTGCTCTCGGCGCTGGCGGCGCTGGCGGTGCACTACCTCTTCGGCGGGGTGCGACTGCAGACGCCGGGGGAGAAGGTCACGCCCGCGGCCCGGGTGCACCTGTCGGTGCTGCTCGGCATCTTCCTGCTGCTGAAGGCGGCGGCCTACTACCTCGACCGGTACGGGCTGCTCTTCAACGACCGGGACGGCCGGACCGGCGCCTCGTTCACCGACATCAACGCGGTGCTGCCGGCGAAGACCACCCTCATGTGGGTGGCCCTGATCTGCGCGGTCGCCGTGTTCGCCAACATCTTCCTGCGCATCGCGCCGCTGCCGGTGGCCTCGGTCGGCCTGCTGCTGATCGTCTCGATCGTCGCCAGCGGGATCTACCCGGCGATCGTCCAGCAGTTCAGCGTCCGGCCGAACGCGAACGAGAAGGAAGCCGAATACATCGCCCGCAACATCCAGGCGACCCGTGCCGCGTACGGGATCACCTCGGTGGACGAGGGCGGGCCGGTCAACCAGACGCCGTACAACGCCCGGGTCAACGTCAACGAGGCCGCGCCGGACCTGCGCGCGGACAAGGCGACGATCCCGAACGCGCGGCTGCTGGACCCGAACATCCTCAGCCCGACGTTCCGCCAGTTCCAGCAGATCCGGAACGTGTACGACTTCCCGGCGAAGCTGGACATCGACCGCTACACGGTCGACGGCCAGGAGCGCGACTACGTCGTGGCGGTCCGGGAGCTGAAGTCGGAGAACCTCACCGGCAACCAGACCAACTGGATCAACCGGCACACGTTCTACACCCACGGCAACGGCTTCGTCGCCGCGGCCGCGAACGAGGACCTGCGCTCGCAGGCCGACTTCGAGGTGGGCGGGCTGCCGCCGACCGGCCCGATCGAGGTCAAGCAGCCGCGGATCTACTACGGCGAGCTGATCGCGGACTACTCGATCGTCAACACCAACAGCCGGGGCGAGTTCGACCGCCCGGGTACCGGTGGCGTGGACGAGCTCTACCGGTACACCGGCGAGGGCGGGGTCAACGTCGGCAACCCGATCAACCGGCTGGCGTTCGCGATCAACTACCGCGAGCGCAACATCCTGCTGTCCAGCGCGATCAACGGCGACTCGAAGATCCTCTTCGTCCGCGACCCGGCCGACCGGGTGCAGAAGGCGGCGCCGTTCCTCAAGGTCGACGGCGACCCGTACCCGGCCGTGGTCAACGGCCAGGTCGAGTGGATCATCGACGGCTACACCACGCTGAACAACTACCCGTACTCGGAGCGCCAGCCGCTGGGTGAGCTGGCCGCCGACTCGCGGACCGGGCAGGGCACCCGGGCGCTGCCCCGGCAGGACGTCAACTACATCCGCAACTCGGTCAAGGCCACGGTCAACGCGTACACGGGCAAGGTCACGCTGTACGAGTTCGACACCAAGGACCCGGTGCTGAAGACCTGGATGAAGACGTACCCGGACGTCATCCGGCCGGAGAGCGAGATCAGCCCCGAGCTGCGCGAGCACATCCGGTACCCGGAGGACCTGTTCAAGGTGCAGCGGGACCTGCTCACCCGCTACCACGTGACCGACCCGCGGCAGTTCTTCAACACCCAGGACTTCTGGCGGGTGCCGTCGGACCCGACGACCGGCCAGAACGCCGCGCAGCCGCCGTACTACATCGTCGCCCAGGCCCCCGGCCAGGATCGGCCGGTCTTCCAGCTGACCAGCGCGCTGAACTCGCTGCAGCGGGACAACCTGGCGGCGTACGTCACGGTCTCCAGCGATCCCGAGGACTACGGGGAGTTCCAGGTCCTGGAGTTGCCCGGGTCGCAGGCGGTGCTCGGTCCCGGGCAGGTCCAGGGGCGGTTCGGGTCGACACCCGAGATCGCCCAGACCATCACCCTGCTGAACTCGCAGGGCTCGCAGGTCAGGTACGGCAACCTGCTGACGTTGCCGGTGGCCGGCGGGCTGCTCTACATCGAGCCGCTGTACGTCGAGGCGGCCGGGTTGCCGTACCCGATCCTGCAGCGGGTGCTGGTCGCCTTCGGTGACCGGGTGGCGTTCGCCGAGTCGCTCAAGGCGGCGCTGGACACCCTGTTCGGCCCGGGTGCGGGTCAACAGGCTCCGGACGCCGGCGGCGGGGGGGCGGGGACCCCGAGCCCGACCCCGTCGGGGACGCCGACGGCGACGCCGACGACCCCGGGCGGGACGCCGGCGCCCCCGGCCCCGGGGCCGACCGGCGGCAGCATCTCGCCGCAGCTCGGCCAGGCCCTGAACCAGCTGGCCACGGCGTACTCGGCGCTGCAGGCGGCGTACCAGAGCGGGGACGTCACCCGGATCGGTGCCGCCCAGACGCAGGTCAACCAGGCGGCCGCGGCCGTCGCGGCGGCCCGCGGCGGGCGGTAGCAGGACAGTGCGCGGCCGGCGGACCCGGATTTGCACCGGGTCCGCCGGCTGCGTAACATTCATCTCGCCGACGCGGGGTGGAGCAGCTCGGTAGCTCGCTGGGCTCATAACCCAGAGGTCGCAGGTTCAAATCCTGCCCCCGCTACCACCGCCACCAGGGCGTTCAGTCTTCGGACTGGACGCCCTGGTGTCTTTTCTCAGGCTTTCCACAAATGCCGCCCGGACCCGGTGACAACCGCGTCCGGGTGGCTGGGTATGGTTGTTCCAGCGACGCGGGGTGGAGCAGCTCGGTAGCTCGCTGGGCTCATAACCCAGAGGTCGCAGGTTCAAATCCTGCCCCCGCTACCACCGCCAGCAGGGCGTTCGGTCCCCGGACCGGGCGCCCTGCTCGCTTTTCCCACGCCGGAGCCTCCGGACCGGCCCAGGGGGACCGCCCAGCCCTCCGGCCGGTGCCGGCCCTCCGGCCGGCACCCAGCCCTCCGGCTGCTCAGTGGGACCGTACGTGGGCCACGATGGCCGGGCCGATCTCGTCCGCGGGCAGGACCGCCTGCACGTGCCGGGTGGCGATCGCCGCCGCCGGCATCGAGTGGTACTTCGAGGTCGCCGCGTCCTGCGCGAGGACCGTGCCGCCGCAGTGGGCGATCGCCCGCACCCCGGCCTCGCCGTCGTGCCCCATCCCGGTGAGGATCACCGCCAGGGCGCGCGCACCGCAGGTGACGGCCAGGGTGGCCAGCAGCAGGTCGGCCGACGGCCGGGCCGGGGGCAGCGCGCCGGCGTCGATCAGCCCGACCCGGGCCTCGGCGGTGACCAGCAGGTGCCGGCCGGCCGGGACGACCAGCACCTGGCCGGGGCGCATCACCGTGCCGTCGTCGGCCAGCTCGACCGACAGGGCGGTGCTCCGGGCCAGGATGGTGGCCAGCTCGCTCTCCCGCCGGGGGTCCTGGTGCAGCACGATCAGCACGGCGGCCGGCAGGTCGGCCGGCAGCGGCGCGAGCACCCGGGTCAGCGCGGCGAGCCCGCCGGCCGAGGCGATGAGGGCCACCACGGGGAACCGCACCGGGTACGGGTCGGCCGGGACCGATCGCGCTGCGCTGACCTCGGCCATGCCGTGAACCTAGCGCCCGGTCCGGGCCCGGTCGGACGGCGTCCCGCCCCCGTGGCCGACGCCCCGCTCCGGGGCTGCCGCTGCCGGGGCGCCGGTCACCCGGTGGAGGCCGGCCCGACCCCTTCGCTCCGGGTCGCCGTGGCGGCGTCGAGCGCGGCGCGCATCGCGCCGACCGGGGCGGCGCGGCCGGTCATCAGGGTCACCTGGGCCGCCGCCTGGTGCAGCAGCATGGCCAGCCCGGACACCACGGTGCCCGGCGCGGCGGCGGCGAACGGTGTCGGCCAGGGCGCGTACACGACGTCCAGCACGACCGGCGCGGTCGGGACCAGACCGTCGGCGGCGCCGGCCGGCAGCGTGGAGACCAGCACGTCCGCCGGGGGCACCGGGCCGGGCAGCCCGGCCCGGACGTCGGCGGCGACCCCGAGCCGGTCCGCCGCCGCCCGCAGCTCCGCGGCCCGGGCCGGCGACCGGACCAGCACCACCGGCTCGGTCACGCCCAGCCCGGCCAGCGCGGCCAGCGCCGCCCGCGCCGTCCCGCCGGCCCCGAGCACCACCGCGGACGCCGGCCGGGTCACCCCGGCCTCCCGCAGCGCCGCGACGATGCCGGCCACGTCGGTGTTGTACGCGACCCGCGCGCCGTCCCGCAGCACCAGCGTGTTGGCGGCGCCGACCGCGGCGGCCAGCGGGTCCACCGCGGTCGCCACCGCCAGCGCGGCCCGCTTCAGCGGCATGGTCAGCGACAGCCCGGCCCACTCCGGGCCGAGCCCGGCGACCAGCCCGGGCAGCTCCGCCTCGCCGCAGTCCACGGCCGTGTACGCCCAGTCCAGCCCCAGCGCCGCGTACGCCGCGGTGTGCAGCACCGGGGACAGGGAGTGCCCGACCGGCCGGCCCAGGACGGCGGCCCGCATCAGGAGTAGTCGTGGAAGCCGCGGCCGCTCTTGCGGCCCAGCAGGCCGGCCTCGACCATCCGGCGCAGCAGCGGGGGAGCGGCGTACAGCGGCTCCTTGTACTCCTCGTACAGCGAGCCGGCGATGGCGGCGGTGGTGTCCAGGCCGATCAGGTCGGCCAGGGCGAGCGGGCCCATCGGGTGGTTCGCGCCGCCGACCATCGCGGTGTCGACGTCCTCGGCCGAGGCCACGCCGGCCTCGACCATCCGGACCGCCGCGAGGATGTACGGCACGAGCAGCGCGTTGACCACGAACCCGGACCGGTCCTTGCACAGCACGGTCTTCTTGCCGAGCCGGCCGGCGGCGAACTCCTGCGCCCGGGCCACCGTGTCGGCCCCGGTCAGCAGGGACGGCACGAGCTCCACCAGGGGCAGCACCGGCACCGGGTTGAAGAAGTGCATGCCGAGCACCCGCTCCGGGCCGGGCGTGACCGCGGCCAGCCGGGAGATCGGGATGGAGGAGGTGTTCGAGGCCAGCACGGTGTCCGGGCGGACGACGGTGCCCAGCTCGGCGTACAGCGCGG
This sequence comes from uncultured Mycobacteriales bacterium, assembly GCA_902805565.1. Lineage (GTDB taxonomy): Bacteria > Actinomycetota > Actinomycetes > Mycobacteriales > CADCTP01 > CADCTP01. The sequence continues at coordinate 11,276 of CADCTP010000382.1, forward strand.
TCTTGACCGCCTCGTCCTCGACGATCGCCTCGATGACCAGGTCCCGGTCGGCCAGGTCGGACAGCTCGGTGGTCACCCGGACCCGGCCCAGCGTCGCGTCCCGGTCGGCCTCGGACAGCTTGCCCCTGGTGACCGCCCGACCCAGCGACGTCGCGATCCGGGCCCGCCCGGCGTCGGCCAGCTCGGGCGTGACCTCCCGGATCAACACGTCGCAGCCGGCCCGCGCGGCCACCTCCGCGATGCCCGCACCCATGATCCCGGATCCGACGACCCCGACCGCTTCCGCCATCTGCCAGCCCTCTCCTCGACGAGTCGGGATCAGTCTGCCGGACGCTACGCTGCGTCCCCGTGCCCACCGTCTACGTCCTCAACGGCCCGAACCTCAACCTGCTCGGCCGCCGCGAGCCGGCGGTGTACGGCACCGCCACGCTCGCCGACGTCGAGCGGCTGTGCGCGGACACCGCCGCCGGGCTAGGCCACACCGTGGACTTCCGGCAGTCCAACCGGGAAGGCGAGCTCGTCGACTGGCTGCAGGAGGCCGGGGCGGCGACCGCGGCCGGGGACGCGATCGGGGCCGTGCTGAACCCGGCCGCGTACAGCCACACGTCGATCGCGCTGCCCGACGCGATCGAGGGCGCCGGGCTGCCGGTGGTCGAGGTGCACATCTCGAACGTGCACCGCCGGGAGGACTTCCGGCACCACTCGCACGTCTCCCGGGTCGCGGCCGGGGTGGTGGTCGGCTTCGGGGTGCTCGGGTACGCCCTCGCCGTGCGCGGGCTGCACGAGCTCGGCCGGCACCCGACCGCCGGCGGCCTCTTCCGCTAGCACCCGGCCGCCGCGCGGACCCGGCCGCCCGGACCCGCACCGCGCGGACCCGCACCGCGCGGACCCGGCCGCCCGGACC
>CADCTP010000383.1 GCA_902805565.1 uncultured Mycobacteriales bacterium
CCAGCGCCGCCGCCCGGGTCACCGTCCGCAGCAGGGTCAGCGGGTCGCCGGCGTGGAAGCCGCAGGCCACGTTGGCGCTGCTGACCACGGCCAGCACCGCGTCGTCGTCGCCGAGCGTCCAGGCCCCGTACGACTCGCCGACATCGGCGTTGAGGTCCACCGGCTACTCCGGCGACCGGCCCCGCTCGACCCCGGACAGGTAGCCGCGCAGCCGGTCCCGGACCTCCTCGGCCGAGCGCCGCGGCGCGCCGGCCGGGGTGCCCTCCGCGAACGCGCCCGGCACCAGGTGCGCCTTCGGCGTCCGCACCGGCAGCCCGGCCCCGGTCGCGGCCTCGCTGGGCGCGGCCAGCCGGCCGGCGACCCGGGACGCCTCCTCCACCGTGCCGCTCGGCCCGATCGGCCGCGCGAACCAGCCCTCCGGACGTGTCGCCTCCGCCGCCACCACTACCTCCCGCCGGTATCTCCCCGGGTACAGCCTTCCGGGCTCCGGCGTGCATGAGGAGCGGACACGCCGTACGAGATCGTTACCCAGCGCACCCGTGATCAACACAGCCCGGAGCGTCGCCACAGCGCCACTACGCTGCGACGACGCTCCGTCCCACGGCTAGCGGGTGATCACGCGCAGTACTGGGCCTGCTTGCCGATCACCTCGTACGGGCAGTCCGCCGCGTCCAGCAGCTGCAGCACCGCGGCGCGGTTGCGGCTGGTCTGGGTCGCGATCACCTCGTCCGGCGGGTAGAAGCCGCCGCCCGAGGAGCTCCGCGGGTACATCTCGAAGGTGTAGCCGAAGATCCGGTGCACGCCGTACAGCCAGTCGTCGATCGACCCGTCGGTGATGTAGAGGTCGCTGGACTGCTCGGGGGTGTAGTTGTTGGTCGCGGCCATGTTCCGGCCGAGGGTGGCGAACGTGGCCTGCTGGTCGGCGTTCAGCCCCGGCGCGGTGTTGTTGTACGTGTAGCCGTACGGCCACAGGATGAGCTCGGAGTAGGTGTGGAAGTCGATGCCGGTGGTGATCTGCTGCCGGCCGCCGATCACCCGGGAGTTCACGAAGTCGGCCACCCGGGCCGTCTCCGGCGCGGAGAACGCGAACGGGCCGCGGTAGGTGTCCGACGAGGTGCTGCCGGAGGAGCCGCCGCAGCAGCCCCACTGGTAGGCCCAGTTCCGGTTGAGGTCGGTGCCGACGTACGAGGAGCCGCTGTTGGGCTGCCGGTTCTTCCGCCAGGAGCGGTAGGACCCGCTGGCGATGTCGAACTCGGAGCCGTCCGGGTTGAGGTTGGCGACGACCCAGATCTCCCGGGAGCTCACCAGCCCGCGCACCCGGGTGTCGGTGGCGTACTTGCTGGCCAGCTCGTTGACCAGGTAGAGGCACATCTCGATGGTCAGGTGCTCGCGGGCGTGCTGGCCGCAGGTGAACAGCACCTCCGGCTCGGCCTCGTCGGTGGCCACGTTGTCACTGATCTTGGTCAGCCACAGCTGCCGGCCCTGGTACGACGTGCCCAGGCTGGTCTTGCGCACCAGCGCCGGGTAGTTCGCCGCCGCCGCGTCCAGCTTCGCCGTCATCTCGGTGTAGTTGTTGTACGTCGAGTCGGCCGACGGGAAGTCGTTGGTCGACACCCCGCCGGGGTTCCGGCTGGGCGTCGCGGTCACTGTGAACCCGAGCTTGCGGACCGCGGCGAGTTCGGCCGCCGAGCCGGTGACGGTGAGCGTGCCGTGGCCGACCTCCGCGATCGCGACCCCGGTCCGGTTCACCGCCTCGCGCTCGGCCATCGAGCGGACCCCGTCGACCTGGTAGAGCCCCGGGGTGCTGGCGGCGGCCACCGCCGGTGGCGCCGGGGCGGCCTGGGCGGGCAGCGCGGCGGCGGCGACCGCGGCTGCCGCCGCGATCACCAGCGCCGGTTTGACATATCGGAACGCGGCCATGTGGACCTCCTTCGGTGACGAACACCGTCAGTGCCCAACTAGACTCCTTGAGTCATCATCCGTCCATCGCCCGGGTGAGTGGCGTCACAGCAGCCGGAGCTGGACCTGGCGGCGGCGCTCCGGTCGCGAGGTGCGCTCCAGGGCGGCGGCCGGCAGGTCGGCGAGGAAGGGCGACGGGGCCGGCTCGGTGACCCGGCCGCGGACCGTACGGCGCCGCGCGTGGCTCAGCACGAGGTGGGTGCGGGCCCGGGTCATCCCGACGAACAGCAGCCGCCGCTCCTCCGCGGTGTCCGGCTCGGAGTCGCCGAACCGCATCGGCAGCAGCCCGTCCTCCACCCCGACCACGAACACCACCGGGAACTCCAGGCCCTTCGCCGCGTGCAGGGTCAGCAGCGACACCCGGTCCGCCCGCGGGTCCCACAGGTCGACCTCGGCGCCCAGCGCCAGCTCGGCCAGGAACTTGGCCGCGTCCGCGCCGGCCCGCTCGGCCAGCGCGCCGAGCAGCTCCACCGCGGCCTGCAGCTGGGCCACCCGGGTCGCGGGGTCCGGCTCCGGCTCCGGCGCCGGCCGGGCGGCCCGGGCGGTGGCCGGGGTGAGCAGCGACCACTCGTCGGCGCCGATGGTGGGGCCGAGCCCGCCGGCCCGGTCGATCGCCACCTGGGCCGCGGCCCGCACCCGGGCCAGCACCGGCCGCGGGTCGCCGGCCGCCCGGACCAGGTCCTCGCGCAGCACGCCCAGCAGGTCCCGCACCCCCGGCTGGTCGCCCAGCCGGTGGTGGGAGCGCTTCTGGTACGGCACGCCGGCCCCCTCCAGGGCCTCGGCCAGCGCGCCGGACTGCGCGTCGGTCCGGTAGAGCACCGCCACGTCCGCGTACGAGTGGACGGCGTCGTGCCACGGGTCCGCGGCCCCCCGCAGCAGCGCGGTCAGGTCCGAGCCGCCGATCAGCCGCTCGATCGAGCCGACCACGAACGCGGCCTCGGCGGCCTCGTCGGCCGCGGTGTGCAGGGTGACCCGGTCCGGGCCGTCCCCGCCGGCGACCGCGGTCAGCTCCCGGCCGGGCACCAGGGTGACCGGGGCGACGACGTCCAGGGCCGCGTCGACCACCGTCGCCGTGCTGCGGTAGTTGCGGGTCAGCCGGACCGTGGTGGTGCCGGGGAAGTCGGCGGCGAACCGGAGGAAGAAGCCGACCTCGGCGCCGCGGAAGGAGTAGATCGCCTGGTCCGGGTCGCCGATGGCGCACAGGTCGCCGCCGGGCGGGCAGAGCAGCCGCAGCAGGGCGTACTGGGCCGGGTCGACGTCCTGGTACTCGTCCACGCTGACGTGCGGCCACCGCCGGCGGTACGCGTCGCGCACTTCCGGGTCCGCGCCGAGCAGGGCGACCGGCCGGGCCAGCAGGTCGTCCAGGTCGACCAGGTTGCGGGCCCGCTTGCCGGCCCGGTAGCGGGCCAGCGGGCCGGCCAGCTCGGCGTCCTCGGCCGCCGGGTCCCGGGCCAGCCGGGACACCAGGGCGAGCAGCCGGGAGACGTCCCGGGCCGACGCGCCCTCCCCCATCGCCTCCCGGGCCAGCGCGAGCCGCTCCGCCTCGTCGACCACCCGGACGTCCTCGCCGAGTCCCAGCCGGGCCGCCTGCTCGCGGACGATCCGCAGGCCCAGCCCGTGGAACGTGGTGACCAGCGGCGACTGCCGCCCCGGGACCAGCTTGGCCAGCCGCTCGGCCAGCTCGCCGGCCGCCCGCCGGGTGAAGGTCAGCGCAAGGCACTGCTCGGCCGGCACTCCCAGGTTGGTGACCAGGTGCGCGATGCGGGTGGTGAGGGTCCGGGTCTTGCCGGTCCCCGGCCCGGCCACGACGAGCAGCGGGCCGGCGGCCGCGGCCGCCGCGCGCAGCTCCGCGTCCAGGCCGTCGAGCAGCCCCACCGGCTCCGGCACGACGACCGGCTCCGGCGGCTCGACCGGCTCGGGCGCGGCGAACAGCCCGTCCCCGGTCGCCGCCGGGCCCTCCTCCGGCCCCAGATAGGAAGAGCACACGT
>CADCTP010000384.1 GCA_902805565.1 uncultured Mycobacteriales bacterium
GGCCGCCGGCGGAGCTGCCTCGAGCGTCGCTGCCATGCCCGGATGGTAAGCGCCGGAGCTGGGACACCCGGAACCGGCGCGGCCGGCGGCCCGTACGCTCGGCGGGTGGCGGAGCGGGGGGTGCTGGTCCTGGCCGGGGCGCCGCTGGGCGACCCCGCCGACGCCAGCCCGCGGCTGCGGGACGCGCTGGCCGCCGCCGACGTGGTCGCCGCCGAGGACACCCGCCGGCTGTTCCGGCTGGCCGGCGACCTGGGGCTGCGGGTGCCGGGCAAGGTCGTCCGGCACGACGACGCGACCGAGGAGGCCGGCACGCCGGCGCTGGTCGAGGAGCTGCTCGCCGGCCGTACGGTCCTGCTGGTCACCGACGGCGGCATGCCGAGCGTGTCCGATCCCGGCTACCGGCTGGTCTCCGCCGCGGTGGCCGCGGGCGTCCCGGTGACCGCGGTGCCCGGCCCGTCCGCGGTGACCACCGCGCTGGCGCTGTCCGGGCTGCCGTCGGACCGGTTCTGCTTCGAGGGGTTCCTGCCCCGCAAGCCGGGCGAGCGGCGGCGGGCGCTGGAGGCGCTGCGGGACGAGCGCCGCACGCTGGTCCTGTTCGAGGCGCCGCACCGGCTGGCCGCCACCCTGGCCGACGCGGCGGAGGTGCTGGGTGCCGACCGGCCGGCGGCGGCCTGCCGGGAGATGACCAAGACCTACGAGGAGATCCGCCGGGGCACCCTCGCCGAGCTGGCGGCCTGGGCCGAGCCCGGGGTCCGCGGCGAGATCACCCTGGTGGTGGCGGGCGCGCCGAGGGCGGTCGCCGACGCCGACCCCGCCTCGCTGGCCACCGCGGTCGCCGCCCGGGAGGCCGCCGGCACCGACCGCAAGTCCGCGATCGTCGAGGTGGCCCGGGAGACCGGCCTGCCGAAGCGGGTCGTGTACGCCGCGGTGGTGGCGGCCCGATAAGAGGTCGCCGGGCCTCACTACGCTGGGTGGCATGCCCGACAGCTCGCACATCCTCGCCGCGGTGGCCTGGCCGTACGCCAGCGGCCCCCGGCACATCGGCCACGCCGCCGCGTACGTGCCCTCGGACGTGTTCAGCCGCTATCAGCGGATGGCGGGCAACAAGGTCCTGATGGTCTCCGGGACCGACGAGCACGGCACCCCGATCACCGTCGCGGCCGACAAGGCCGGCACCTCGACCCAGGAGATCGCCGACCGCTACAACCGGCTGATCGTCGAGGACCTGCACTCGCTCGGGCTGTCGTACGACCTGTTCACCCGGACCACCACGACCAACCACTACTCGGTGGTCCAGGAGATCTTCACCGGCCTGCTCGCCAACGGGTACGTCTTCCCGCGGACCACGCTCGGCGCCATCTCGCCGTCCACCGGCCGGACGCTGCCGGACCGCTACATCGAGGGCACCTGCCCGATCTGCGGCTACGACTCCGCCCGCGGCGACCAGTGCGACAACTGCGGCAACCAGCTCGACGCCACCGACCTGATCGACCCGCGGTCGCGGATCAACGGCGAGAAGCCGAAGTTCGTCGAGTCCGAGCAGTATTTCCTCGACCTGCCGGCGTTCGCCGAGGTGCTGGGGACGTACCTGCAGTCGCGGGACAGCTGGCGCCCGAACGTGCTGAAGTTCTCCCTCAACCTGCTCGACGACCTCAAGCCGCGGGCGATCACCCGCGACCTGGACTGGGGCGTCCCGGTGCCGCTGGAGGGCTGGCGGGACCGCCCGGACAAGAAGCTGTACGTCTGGTTCGACGCGGTCGTCGGCTACCTCTCGGCTTCGATCGAGTGGGCGCGGCGGACCGGCGACCCGGACGCCTGGCGGCCGTTCTGGCAGTCCGAGCAGGCCCGCGGCTACTACTTCATGGGCAAGGACAACATCGTCTTCCACGCCGAGATCTGGCCGGCGATGCTGCTGGGCTACTCCGGCATCGGCGCCCGCGGCGGCACCCCGGGCCCGCTCGGCGCCCTGGACCGGCCGTACGAGGTCGTCTCCAGCGAGTTCCTGACGATGGAGGGCAAGCAGTTCTCCTCGTCCCGGGGCGTGGTCATCGAGATCCGCGACCTGCTGTCCCGGTACGACGCGGACGCGCTGCGCTACTACCTGTCGGTGGCCGGGCCGGAGACGCAGGACACCGACTTCACCTGGGCCGAGTTCCGCCGGCGCAACAACGACGAGCTGGCCGACAGCTGGGGCAACCTGGTGAACCGGTCGATCTCGCTGGCGGCCCGCAACTTCCGGGCCGTCCCGGCCGCCGGCGCCCTCAGCGACGCCGACGCCACGCTGCTCGCGGCGTCGAAGGCGGCCTTCGGCAGCGTCGGCGAGCTGCTGGGCCGGTCCCGCCAGAAGGCGGCGATCGGCGAGGTCATGAAGATCGTCGGCGATGCCAACCGCTACATCTCCGACCAGGCGCCGTGGACGCTGCCGAAGACCGGCCGGGCCGAGGACCTGGAGCGGATGGGGACGATCCTCAACGTCGCGCTGCAGGTGGTGGACGACTGCAAGACGCTGCTCACGCCGTTCCTGCCGGCGTCGTCGGACACCGTGCACCGGCTGCTGGGCGGGGCCGGCGAGCCGGGGGAGTGGGCGCCGATGCCGGAGGTGGTCGAGGTCGACGAGCCGACCGCTATCGGCTCCCCGTCGTACCCGGTGATCACCGGCGACTACACCGGCGGCGGCCGCTGGGAGTCCACGCCGCTGCCGGTCGGCCGGTCGCTGTCCGCCCCGACGCCGCTGTTCCGCAAGCTGGACGCGTCCATCGTGGACGACGAGCTGGCCCGGCTCGCCGGCGGCGGATGAGCAGGACCGGGCCACCCCCACCACCGCCGGAGCCGTTGCCGGCGACCGTGTTCGACAGCCACTGCCACCTCGACGCGATGGGTGTCGATGTAGGACAGTCGCTTGCGGACGCGGTCGCTGTCGGCGTGACCCGGGTGGTCACGGTGGGGGACACGCTGGCCTCCTCCCGGTGGGCCGCGGACACCGCCGCCGCCTTCGACGGCGTGGTCGCGGCGATCGCCGTGCACCCCAACGAGGTCGGCGACCTGGACGAGTCCACCTGGGACGGTCTGGCCGAGCTGGCCGGCCGGCCCGAGGTGCGGGCGATCGGCGAGACCGGCCTGGACTACTACTGGGGCCGGGTGCCGGCGGACGTGCAGCAGGAGGCGTTCCGCCGGCACATCGACCTGGCGAAGCGGTCCGGCAAGGCGCTGGTCATCCACGACCGGGACGCGCACGACGACGTGCTGCGGGTGCTGCGGGAGGAGGGCGCCCCGGAGCGGACGGTCTTCCACTGCTTCTCCGGGGACGCCGCGATGGCCGCCGAGTGCGTGCGGGCCGGCTACGTGCTGTCCTTCGCCGGCACGGTGACCTTCAAGAACGCCCCCGAACTGCGCGCGGCGGCGGCGCTGGTGCCGCTGGACCAGCTGCTGGTGGAGACGGACGCGCCGTACCTGACGCCGGTGCCGTACCGCGGCCGGCCCAACGCGCCCTACCTCGTCCCGCTCACCGTGCGGGCGCTGGCGGCGGTCAAGGACGTCCACATCGAACAGCTGTGCGAGCACGTCACCCGTACGGGTCAACGGGTCTTCGGGGACTGGTAGCCGCCCGACCACGAGCCGTCACGCGACTTGGCCCACGGCGCGACGCCCGTTACTGTCCCGAGCTCATATGGACGGGAACAGTAGCGAGCGCGGGCGCCACCGGCACCGCGCGCACCCCACCGGGCCGGCAGCCCCGGGGGATCCACAGTGGATCCCGCCGTCGGACGACCGTCCGGAGTGGACGCAGGCCGGGTCGGAGCAGCGGTCCTGGTTCGACGCCCCGCTGACGCCGGAGGCCGCCGGGCCGGTCCCGGCCGGGGGCGACCCGGACGCCACGGCCGCCTGGCCGACCCCGCTGGTCCCGCCGCCGGCCGACCCGGGTCCGCGCGCCGCCGCTCCCGCCGCC